>JAQGMO010000160.1 GCA_028292315.1 Herminiimonas sp. | reverse complement strand
AACGCAAGCTTCAATTCGCACGCTTCGATCACTGGCTTCGATCACTGGCTTCGATCACTGGCTTCGATCACTGGCCTAATTCGCACACACGATTTACTGCATGCGCGTCGACCATCGTGCTTTGCGTTGGAACGGAAAGTAGCTTGCCCTGAACAGGACAAGTCGGCATCAAGTATTAATCGGGTCTAATATTGTGCGATGTTGCGCAATGTGGCACACCGTGCGGTGACAAGACATTAAATCTCAAATCTTGGATTGGGTCATGTCTTCCGGCTTCACCCAACGCTCGAATTCTTCCTCGGTCACATAACCGAGCGCCAGCGCCGCCTGCCTGAGCGTGCTGCCGTCGCGATGCGCGTGCTTGGCAATCTGCGCGGCCTTGTCGTAGCCGATATGCGGTGCCAATGCGGTCACCAGCATCAGCGAGCGTTCCATCAATTCTGCGATACGATCGTGATTGGCTTCGATCCCGCGTGCGCAGTGTTCATTGAAACTCTTCATGCCGTCGGATAAGAGCCGCACACTTTGAAGAAAATTGTGGGCAATGAGCGGCTTGAAAACATTCAATTCAAAATTTCCCGAAGCGCCGCCAAAGTTGATCGCCACATCGTTGCCGAATACCTGGCAACACAACATGGTGAGCGCTTCGCATTGCGTGGGATTGACTTTGCCGGGCATGATGGAACTACCAGGTTCGTTTTCCGGGATGCGCAGTTCACCCAGGCCGGAACGCGGCCCGGATGCGAGCCAGCGCACATCGTTGGCAAGCTTCATCAACGCGGCGGCCAGGGTTTTGTGCGCGCCGTGCGCCGACACCAGTTCATCATGCGCAGACAAAGCGGCAAACTTGTTCGCAGCGCTGTAAAACGGCAGCCCGAGGCGTCGCGCCAGTTCGGCCGCAACGCGCTCGCCGAATTCCGGATGCGTATTCAGCCCTGTGCCCACGGCCGTTCCACCGGCCGCCAAACCATACAGCGGCGGCAGCGTTGCTTCGATCGCCGCTCCCGCATGGCCGAGCTGCGCCGCATAGCCTGAAAATTCCTGGCCCAGCGTGAGCGGCGTGGCATCCTGCAAATGCGTGCGGCCGATCTTGACGATGCCGCCAAACTCCTGCGCCTTGCGCGCCAGCGTTTCGCGTAATTCGCGCAGCTCTGGCAGCAGCCTGCCGGCGATCGCCTGACTGGCCGCGACATGCATCGCGGTTGGAAAAATATCATTGGACGACTGGCCCAGATTGACGTCGTCATTCGGATGCACCAGCCGCCCTTCGCCGCGGATTCCCCCGAGCAGTTCCGAAGCCCGGTTCGCGAGCACCTCGTTCATGTTCATATTGGTTTGGGTGCCGGAGCCGGTCTGCCAGACCGCCAGCGGAAATTCATGATCATGCCGGCCAGCGATGACTTCCTCGCCCGCCTGCACGATCGCGGCAGCCTTGTCGGCCGGCAGGCGGCCGAGGTCGCGGTTAACCAGGGCGCAGGCTCGCTTGACCTCCGCCAGCGCAACGATCAGCTCATGCGGCATACGCTCCGTCGAAATCCGGAAGTGCTCGAGCGAACGCTGTGTCTGCGCTCCCCATAAACGATCGGCCGGGACTTCGATCGGGCCGAAGCTGTCTTTCTCCATTCTGGTCATTGTCATGGCCGGCTCCGCGTAACTGGTTTCGTGATCGGCTTTCATTGTAAGCCGCCGGCGGCCGCCCGCAATCGGACCGGCCCGGTGTTTGCGGCTATCCTTGATATGACACAAGATTATTTCACGTGCGTCCCGCGCCGGGCAGTCGAATTCCTCAGCTCACCAGCGCGCATCGGCTGCGCGATGTCGACCGTGCAATTTGAAGGGTACAGTGATGAATTGCAAAATGTTCTCTCAACTGCTGCGCCACATGGTCCATGAAGGCATCGCCGGGATAGCCGCCTGGCATGACCAGGTGCGCGGTCAATGCGCTCTCGGTGGTGCTCATTCCCCAGATATGCAGGTCATGCACATCGGTGACGCCGGACTGACTGGCGAGATACCGCTGCACCGCGTCGAGGTCGATATGCGCCGGCACGGCCGAGAGCGACAGCCGCAACGCCTCGCGCAACAGTCCCCAGGTACCGATCATGATCACTGCGACAATCACCAGGCTCAAGGCCGGGTCGAGCCAGTACCAGCCGGTGAAAAGCATGGCCACGCCGGCGAGCACGACGCCGAGCGACACCGCCGCATCGGCCATCATATGCAGGTACGCGCCGCGGATATTCAGATCATGTTTGCTGCCGGCCATGAACAACCAGGCTGAAAATCCATTGACGACAATGCCGGCCGCCGCCACCAGCGACACCGTGAGTCCGGGGATTTCCGTCGGTTGCTGGAAGCGGCGCAACGCTTCCAGCGCAATCGCACCGCACGCTACGAGCAGCAGCATGGAATTGCCCAGCGCCGCCAGGATCGAGGTGCTGCGCAAGCCATAGGTATAGCGCCCTGCCGGCTGGGTTTTGGCGAGCACCGCCGCGCCCCAGGCCAGCAGCAGGCCAAGCACATCCGACAGGTTGTGCCCGGCATCGGCCATCAGCGCGGTCGAGTTGGCAACGAACCCATAAGCGAATTCAATTGCCACGAAACCGATATTGAGGATGATCGCCAGGATGAATGCGCGGCTGTTGCTATCGGGGGCGGCGTGATGATGCCCCGCATGCGGATGATGCTGGTGATGATGATCGTGATGCTTATGCAGATCATCATGATGATGTTTTGAACTCGGCACTAAGCTTTCTCCGTACACCGCGAAACGCGATGATCCCAGTGTACTGCAACTGGCGCGCGGCAGGAGGGTTCAGGCCCGGCGCGGGTTCGGCGCTGATCCGGACGCTGATTCCGGCTCCGGTCCCGACTGCGGCTCGGGCTCGGGCAACAGGCATGCCGCCACGACCTGCAAATCGTTATCCTTTGCGAAATCGAGCACGAAATGATAGGCAAGCGGCTCGATCTCGCGCAGATCCTCGTTGACGACCACCGATTTGATCCCCTCCAACAGGGTGGGGCGGACATATGGGGAATACTTCAGGTGCGCGTTAAGACCGCCTGTCCCTTCGGGGCGAAAGCATGACATGACTCCGCACAGCCGTTCAGCCCAGTCGCTGGGACGGAATGGCTTGCCATCGCTGGTGATACCCTGGATGAAAAATTCACGCGCGGGCGCGGGGGGTTTTCGGATGGGATGGTCCATTATATGCGCCTGATTTCCATAAAAACGGCAACCTGAACGGCCTGCCGCCATTATGTAGCAACAAGCGTTCAAAACTCTTGCATATTATATCTTATATAAGACTTGCGACCGTCCCTGTCGCATCACTGCAAAGGTACTTTACACTGCGCCGGCGCGCCGTGCCGGAAAATCTACCCCAGCCATACTGCAACCGATAACAGCAGCAACAACAGCATCCACAACAACAGTGCGCGCCACACCAGGCCGACCGTGCTCTGCAAAGCGCGCATGCTCGGCTCTTCGCCGGGCAGACTATCCGCTTCGATGCCGAGCGAATCGATAACCGAGGCATCGGCCGGAAGCAGGTCGGCCGCGTTTTCAGCGGGCGTGCCCAGCCGTACGCCCATGGCCCCGCCGCCGGCCGAAAGAATGATGCCGGTGGTCTCGTTTTGCCAGCGATGCGCGAAATTGCGCCAGGCATAAATCGCATCCTCGAAATTACCGACAATGGCGAACGCAGTCGCGGTCAGCCGTGCCGGAATCCAGTCGATCCAGTAATACGCCTGCGCCGCGAACCGGCCGAATGCTTCGCTCTTCATATGGTCGGGCTCATTCCAGGCGCGCGCCAGGTATTCCGCAACCCGATACAGCACTGCGCCGGCCGGACCCAGCGGCATCAGGAACCAGAAAAACACGCCGAATACATGGCGGTGCGTTGTCACCAGCGCTTTCTCGACGGCGATACGCGAAATCTCGCCGACGTCCATCCCGGCCGTGTCTTGCCTGGTCCATTCCGCCAGCAGCGTGCGTGCGGTGTCGGTGTCGCCCGCATTGAGAGCGAGCTGAATCGATGTGAAGTAATGGCTGTAATGCCGAAAGCCCAGGGTCAGATAGACAATCACGATATTCCAGGCCAGCGCCGCAAACGGACTGAGCAGGCTCGCCAGCCAGTACACCAGGATGGTCGGGATCATCAATGCGGCGACCATCAGTATCCAGCCGAGCCGCCCGTGCTCGGCGCGGCCGGCATTGAACCAGGCTTCCATGCGCGCAGCGAACGCCTTGATGCCGGCATAAACCGGATTGTCCGCGCGCAACGGCTTAAGCTGTTCCAGCACCAGCGCGCAAAGGATAGATAAGAATGTCATTAAACCACCTGGTAATTCAGTCAAGCCATACGATAACGCAGCATGGCGCCATAATCAAACACGCCACCGCTCCGGTGCGGGCGCCATGCATCTGGTCTGGCGCCTTCCCGACAAGCGCCGGCGGCCCGCTCAGGTGCGCAGCAGGTGGAACAGGTTACGCAGGATGTGGGCCGTTGCGCCCCAGATGAAATACCGTTCATACGGCATTGCATAAAAGGTGCGGCGCCCTGCTCCGGGAAATTCACCGGCGCGCCGCTGATGATTCGCTCCGTCCATTAAAAACGCGAGCGGCACTTCGAATATTTCAGCTACCTCGAACGGGTCGGCGCGCAAATCGAATGGCGGATGCACGATACCCACCACCGGTATGATTCGATAACCGGTTCCGGTAGTGTATTCCGGCAGGGTTCCGATGACTTCGACATGCCGGCGGTCCAGGCCGACTTCTTCCTCGGTCTCGCGCAGGGCGGTTTCAATAGCCGAAGCATCTTCCGGCTCCATACGCCCGCCGGGCAGACTGATCTGCCCCGCGTGATCGGTGAGATGCGCGGTGCGCTGGGTCAGCAAAAGCGTCAGGCCATGTTCGCGCACCACGATCGGCAACAGCACCGCTGCCGGCGTAAGCCCTGTAGCTTTTTGGCGCAGCAAATGTTCCGACGAGTGCTCGGGCAGCCAGTCGGGCGGGTTGGCAAGGCGTGCGCGCAGCCATTGCGGCTCCAGGTGTTCCGCATTGACAGCGGCCTCGCCCGCGAGCGATTCAATCGAGATCGTTTGTGGATCGAAATGCAGTCTAGTCAAGTTGGATTCCCGGGAAGCCAGTCAATCGGATGCGCTCATTAGAGCCGATTGCACTGATTGTAATCGAGAGATTGTAGCCTCTCACGGGATGAATTGGTATTGTTGAAGATGAGCGCCCGCAATGAAAAAGGGCACCATCGGTGCCCTTCCCTGCAATTCGCCCGCCTGATTTATGCCGCGGATTTGGCAGTTGCGCGACGATTCGGCAGTTTTTCCTTGATACGCGCCGATTTGCCCGAACGCTCACGCAGATAATACAGCTTGGCGCGCCGCACATCGCCGCGACGCTTGACTTCGATCGACGCGATCAGCGGGGAATACAGCTGAAACGTACGCTCGACGCCTTCGCCGGACGAAATCTTGCGAACGATGAAATTGGAATTCAGTCCGCGATTGCGACGTGCAATCACAACGCCTTCATAAGCCTGGGCGCGCTTGCGCGTACCTTCGACTACATTGACGTTGACGATGACCGTGTCGCCCGGGGCGAAGACAGGAATATTCTTGCCGAGGCGAGCAATCTCTTCTTGCTCAAGTTGTTGGATCAAATCCATTTTTAGCTCCAAAAGCCATCTTGCCGGCGCATAGGCACTCTTATTGCCCGGTAGAGGATGGGGTTAACCATGCAGGCGCCGGAATATCCGCGCCTGCCCGATACAACATACTACAAATTACACACGGCGAACCATGTACGACGTACTGCTTACCGCGTACTGCACACCACAAACTACAAACTGCTTAAAAATTTTTCATCGGCGGCGGTCAGCAATCCCGCCGCGCGTGCTTCGGCGATCAGTGCCGGGCGCTTGCGTGCGGTAGCCTCGAGCGCCCGCGCGCGCCGCCATTTTACGATCTCGGCGTGATGCCCGCCCAGCAATACCGGCGGCACCGCCACGCCTTCATAAACTTCCGGCCGCGTGTAATGCGGATAATCGAGCAAGCCGTTGACAAAACTGTCTTCCACTGCCGAAGCATCGTCATGCAGTACTCCGGGCAATTGCCGGATCACCGCATCCATCAGCGCCATCGCGGGCAATTCGCCGCCTGACAACACGAAATCGCCGATACTGATTTCCTCATCGACGCAACGATCCAGCAAACGCTGATCCACCGCTTCATAACGACCGCATAGCAGTACCACACCCGGCTGCCTGGCAAACTGCATTACCCGCCCATGCGTCAGCGGTCGCCCCTGGGGCGACAGGTACACCACCGGCGGCCGCGCCAGACCGAGTTGCGCCTGGCGTTCCCGGGCCGCACCGATCGCCGCTTCCAGCGGCTTTGCCAGCATGACCATTCCGGGTCCGCCGCCATATGGCCGGTCGTCCACGGTCCGATGATTGTCGGTTGTGAAATCACGCGGGTTCCACAGCGCCAAAGCGCACCTATCCTGGTCAAATGCGCGCCGGGTGATGCCCGACTGCGTCAGCGCGGAAAACATTTCAGGAAAGAGCGTAACGACATCAAATTGCATTTCGCGCCATTCCTCAACAAACGCCCATCGCCAGGCGCTGCCTGAAAATCAATTAATAATCGCTTTCCCAGTCGACCGTGATTTTCTTTCCATCCTGATCGACGGTTTTGACAAATTGATCGACAAACGGGATCAGGCATTCCGGCCTGGCTTTTTCAAGCGTCGGGTCCGGCGGCGGCGTCACCCGCAAAATCGGATGCGCGCCATTGTCCATCAGGTCGCCGACCACGCCCAAGTGCTCGCCGCGCAGGTTTTCAACCGCCAGACCAATCAAGTCGATCCAGTAGAATTCATTGTCCGCCAGCGGTGGAAAATGACTGCGCCGGATCTGCACTGAAGCACCCTTGAGCGCTTCGGCCGCATCGCGTCCGGCCACGCCCATCAACTGGGCGACCACATCCCCGCCGTGGATTTTGGACTGCATCATATCGACGTCATGCCACTCCGGCTTGTCCAGCCACCAGGTCTTTGCAGACAACAGTGCATCCGCATCGGACGAATAGGGCCTGATGCGGACCCAGCCATTAATGCCGTAAGCGCCGGACACATATCCCACCAGCACAAGATCTTCGGGACGATTCATACCTGTCGCAGTAATTCAGAATTGATCAAGTGACAAAACCCGGACAGCCTCACCGGGCTACCGGGTCTGCGACTATCGTTCTGCCGTCCTGCCTTGCCAGCTAACTGACCGTCTGCCTGCTTAGGCAGCAGCGGCCGGCTTGCCAGCCTGCTTCACCAGGCGTTCAACGGTTGGCGACAACTGGGCGCCAACACCTTGCCAGTACGTCAGGCGATCCTGCACGATACGGAAGGCTTCTTCACCGCCGGACGCAACCGGGTTGTAAAAACCGATGCGCTCGATGAAGCGGCCATCGCGGCGATTACGGGAATCGGTTGCGACGATATTAAAAAACGGGCGCTTTTTTGCACCACCACGAGCTAAACGAATAACGACCATAATATTTCCAAAAAGTGTTCGAACACGGAAAAAGCCGCAAATTATAGCCTGAATCGCCCACCCACCGCAACCTCGTTCGACTTGCGGGTAAATCGCTGCGTATGACGGAGACACCCATTGCGCCGGCGCCACGCATGATGCACACTACGCGTCGCACGCGGCAGGCCGCCGCGAAGACCGCGGGACGACCTGCCGCACCGGCTTTACTGCCTCAAGCTTTGGATGAATGACACAATGGTTGCCCACAAGAACAAAACTTTCGCCACATTTCTTGCTTTTGCCTTTGGCAGCCTGGGATTCCATCGCTTTTATCTTTGTGGATTGAAAGATACTTGGGGCTGGCTGCATTTCCTGACCCTGCCGCTGTCTTTGTTACTTTTGAGAACGGCCAGCGGTAGCGGCTTGATGTTTGCATGGGCACCTCTGATCCTGTCGGCGATTGCGGCCTTTATCGAGGCCTTGGCGATCGGCGTCACCCCTGATGAAAAATGGGATGCGCGGCATAACCCGCATTCCGGCAAACAGTCGGATTCCGGCTGGCTGATCGCCCTGTTGCTGGTATTGACGCTTGGCGTCGGCGCAACCGTGCTGATTGCCGCTATCGCACGCGCTTTCGATTTGCTGCTGACCGGCGGCGCATACGGCTGACGCAAGCAGTCATGCGATTTGAATTTTCGGCGCTACTCGCCGTCCATGCCGCACACCGCGCCCTTGTATCCCCTGGCCTTCATCGGTGAGAAACGTTCGTTCGAGTTCCCGGACGTGCCCACGTTTGCCGAGACTGGGTATCCCGGCGTGCGCGATCATCGTTCGAGAAGACCGGGACATTTCGGCTGTCCGAACTGGTGAGCCTGTTACAGCGAATTGCGTTTATCTTGCCGCCCGGTACTGGACGGCCGGTTCCGGACATTAAACCGGCGGCGAACCTTCCTTGAACAAATGGCTAAGCTGCTGGCGCAGTTCCGGCGTGTCCTGGTGCTGATGCACCGTCACCGCATGCTGTACCGCCGCCTCAAGCAATTCCTGTTCGCTGTCCGCGGCCATGGCCAGGGAACAGTTACTTTCGCTGGGGAATTCGCGGCAATCGATATATTTCCGTGGCATGGCAACGCTCCTGTTAAATTGAAACGCTAGTCGTTTCAAAAAGATTACAGCCATCGATTTTCCAGCTGCCCTCTACATCCTGCTGCATTTCATAAATAGCGATCCAGACCGTATTTTTCGGATCGGTCAGTCGCACCATCACCAGCGCATGGCCGTCGATCATTTCAGGATTGGAAAACAGGGCGAGGCGATTCCTGTATACCGGGGGATACTGGTCCTTGATCAGCTGCAAAAATCTTTCCGCGTTACCTAGGAGGTTACGGGTTGAATCGGTCGCCAGTGCAAACGCCTTGACGGCATCATCCTCGGCAAACGCATCCAGCTGCGACTGAACGGTCGTCCGTATTGCAAAAGCATCCGAAGCATTCATTTCCTCTGCCGCTGCAACGCCGGCCATCCACGGCGCCAGCAGCCCGGCCAACAGGCTCAACAGGGTAAGAACTTGGCGAATCATGATCGTCTGCGGGAACAAAGGAGTGGTCACAACCAGTGTAGGACAGGCGGTGGAAAATGCCATAAGCGGCCGAGCAAGGGACGTGCGATGGCTTGAGTTAAACCGGGTCGAACCGACACTAGCCCGATGCGCCGGGTCTAAAGTTAATAAATTTATAAATTAAATGACAAAGATTCAGGCAGCTTCGCTTCGCGGGTAATCTCCTGATTTCCCCATGGGTAACTGAAAAGCGATGAAAACCATACGCCCGGCGGAATTGCAGGTTCATTGCATGGACTTGCTTTAATCAG
>JAQGMO010000137.1 GCA_028292315.1 Herminiimonas sp. | reverse complement strand
GCGCCGGCGGCGGTCCTACCCTGATCGAAGCGCTCAGCTACCGTCTCGGCGATCACACCACCGCGGACGACGCTTCCCGCTACCGCGATGCTCAAGAAGTGGCGCTGCAGTGGTCGTTCGAGCCGGTCGCGCGCTTGCGCAGTTACCTGATGCGGCGCGGCGCATGGGACAAGAAGCAGGAGGAGCAGCTTGCCGCGGAAGGGCATGAATTGGTCGCGCAGGCGGTTGCCGCGTATCTGGCAAGTCCGGCGCCGGCGGTCACGGCAATCTTCGATCATCTGTATGCGACGCTGCCGGAAGCGCTGCAGGAACAGCGAGCGACCGCTCTTCGGTTCGCCGGTCGTGAACGGGCGCGCGATGGTTGAGATGAACCTGGTGGAAGCCGTCAACCACGCCCTGGCTTATGCGCTGGCGAATGATCCCGCCGTCCTGCTGCTTGGCGAAGACATCGGCGTCAACGGCGGCGTATTCCGCGCGACCGTCGGTTTGCAGGCGCGCTTCGGCGCCGGCCGGGTGATCGACACGCCGCTCGCCGAAACCGCGATTGCCGGCGCCGCCGTCGGCATGGCGGCGATGGGATTGAAGCCGGTGGCGGAAATCCAGTTCAGCGGATTCATTTACGCCACGCTCGATCACGTCATCAATCATGCATCGCGCCTGCGCAATCGCAGCCGCGGCAGGATGTCCTGTCCGCTGGTGCTGCGGGCGCCGAGCGGCGGCGGCATTCACGCGCCGGAACATCACTCTGAAAGTCCGGAAGCGCTGTTCGCGCACATACCGGGGCTGCGCGTGGTCATCCCGTCGTCGCCTTCAAGAGCGTATGGGCTGCTGCTGGCGGCGATCCGCGATCCCGACCCTGTCATATTTCTCGAGCCGACCCGTCTCTATCGCCTGTTCAGGCAGGAAGTGGCGGACAACGGCGAAGCGCTGCCGCTCGACGTCTGCTTTGTCGCGCGTGCCGGCAGCGACGTGACGCTGGTAAGCTGGGGCGCAATGCTGCACGAAACGCTCGCGGCGGCGGACGCCCTGGCGGAGGAGGGCGTCATGGCGGAAGTGATCGATGTGGCGACCTTGAAGCCGCTCGACATGGGGACGATCCTTGATTCGGTGGCAAAAACCGGACGCTGCGTGATTGTGCATGAAGCGGCGCGCACCGGGGGCTTCGGCGCGGAGATTGCCGCCGGCCTGGCGGAGCATGGCTTGTATTCATTGCAAGCTCCGGTGCGGCGTGTCACCGGCTACGATGCGGTAATGCCGCTTGCCCGGCTCGAGCAGCAATACCTGCCGGGCGTCGAGCGCATTGCCTGCGCCGTCCGGCAAACGCTGGAGGCATCATGAAAGTATTCAAACTGCCGGACCTGGGCGAAGGCTTGCAGGAAGCCGAAATCATCGAGTGGCGCGTAACGGCCGGCGACCAGGTCCAGGCCGACCAGGTATTGCTTTCGGTGGAAACCGCGAAAGCGATTGTCGATATACCGTCACCTTACACCGGGCGCATCACACGCCTGTTCGGCCAGCCGGGGCAAATCGTTCACCTCGGCGCACCGCTTGTCGGGTTTGACGACACGGGCGACAACCTGGGCGAGGGCGGCGACGCCGCGACGGTGGTCGGCGAAGTCCGGGTCGGGCGCCAGGTGCTGCGCGAAGCGCCGGCCGCGGTGGGCGGCGCGCCGGCGACGATCAGGGCCATCCCGGCAGTGCGGGCGCTGGCGCGCCAGCTCAACGTGGCGCTGGAAATGGTGACGCCATCGGGCCCCGACGGCGTGATCACCGCGGCCGATGTACAGCGGGTTGCAAAGGTACTGGAGGAAATCGGTCCGCCGGAGATTTTGCGCGGCGTGCGGCGGGCGATGGCGCAGAACATGACATTGGCGCAGCGCGAAGTGGCGGCAGCCACTGTAATCGACGATGCGGATATCGATGCGTGGCCGCCTGATGCCGACGTAACGATCCGTTTGATACGGGCGCTGGTGGCCGGCTGCCGGGCCGAGGCCGGATTGAATGCCTGGTACGATAGCCACACGATGGGACGGCGGATACTCGCGCATATCGATGTCGGCATCGCTGTCGATTTACCGGAGGGACTGTTTGTGCCGGTCCTGCGGGATGTGGCCAGGCGCGATTCTGCAGAATTGCGGCGCGGCCTGGACCGGATGCGCGCGGATGCGACGGCGCGCCGGATCCCGCCGGAAGAATTACGGGGCAATACGATTACCCTATCGAATTTCGGCATGATCGGCGGTAAATATGCCGCGCCCGTCGTGCTGCCGCCGACCGTTGCGATTCTTGGCGCCGGGCGCATCCACCGGCAGGTGCTGGCCGTGAATGGCGTGCCTGCGATTCATCGGGTTTTACCGTTGAGTCTCACGTTCGACCATCGGGTTGTGACCGGTGGCGAGGCTGCGCGTTTTCTGGTCGCCGTCATCGCCGACCTGGAAATGCCTTGACCTTGTTTGAAACGGTTGCCAGTTTCAACCGGCTGCCGCTTGGCAATGAAACATGTTTTTTCTTTGATAAAAAGGAGCTATGACCGGAATCAAGGTCCAACGCAACAAAGTTGCATTCGGGACGGACTTCGCCTAGGCCAGCCGGCCGTGCCCGAGATCGTTATCCTATTCCTTGACCTAGATCACGAATCCTGCAGCAATACGCCGATCTTGTTCGAGTCGACGATGTCTCTTAGGGACAAAGGCGGGGAGAGCGGCAGGTTCTTCGAGCGGTTCATATGACATAAGGCAGTTGCGGGTCAAGCGCGCAACAGGCTTGCCATTCCAGGTGAACTTCACCATGCTAAAAATTTACCGCGAAACAATCAGGGAGATTTCCTACAGCTAGTTAGCAAGGAGTAAATGATGGACAAGGCACGCGAATCGCAGGTAGGCGAAATGAGCATCATGGATAGTTCGGGTCACAAACAATTGAAGTGGGACATGGACCAGGCGGATGAAATCGCGTCGGCGCAGGAGACCTTCGACCGGCTGGTCGAACAGGGCTATTCCGGCTTCGGCTCGAAAAGGAAAGCGGAGGCGAAGCAGTCGCTGCGGGAATTCGATCCGACCCTGGAAGAACTGATCATGGTGCCGAGGACGGTCGGGGGCTGAGATGCCCTCCATCAACGATGCGTGGCGCGCGGTCCGCAGTTTCATTGCCGGCGCCAGGCGATCGCCCCCGTCGGCCCGGGACAATCAAGGCCACGGCAATAACAGCAGCGTCCATTGGTACAGCGACGCGCCCGATACCGTGCATTCCGTCGGCAGCCGGCTCGTCGAGTCCTACGAGCGAATCAGGGAACAACTGCTGGAAGCCCAGAGGAAAAGCGATCTGGCCAGGCAGGATGCGATGCGGCGCGATCGCCGCGCCAGGCGCCGGGCACTGACGCTGCTGTTGAAACTGATGAGCCCGGAACAGCGCGAGGAATTCAGGGTCAGCAGGCATTTTCATGTGACCGGCGGCAGCAGCCGTCATCGTTACCGGATCCGGGTCGACAAAATCGCGAACATCGATGTCCTGGGCGATGACGGCAAGGTGAAGTATCGCCTGTGTGTCCTGCCCGCCGGCAGCGTTCCGGTGTATGACGTGATGGCTGCGCAACTGTTGCATCTGCAGGATCCCGCCACCGAGGAACGGCTGCTGCGCCAGGCAAATGCGCTTCCGGCGCTGGCGGAAGACCATCTGTATTCCAGGACTGCATGGACGGTATGAAGGCAACGGGGGCAGACTCCCTCCGCAGCCCAGCCCGTGCAAGCGGCCGCGGCGTGCCCGCGCCGGCGCCAGGCGCCAGGTATCAGGCGTCAGGTATCAGGCCGCCCGCGCCCCGGGCGCAACACGCCGTTGCAACACGAAAATCGGTTGCGCCCACTCCGCATCCTTTTTCTTTTTGCTGGTAATCAGGGTCAGCTCGGATGGATCGTAGACATCGGTATTGTGGGTCAGCGGCGTCGTCATCAGGTATTGCGCATCGGTATTCCTGAGGAACTCGCCCACCAGCTGAATATTGCGGATATCCAGGTGGGCGAACGGCTCATCGATGAAGACGAAACCGCCCGACCCATCGTCGGATTTCAGCAAGCCGATCAGCAGCACGAGTGACTTCATTACCTGCTGTCCGCCCGATGCCTCGCCGTCGTTCATGCCGATCGGACCCTTGCCGTCGAACTTGAAGCGCACATGCAATCCTGCCTGGGCAAGTTGCGCATCGTCATTCTCGAGCCGGACCGGGTCGGCATGCACCTCGATGCCGGCCAGTTCGCCCAATTCCCTGATATTGCGGCTATAGGTTTTGATGGTATAGCGCAGCCGTTCGATGTACGCGCCGCGCGCATTGCCGGTTGCTTCGACCGCCCGGTTATTTTGATAGCGGCGCTCATCGGTTTCCGCCTGGCGTCCCTGCAACTGGCCGGCCAGCCGCGCATATTGATCGACCACCGTGGCCTCGGTTTCCCAATCGTCGCGTTCCAGGCTGGCGAACAGGCTCTTGATGCGCAACTCGACCTGGTGCGCATTCTGATGCGCCGCCGCCAGCGCCAGCCGCCGCGCCGGACGGCGCCAGTCGAACGGCAGCCGGCGCCAGGCTTGATGTATGTCGCGCAGTGCGCGTGCCTGCGCGGCCCGGTCATCGCGCTGGCGTTTTTGCGCCTGGCGCCAATGCCCTTCCCCTTCGCTCAATGCGGCTTTGGCATTGTGCCAGGCCGCATCGGCGCGAGTACGGGCCTCGGTCGCCTGCTTGATCAAGGGGTAGATTTCGCCCAGCCGTGTGCCGACTTCGGTGCGGGCGGCTTTCAGCGGCCCCGCGCCATGCGCGGCTTCATCGAATTCGGCCTGCCGCGCCGCCAGTTCGCGCGCGGCGTCGACGCCGGCAATCCGCGCTTTCAGGCCGCTCACTTCGCCGGCCAGCTTATTGATCGCGAGCGTCAGCCGGTCTTCCTCGGCTTCCAGGCCGGGCAGCGATTTCTGCAGCGCTGCCAGGCGCTGAGCCCGGCCGGCCTGGCCGAAGCGATAGCGCGCCGGTTCCACAAACAGCGACCTGCCGCCGCGCCGCTCACGGTGATACGCCTCGGGAGTGATCCACTCGGCTCCCGCTGCCAGGCGCATTCCGGCATCGGCCGAATCGACGCGGGCGATGCGGGCCAGCTGATCGATCAGCCACGACGGCGCCGGCGCGCTGAAGCGCACCACCGACAGCAGGCTGTCATCGTCGCCGTTGCCGGCCGCAACCCGCTCCGGCACGATGAAATGGCCATAGCGTTCCTTTTCCGCGAGGCGGTAGGCCGCCGCGGCATCGCGCGGATTTTCCAGCAATACCACCGACGCATAGCTGCGCAATACGCCTTCCACCGCGCCCTGCCAGCGGCTATCCGTCACTTCGACAATGTCAGGCAGCATGGCATGCGCGATACCGGCGTCGCGCAGGGCGCGCCGCATCGCCCGCACATTATCCGGTTCGGGCAGCGCGCTTTTGCCTTGCAGTGCGGCGACCGTGGCCTGGTCGGCCGCGATCCGTGCCGAGAGCGTATCGCGCGCCTGCCGTTGCCGCAGGTAGGCGGCTTCCTTTTGTTCCAGCTCGGCTGCGACGTCGGCGAACTCGGCGCCGGCTGCGGCGGCCAGTTTTTGCAGACGGGTCTTTTGCTCCAGTAAATTTTCCTGTGGCTTGAGCTTGCCATTGAGCTAATTCAGGCGGCTTTCCAGCGTCGACTTTTCCGCCTCCAGCGTGCTTTCATGCTGCTGCGCGGCGCTCAGCGCCGCGGCGCGTTGCGCCACCTCGGCGCGCTTTCCAGTCAACAGGCCATCCTGGTGGGCCAGCGATTGTCTTGCTTCGCGCAGCGCGCGGCTTTGGCCCGCAGCCTTTTCACGAATCTCATGGTATTGCAGGCTCGGCAGGATTTCCTCCTGCAGCTCGCGCCGTTCCCGGTTCAGGCTTTCCCACTGGTGATAATTGGCTACCCGCAGCCGCAAGCCTTCCAGATTGGCTCTCGACGATTCCAGCTCCGCTTCGAAGCGCTGCAACTCGGCTTCGGTGTCGCGCTGATGACGCTTTGCCTCGTCGTAGGCGTCGAGCACTTCCTTGTCGCCGAACACCTGGAACACCAGGTCCAGCAACTGGCGCGGCGCGTACTCGCACAACTTGTCGGTTTCGCCCTGTTCGAGGGCGAGGACCTTGGCAATCGCCGGCGATAGTCCGGCATTCGACAGGCGCTTGCGATAGGTTTCGACGCCGAGCCAGTCGCCCGCGTCCTGCACTTCTTCAATGTCAACGCGGCCCGCGCGCATCAGGTATTGACGCTTCCAGTCGCCGCCGTTTTTTTGAATCTGGCAAAACAGCGTCACTTCATCGTCGCTGAAAAAACCGGAGGTGCGAAACGGCCGGTTGGAGAGCTGGCGCCCGACCGGCTTGTTATCGACCACCGCGCGCAGCCAGGCGGTTTGCTGGCCCGAATGGCGGGCGTAGTGCTTGTAGGTCCGCCCCATCGAACAGTCGAGCCCGAACAGCGTGCGCAAGCCATCCAGCAGCGTGGTTTTGCCGGAGCCGTTTTGTCCCGCGATGGTGATGATTTTTGCATCGAGCGGGATGTTCTTGATGCGTTGCCAGTAATCCCAGTGAACCAGTTCCAGCGATTTGATATGAAACATGTGCAGTCTTATTCGGGGGTGGATTCGGGGGTGGATTCGGGGATGGGAAACGCCAGGATGGCGGCTTCGGGCCGGGCGGTTTTGAATACGTCGGCCAGCGCGCCGTTGATGACGCGCTCTTTCAGCTGGTCGGTATCCATCATCAGGTCGAGCAGCGGACCTTCGAGTATCGTGTCGCCGCGGCGCTCGATGAAACCGAGCCTGGCGAGCTGGCCGAGGTTCATGTCCATGCGCGTTTTCTTGCCGAGCTTGTCGCCGAAATCGGACAGCAATGCGCGATAGGAAATGCCGATCGAGGTTTCTTCGGCGCGCGGCAGCGGTTTATCCTTGTCGAACATGTCATTCTGGTCGAGGCCCGCATTCTGGTGCGCTTCCTGCCGCTCGCGCTTGGGCAGGATGATTTGCGCCCATAGAACAACCAGCAGCGCCACGCCGTCGCGGCCCAGGCCGAAATTATTGTTTTGCCATATTTCGCGCGCGCCGAACACTTTCGGTTCGACTTCGCGCGCCAGCGCAAGCGTGACATGGTCCGCATAGACATTGTCGAGCAGCTTCATGCCGCAAGTCAGCAGCCGGGTATCCAGTTCGCTGCGGAACAGTTCATCGGACAAGGCGCGCCTGACCATTTTGTCGTCACGCCTGAGGGTTTGATGCGTCAATAGCCGCGCGATCAAAACTTGAGTGTCATCATTCATGCTGTGCGTCCGTGGGGCGTTCCAGTTTGGGTGAAAGGGTGGCAATCGAGATTGCCGCTACGTGCGCATCGTTGAGCCGCATCATTTCGTCGGCGGTGCTGAAGACGATCGGCAAACGCGCCAGCGCGGCGGTGCCGCCCTGCAGCGCGGCTTCATCGGCATCGCCGATCAGCGAGAGCAGCGAGGCACGGTATGAGGCCACCGCGAAGGTGGCGGGCAGCAGGGTATCCTGGATCGGGGTCGGCGTCCGCTGCGCCGCGTTGGCCGCGCTTGCCGTGCCGGTCAGCGCGGCAAGCTGCGCCAGCCAGCTGTCGAGTTCGAGCATGGCCGGCGTGGTTTCGCTGTGCGCCACCGGCGCATCCGTCCCTTCGGGCAAAGCCGCCTGCACGGCGACGACGCGGTCGGACAGGAGTTCGGCTTCGGCGACATCGATCATTTCGGCTGGGGTGAGAAATAGCGGCAGCACCGGCTGGGCGATAGCGCCGGCCGCCAGGCCGGCCAGATCTTCGTGCCCCAGCAGCCAGTTGCGGATATCGGTGGTGGAAAGGCCGGACTGGCCCAGGTGCACGCGCTGCCGTTCGATCTGGTTGAGAGCGCGTGAGAACATGCCCTGCATATTGAGCAGGGTGCTTTGGGCGCGGCCGATCGCCTGCGCCGCGCGGTGCGTCGCCGCATCGGCCCGCATGTCGCCGGTGATCGCATGAATGACTTGCGAGCCTTTTTCCACCCAGTCGCAGGCTGCATGCCATTTCTCCTGCGCGGCGCGCAGCCGCAATTCCGAGCCGGATGCGATCGCATCGCCGAATTCTTCAGTCAGGTCGATCAGGCGGCCCAGCAGGTGATGCAATTGCTCGACCGAGACGCCGCCGATCGCCTGCGAACCGGCGACCTGGGATAGCAGGAAGCCCATTTCCGCTTCATCATCGTCCTGGCCAAGCAGCAACAGGCTGTCGATCGCGGACAGCACATTGCGCGCGGCGGGCGTGACACGATAGACGCCTTGCGTCGGGTCCCATGCCAGCAACTGGTGCGCGCGCAGCCGCGCCAGCACCGTTTCCAGGCTGTCCGGATCAAGGTAGCCGAGCTTCAGGTTGATGTCGTTGCGCGAAAAGCTGGGCGACTGGGCATCGGCGGCCAGTTCGCGCAATACCAGCAGGCGCACCAGCACGCCGTCGAACCCGCCGTGGAACAGGGCGGTAAACGACTGGAGCAGCGGTTGCGCGCGCTTGAGGCGGAAAACCTGTTCTATATCGTCGGGGGAAATGCCAGGCCTGAAGTGGGCCTGGAGACTATCAAGTTGTTCATTTTCTAACTGCGGAATAGCGACAATCGGTGTATTTTGCATCTGCCTATTTTAAGGCACCGGGCCTGCTTTCCTGAAGCAATAAACCGGATTTCCGGCGTGTCCACAACACCATTTCTACCGTGGCCACAACACCATTTGCGTACAGCGGAACAAGGCGATTACCTTGCCGCCGGCACTGACTTCGGCATCCCAGACCTGGGTCGTTTTGCCGAGATGCACCGCGGTCGCGTGGCATTCGATCGTACCGTCGCGCGCGGTGCCCAGGTGGTTGCTTTTCAGCTCGATCGTGGTAAAACCCTTTGCGCCTTCGGGCAGATGGGCCATGCAGCCATAGCCGCTGCAGGTATCGGCCAGCGTAACGACCGAGGCCGCATGCAGAAAGCCGTTCGGCGCAAGATGATGCGCCTTGATCTCGAGGCGGCCGTGGACGCTTTTTTCTGCAACGTCGATTATTTCGACGCCGAGCAGTTCGGGCAAGGTGCCTTTTTGCCGATTCCTGAAATATTCCGGGGTGTGAGTCTTGGCATTCATGATGGTGTCCGTCAACTATGGTCGTGCTATTCTTGCACAAAAATACCCGGTTCGTAGCGCAGTCGCCGACGCTGCCTCGGCGTGCTTATCCTCAAGGGGGAAATCCGTGCCAGTTATCGTCATAGCAAATCCGAAGGGCGGCGTTGGAAAGAGTACCATCGCCACCAATCTGGCCGGTTATTTTGCCAAGAAGGGTCACCAGGTCATGCTGGGCGATGTCGATGTGCAGCAGTCGTCGCGCGCATGGCTGGCGCTGCGGCCCGCTTCGCTGCCGCCGATTTACCCGTGGGAGATCGGCGACGGGCATATCGGGCGGCCGCCGAAAGGCACCACGCATATGGTGCTCGATACGCCGGCTGGTCTCGATAATGCGCACCTCGATGAAGTGATGAGGATCGCCGACAAGGTAATCGTTCCGTTGCAAGCTTCGATGTTCGATATCCTTGCCACCCAAAATTTTTTGCAAAAACTCGTCAGCCGGCGCGGCAAGCTGGAGATCGGCGTGCTCGGCATGCGCGTGAATATTCGTACCCGTGCCGCCGACCAGCTTGCGCATTATGTGCGCAACCTCGGCGTGCCGGTATTGGGTTATCTGCGCGACACGCAGAATTATGTCCAGCTGGCTGCTATCGGGGCCACCTTGTGGGACGTGGCGCCATCACGGGTGGAAAAGGATGTCGAGCAGTGGGAAGGGTTGCTCGACTGGATCACCCGTTAATAGGCCGCGGCGCGGGTCGCCGGCCGTCTATTTGCGCCGGCTGCGCGCAAGAGCCAGCTGCCTGCAGAGCGTCTCTGTTCCATCCAGTATCCGCGGTCCGGAGCGCGTCATCGTTTCGGATGCGACCGTAAACAGGTTGTCGCGCGCCACTGCGGTGATCGCCGGGAAACGGCGCCATTGCGCAAGCGGGTCCGGTTCGCCGCCGCTGCCTGTAATAATGACTTCGGGATTTTCCTTCAGCACGGCTTCCATGCTGACGGATGGCGCCAGCTGCCGCAGTTTGCCGAAAATATTCTGGCCGCCGCATAATTGGATTGCGTCCGATACAAGATGGTCGTCGTTCAGGGTCATCAGCGGCGCGCGCCATATCTGGTAAAACACGCGCACCGGGGGGCGCTGGCGGTAACTCGCCGCAATCGTCTGCAGGCGCACGCGGAATGCTCGCGCAGCGGCTTGGCCGGCCGGCTCGGTCCCGGCCAGCCGCGCCAGCCGTTCCATCGAGGAGGCGATTGTTTCAAATTCACGCGGCTCGCTGTCGAATACCGGGATGCCGAGCTGCCGTAAGGCGGCAATTTTCGAGGCCGAGTTGCCGCTGCCCCAGGCCACCACCAGGTCGGGCCGGAGCGAAACAATGCGTTCGACATCGAAGGCGGCCGCGCTGCCGACGGAGGGAATCCGGTTCGCTTGCGGCGGGTAGTCGCTATAGTCGGTCACGCCGACCAGCCAGGAGCCGGCGCCACTGGCAAACAGCAGTTCAGTCGTATGCGGCGCGAGGCTGACGATGCGGCGCGCCGGCGCGGCCAAAGTGATCGTGCGGCCGGTATCGTCGGTGGCGGAGACCACCGCCGCCGCCGGCCCGCTCGCCAGCAGGCTTGCCGCAGGGAGTGCCGCAGCGATTGCCGCAACGAACGAGGCCCGGCACCCCAGCCGCCGCATCACAGTTCAGACTTCCAGGTTGTCGATCAGGCGGGTCACGCCCAGCTTGGCCGCCGCGACGACCACCAGCAATTCGCCTTGCGCAAGGTCGCCGGCAGAGGGCGGTTGCAAATCGGCGCGCTTGCGTATCGAAATATAATCGGGCTTCCAGCCATGGTTGGCCAGCTTGGCCATCGCCTTGCGCTCCAGTTCGAACACATCGAGATGGCCGGAACGGACTTCATCTGCGACTTCATTCAGGGTTTGATACAGGCGCGGCGCTTCGGCCCGCTCCGCGGCCGACAAATACATATTGCGCGAAGACAGCGCCAGGCCATCCTCGGCGCGATAGGTTTCGGCCGCGACAATATCGGTCGGCAGAGCAAACTGCCTGCACATGTTCCGGACGATCATGAGCTGCTGATAATCTTTTTTTCCGAATACAGCGACCCGCGGCTGCACGCAGGAAAACAATTTGAGCACGATGGTAGTGACGCCGGTGAAGAAGCCCGGCCGGAATTCGCCTTCAAGGATATTTCCAAGATCGTCGGGCGGCCGCACGCGGAATTCCTGCGGTTCCGGGTACAGGTCCTTTTCGGTCGGCGCGAACAATACGTACACACCTTCCTTTTCGAGCTTTTCGACGTCGGCCTGGAAGGTGCGCGGATATTTGTCGAAGTCTTCGTTCGGGCCGAATTGCAGGCGGTTGACGAAAATCGATGCCACGATCGGATCGCCATGCTTGCGCGCCAGCCGCATCAGCGACAAATGCCCTTCGTGCAGATTACCCATCGTCGGCACGAATACAGTGCGCAATTGTCCGCGCAACTGGTCGCGCAATTCCTCGATGGAAGAAATGATTTTCATGATCGGCCTTTATCGGAATGCCTTGCTTTATCCGGCAAGATAATTAAAGAATAATGGGTAAGTTCAGTTCGGTGTGTACTATAACCTAACGTAAATCGGCGCAAACGGTTCTGCCTGCGTGATTTCGATTAATGTTTCCTTGGCCAATTCAAGGAGGGCGATGAAATTCACGACCAGCACCGGTACGCCGCGCGCCGGATCGAACAGGTCGGCGAACTCGACGAATTTCGCCGATTGCAAGCGGCGCAGGATACCCGTCATATGTTCGCGCACGGACAAT
>JAQGMO010000089.1 GCA_028292315.1 Herminiimonas sp. | reverse complement strand
GGCTTGGTCCACTGAATCGGTCCGGCTGACCGGTACGTATTTATACGTATTGCTGTGGCGCCAGATGCCCGTCATCCTGCGCCGGTAGCCATGCCGTAATGGGGGCATGGCGGGCACATGCTGCGCCGCGTAATTCTACGCGGCCAAAAACGATTTCGACGTTTTTTACCAACGCAATGTCGCCGGAATGACATTGATGCGACGCAGCACCGAAAGTCGTTGACGATATTAGTACGGTCGTACCAAAATTGATTTATTAACGGCACGATAACAATCAGGAGGCACGATGTCGGAGTATCCGAAGAGTCCTTTAATGGGCCAGATGATGAGCCAGCCGCTGCTCATTTCCAGCATCATTCAACATGCGGACCGCTATTTCGGCAACAATGAAATCGTTTCGCGGCGCGTGGAGGGCGACATCCATCGGTATACCTATCGTGACTGCCATCGGCGCGCACGGCAACTGGCGAATGCGCTGACCGGACTTGGCGTAAGGATGGGCGACCGGGTGGCGACGCTGGCGTGGAATGGTTATCGTCACATGGAAGCCTACTACGCGGTTTCCGGATCGGGCGCCGTCCTGCACACCATTAACCCGCGCCTGCATCCGGAGCAGATCGCCTATATCACGAATCATGCGGAAGATCAGTACCTGCTGTTCGATGCGACCTTCCTGCCGCTGATCGAGGGCGTGGCGGCGCACTGCAAGACGATCAAGGGCTTCATCATGATGTGCGACCGCGAACGCATGCCGGCCGAAACCGGGATTGCGAACCTGCTGTGCTATGAAGACCTGCTGGCGTCCTGTTCGGATCAGTATGAATGGCCGCTGTTCGATGAAAACTCCGCATCCAGCCTGTGCTATACGTCGGGCACGACCGGCAACCCGAAGGGCGCGCTCTATTCGCATCGTTCCACCCTGTTGCATTCCTATGCCTCCACCATGCCGGACGCCTTGAACGTATCGGGCCGCGATACCGTGCTGCCGGTGGTGCCGATGTTCCATGTGAATGCCTGGGGCTTGCCGTACTCGGTGCCGCTGACCGGCGCCAAGATGGTGTTCCCGGGACCCGCGCTCGATGGCAAATCGCTGTTCGATCTGTTCGAGCAGGAGCAGGTGACCTTCTCGGCGGGCGTGCCGACGGTCTGGCTCGGATTGTTGACGCATGTCGCGCAAAACAGGCTATCGTTTTCGTCGTTCAAGCGCACGGTCATTGGTGGCGCCGCCTGTCCGCCGGCCATGATGAAAACGCTGCGCGATCAATACGGCATCGAGGTAGTGCACGCCTGGGGCATGACCGAAATGTCGCCGCTCGGCACCGCTTGCACGCTGCAATCGAAGCATTACGCGCGGCCCGCGGAGGCGCAGGAAACCATCCTGCAAAAGCAGGGGCATGTCATCTACGGCGTCGACATGAAGATCGTCGACGACGCCGGCACCGAGCTGGCCTGGGATGGCAAAACCTATGGCAACCTGCTGGTAAAGGGTCCGTGGGTCATCGACCGGTATTTCAAGGACGAGGGCGGCGATGTCCTTGAGGATGGATGGTTCCCGACCGGCGACGTCGCCACCATCGATCCCGACGGGTATATGCAGATCACCGACCGCAACAAGGATGTAATCAAGTCCGGCGGTGAATGGATAGGAACCATCGATCTCGAAAATATCGCGATGGGGCATCCATCCGTATTGCAGGCGGCGTGCATCGGCATCGCGCATCCGAAATGGGACGAGCGGCCGCTGCTGGTGGTGGTGAAAAAACCGGGGCAGGAAGTCAGCCGGGAAGAACTGCTCGCCTACTATGAGGGTAAGGTCGCAAAATGGTGGACGCCGGACGATGTCGCTTTTGTCGAGGCATTGCCGATCGGCGCGACCGGAAAAATTCTGAAAAACCGGATCCGCGACACATTCAGGGATTACCAGCTGTCCAGCGCGGGAAACGAATAGGAGGCAGCGAAAAGCGACATAAATTTACTTTACACAGGCTGGCTGCATCGATATATTCGTTAAAAGAAATATAAATCAATAACCTATCAAAGGAAGAGACATGAAAACGAGTTTCCGCCCATTGGTCCTTGCAATATCCATTGCATCGGCTTTCGCCGCACCGCTTGCTTCGGCAGATGTCGTGAAGGTTGCCGTGATCGAGACGCTGTCCGGCGCGTTCGCGCCGATCGGCCAGAACCAGCTGCGAAGCTACCAGATGGTGTCTGATATCGCCAAACAGCAGAAGTGGGCCGGCGACCACACTTTCGATTTCGTCGGTTTCGACAACAAGGGCAGCCCGCAGGAGTCGCTTACGCAATTGAAGGCCGCGATTGATCAGGGCTACCGGTATATCGCGCAAGGCAATAGTTCAGCGGTTGCGATGGCCCTGATTGACGCGGTCAACAAGCACAATGAACGCAATCCCGGCAAAGAAGTGGTGTTTCTGAATCACTCCGCGATTGATCCCGATCTGACCAACAGCAAGTGCAGCTTCTGGCATTTCCGTTTTGATGCAAATTCCGACATGAAAATGGAAGCCTTGTCGAGCTTCATGGCAAAAGACCAGAAAATCAAGAATGTCTACATCATCGGCCAGAATTATTCGCATGGCCACCAGGTTGCGCGCGCCGCGAAGGAAATGTTGAAGCGCAAGCGCCCGGATATCCAGATTGTCGGCGAAGATCTGCACCCGATCGCGCAGGTCAAGGATTTCTCGCCGTATGTCGCCAAGATCAAGGCCGCTGGCGCCGACACGGTCGTGACCGGCAACTGGGGCGCCGATCTCGCGCTGCTGATCAAGGCGGCGAAAGACGCCGACCTGAAAGCCAACTTCTACACTTACTACGGTTCCACCAGCGGCGTGCCGACAGCCATGGGCGCGGCCGGCGCCGACCGGGTCAAGTATGTCGGTTACTGGAACGCCAACAATGAAAAGTACGTAGGCCAGGATCTGATCGACGCCTTCAAGAAAAAATATAACGACGACTTTTACGTGGTGGCGACGTACAGCGTGGTGTCGATGATGTCCAGGGCAATCAAGGAAAGCAAATCGACCGATCCGGTCAAGGTGGCTTTTGCGATGGAAGGCCTGACCGCCAAGAGCCTGAACGGCGATATCGAAATGCGCAAGAACGATCATCAGCTTCAGCAACCGCTGTATATCGCCACCTGGGTCAAGGCCGGCGGCAAGGATGTCAAGAATGACCAGGAGAATACCGGCTACGGCTGGAAAACCGACATGAAGGTGGATCCCTTCGTGGCGTCCCAGCCGACCTCCTGCGACATGAAACGGCCCACAAAGTCGTAATACCCTCCGGCAGCATGGCGCCTCGGCGCGCCATGCTGCTTTTTTGCGTCAACAAAAAAGTACGATCGTGCAAGAATCGTATCCTCCAGGGGCTTTCAGGTGGAATTCACACTAATCACTTTGCTCAATGGCTTGAGCTACGGGCTTCTGCTGTTCATGCTGTCTTCGGGTCTGACGCTGATTTTCAGCATGATGGGCGTGCTGAATTTCGCGCATACCAGCTTTTATATGCTCGGCGCGTACTTCGCTTACGCCATCAGCACCAAGATCGGATTCTGGCCGGCGCTGGTAATTGCGCCGCTGGTCGTCGGCGTGGTCGGCGCGGTGGTGGAGCGCTACGGCTTGCGCTCGGTGCATAAATACGGCCATATTCCCGAACTGCTGTTTACATTCGGGCTGTCTTATGTGATGGTCGAACTGGTACAACTGATTTGGGGACGCGCCGCGGTGCGCTACCTGATTCCGCCGGAACTCGACGGTCCGTTGTTTACCTTGTACACGACCACCTTTCCGATTTACCGCGGCTTCATGATGCTGATCGCACTGCTGATGCTGCTGGCGATCTACCTGATGCTGACCCGGACCCGCATCGGCCTGGTGATTCAGGCCGCGCTCACCCATCCGGAGACGGTGGAAGCGCTCGGCCATAATGTGCCGCGCGTATTCATGCTGGTGTTCGGCGGCGGTTGCGCGCTGGCCGGCCTGGCCGGCGTTATCGGCGGCAATGCCTTCGTCACCGAGCCGGGGATGGCCGCTACCGTCGGCAGCATTATTTTCGTGGTGGTGGTGGTCGGCGGCATGGGATCGCTGGTCGGCGCGCTGGTCGCCTCGCTGCTGATCGGCGTATTGCAAACCTATGCGGTCGCGCTCGACTATTCGATCATCAGCGTGCTGTCAAAGTTTGGCGCGCAGCTCGGACCGGGTACGCCCGGCTACTCGGTGCTGAGCCTGACGATCGCCCAGACCGCACCGATCCTGCCCTATCTATTGCTGGTGCTGATCCTGATTTTCCGGCCCAAGGGCTTGATGGGCACGAGAGAAGGATGAGAATAATGACCACCACTACCACCTCCGCTACCCGCGCCGCCACGGCGGCGGTCCCTCGCATGACTTACAAGCCACTGAATCTCGGCCGCTGGATAGTCTGGAGCCTGTTCGCCATCGCCCTCGTGATTGCGCCGATGATTTTCAACAAGGGCGCGTCGCTATCGATCCTGTGCCAGATGTGCACGGTGATGATCTTAGGCCTTTCCTATAACATGCTGCTGGGGCAAGGCGGAATGCTGTCTTTCGGCCACACGGTATATTCCGGCCTCGGCGCCTATTTCGCGATTCATGCGATGAACCTGGCCACCGCCGGAACGCTGCCGGTGCCGGTGACGATGATCCCGCTGGTTGGCGGGATCTTCGGCATGGTGTTCGGGATACTGTTCGGCTATGTGACCACGAAAAAATCCGGCACCACGTTCGCCATGATTACCCTCGGCATCGTCGAACTTGTATTTGCGTGTTCGCTGATGTTCCCCGGTTTCTTTGGCGGTGAGGGCGGCATCTCCACCAACCGCGTAATGGGCAAGCCGTTCCTGGGAATTACTTATGGTCCGCAGATCCAGGTCTACTACCTGATCGCGTTCTGGCTGTTCATCAGCACGGTTGCGATGTTCGCATTCACCCAGACGCCGCTGGGACGCATCATCAATGCGGTGCGCGACAATCCGGAACGGGTCGAATTCATAGGCTACAACACCCAGTGGGTACGCTACCTGACCTTGATCCTGTCGGGATTTTTCGCCGGCATTTCGGGCGGACTTTCAGCCATCAATTTTGAAATTGTCACAGCCGAGAATGTCAGCGCGATCCGCTCGGGCGGGATCCTGCTGTTCACGTTCATCGGCGGCATCGGTTTCTTTTTCGGGCCGATGATCGGCGCGATCGTCGGCGTATTCATGTCGGTGCTGCTGTCCGAGTTCACCAAGGCGTGGCAACTGTACCTCGGCGTGTTTTTTATCCTCATGGTGATGTTCGCTCCGGGCGGTATCGCCAGCATCATCATGCTCAACCTGCGGGTTGCAAGGTTCGGCCGTTACGGACGCGTCTGGCGGGCCATGGCCGCGGTGTGCGGCGCGGCGCTGCTGGCCATGTCCGGCATCGTGATTTTCATCGAAATGATGTACCACCTGACGCTCGAATCGGCTAACGGCACAACGATGAAACTGTTCGGTATGCAGGTGGATACCGCGGCCCCGGCCGGATGGATCGTCGCCGCGCTGTTGCTCGCGGCCGGCGCTTATGCATTCTGGCGAACCAAAAGGACGTTTGGAAAGGTATGGGGCGAAGTGAATGCCGAAATTGAAGATTTGGTGCGGAGGGCCGACGCGTGAGCGCATTTTCAGTTGAATTGAAAGACGTACGCAAGAGTTTCGGCAAATCCGAAATCATCCGTGGGGCCAGCCTCCAGGTGCCGAAAGGCGAGCGTTACGCCATCATCGGCCCGAACGGCGCCGGCAAATCGACCCTGTTCAATCTTGTTTCGGGCCGCTTCGGCATCAGCTCCGGCGATATCCTGTTGAACGGACGGAGCACGATCGGCCTGAAGCCGTTTGAAATCAACCGGCTGGGCCTGTCGCGCAGTTTTCAAATCACGAATATCTTCCATCGATTGACCGTGTATGAAAACCTGCGTTGCGCGGTGCTCTGGTCGCTCGGTTACAAGTATTCGTTCTGGCATCGCCTCAACGGTTTGAAGGACGCGCATGAGCGGGCCGAAGCGGTGCTCGAGCAGATCGGTCTGCGCCGGCGGCGCAACATGTCGGCCGGATTGCTGACCTATGCGGAGCAGCGCGCGCTGGAAATCGGCATCACGATCGCCGGCGGCGCGGAGGTCATTTTGCTCGACGAGCCGACGGCCGGCATGAGCCGGTCGGAATCGGACGCCGCGGTCGAACTGATCCGCAAGGTCACAGTCGGAAAAACCTTGTTGATGGTGGAGCACGACATGAGCGTGGTGTTCGGTCTGGCCGACAAGATCGCAGTCCTGGTGTATGGTGAAATGATCGCCTGCGACACCCCGGCGAACATCCGCAACAATGCACTGGTTCAGGAAGCATATCTTGGCGGTCATGCGCCGGTGGAAGGATAATCAGATGGCGGCACTGCTTGAAATTAAGGACCTCAATGCCTTCTACGGCAAGAGCCATGTCCTGCACGGCGTCGACATGCAGGTAGGAGAGGGTGAAATCGTCAGTCTGCTGGGACGCAATGGCGTCGGCCGTTCGACTACGGTCAAAGCCGCGATGGGGCAGGTCGACGCGACCGGCTCGATCCGTTTCAAGGGTGAGGAACTGATTGGTTTGAAAGCGTTCCAGATCGCGCACAAGGGGTTGGGATACGTGCCGGAAAACCGCGATATTTTTCCGACGCTGACGGTGGAGCAAAACCTGATCCTCGGCGAGAAGAAAAGCGGAAAACAGAAGCAGAAGCCACGTTGGGGGCTGGACGACATGTACCGGATGTTCCCGCGCCTGAAGGAACGCCAGCATACGGCGGCGGGGGTGCTCTCGGGCGGGGAGCAGCAGATGCTGACCCTGTGCCGCACGCTCATGGGCGACCCGGACCTGATCATGATCGACGAACCAACCGAAGGCCTGGCGCCGAAGATCGTCGACCTGGTAGCGGAGTATCTGAAAGAGCTGAAGAACCGCGGCATCTCGGTACTGCTGGTGGAGCAGAAGCTGGCGATTGCTTTGGAGATTTCGCAGAGGGTTTATGTGATGGGGCATGGGTCGATTGTTTTTGAGGGGACGCCGGATGAGTTGAGGGGGAATGGGGCGGTTAGGAGGGAGTGGTTGGAGGTTTGATGTTGGGGTTGGTTCGTGCGGCTTGTGCTTCGGTGAAGCGATTCTGCTGGGCTGTCGTGGA
>JAQGMO010000060.1 GCA_028292315.1 Herminiimonas sp. | reverse complement strand
TGCTTGATGCGGCACATTCCATTTCCGCTTAACCGGACCACCATGTTTCTTGTTAAAAAACGTCCTGTCCTTTCGCCCGGCGCCCTTGAGGCCTGGCTATGGCGACGCTGGCAATCCTGGGCTGAATAATCCCCGATTAGCCGTCGTTCGCCTTTGCGCGTTCGACAACGTTTTTTAAATCCAACCATCCGCTCAATTACAATAGCGGCCTGGAGAGAAACATGACTGAACTTGAATTCAAATCGCTGGCCGCTCAAGGCTACAACCGTATTCCGCTGATCGCCGAAGCATTTGCCGATCTGGAAACCCCGCTGACGCTCTATCTGAAACTGGCCCAGCCGCAGAACGCCG
Organism: Herminiimonas sp.; assembly: GCA_028292315.1. Taxonomy (GTDB): domain Bacteria; phylum Pseudomonadota; class Gammaproteobacteria; order Burkholderiales; family Burkholderiaceae_D; genus JAQGMO01. The sequence goes on along the minus strand of JAQGMO010000060.1, from coordinate 9,146 downwards.
GCAGAAATACGTTCCTGCTCGAGTCGGTCGTCGGCGGTGAACGCTTTGGCCGCTACTCCTTCATCGGCTTGCCGGCCGCGACCCTGATGCGCAGCTTCGGCAGCCGGATCGAGGTGCTCAAAAACGGCGTCGTTACGGAACAGTCGGAGGGCAACCCGCTTGATTTCATCGCTGAATTCCAGTCGCGTTACAAGGTGGCGCTACGCCCGGGCATGCCGCGCTTTTGCGGCGGGCTGGCCGGCTATTTTGGCTATGATACGGTGCGCCATATCGAAAAGCGGCTGGCGCATACGACGCCGAAAGACGATCTCGGCTTGCCCGATATTCAGCTGCTGGTAACGGAAGAACTGGCCGTCATCGACAATCTGTCCGGCAAGCTTTACCTGATTGTCTACGCCGACCCGACCCAGCCGGAAGCCTATTCGAAGGGACGGCAGCGCCTGAAGGATTTGCGCGCGATGCTGCGTCGCGCCGTCGATGCACCGGTTACCTCGGCATCGGTGCGCACCGATACGGTGCGCGAATTCCCCAAGGATGAATATCTGAAGGCGGTCGCACGCGCCAAGGAATACGTCATGGCCGGCGATTTGATGCAGGTGCAGGTCGGCCAGCGCATCAAGAAACCCTATGTCGATTCGCCGCTGTCGCTGTATCGCGCACTGCGCTCGCTGAATCCATCGCCCTACATGTACTTTTATAATTTCGGCGACATGCAGATTGTCGGCGCATCGCCGGAAATTCTGGTCCGTAACGAGACCGTTACCGAAGGCGGCGGCGAAGCCCGCAAAAAAGTGACGATCCGTCCCCTCGCCGGCACTCGGCCCCGGGGCTCGACGCCGGAACGCGATGCCGCGCTCGCGACCGAGTTGCTGGCCGATCCGAAGGAAATCGCCGAGCATGTCATGTTGATCGACCTGGCGCGCAATGACATCGGCCGCATCGCTGAAACCGGCAGCGTCCAGGTCACCGACAAGTTCGTGATTGAAAAATATTCGCACGTCCAGCACATCGTCTCGAATGTCGAAGGAACGCTCAAGCCGAAGATGTCGAATCTCGACGTCCTGAAAGCGACCTTCCCGGCCGGCACGCTATCGGGCGCGCCCAAAGTGCGCGCCATGGAAATCATTGACGAACTTGAACTGACCAAGCGCGGCGTCTATGGCGGCGCGGTCGGCTACCTGTCGTTTGGCGGCGAAATGGATCTCGCCATTGCGATCCGTACCGGCGTGATCAAGGATGGCACCCTATATGTTCAGGCCGCCGCCGGCATCGTGGCCGACTCGGTCCCCGAAATGGAATGGCAGGAAACCGAAAACAAGGCGCGCGCGGTATTGCGCGCGGCCGAACAAGTGCAGGATGGCCTGGACGGGGAGATCTGACATGCTGCTAATGATCGACAACTACGATTCGTTTACCTACAACCTGGTCCAGTATTTTGGCGAGCTGGGCGAAGAAGTGCGCACATATCGCAACGACGAAATTACGCTTGATGAAATTGCCGCACTGCAGCCCGACCGCATCTGCATCTCGCCCGGCCCATGCACGCCGCATGAAGCCGGTGTGTCGGTGCCCGTGCTGCAACGGTTCGGTGGCCAGATTCCAATCCTCGGCGTGTGCCTTGGCCATCAAAGCATCGGGGCCGCGTACGGCGGCAAGGTCGTGCTGGCCGGCGAGGTCATGCACGGCAAGACCTCGGTGATCGAGCATACCGGTGTCGGCGTGTTCAAGGACTTGCCGAATCCGTATACCGTGATTCGCTATCACTCGCTGGCAATCGAGCGCGCCTCGCTGCCCGATTGTCTTGAAGTCACATCATGGACCAAGGATGGCGAAATCATGGGCGTGCGGCACAAGGAATTCAATGTGCAGGGCGTGCAGTTTCATCCTGAATCGATTTTGACCGAACATGGCCATGCGCTGCTGAAAAATTTCCTGGCCGGCTGAGTGCCGGACAGCGCATCCAAACGACTTATTCTTCGACACCATCGCCATGCCGATCACACAACAAGAAGCTCTTTTGCGCTGCATCGATCACCGTGAAATTTTTCACGATGAGATGCTGGCGCTATTTCGCAAAATCATGGGCGGCGAAATGTCGCCGGTCATGATCGCCGCCCTCACCATGGGCTTGCGCGTCAAGAAGGAAACCATCGGTGAAATTGCCGCCGCGGCGCAGGTCATGCGGGAATTCGCCACCAAGGTGCCGCTTGCCGACACCACCGGGCTGCTCGATATCGTCGGCACCGGCGGCGATGGCGCCCATACTTTCAATATCTCTACCGCGTCCATGTTTGTCGCGGCGGCTGCCGGCGCGCGCGTCGCCAAGCATGGCGGGCGCAGCGTATCGTCATCGTCGGGCAGCGCGGATGTGCTGGAGTCGATGGGCGCCAACATCAACCTGAAACCCGAGCAGGTCGCGCTATCGATTGCGGAAACCGGAATCGGTTTCATGTTCGCGCCAAATCACCATGCCGCAATGAAGCATGCGGCGCCGGTGCGCAAGGAACTTGGCGTCCGCACGATTTTTAATATTCTCGGTCCGCTGACCAATCCGGCCGGCGCGCCCAATATCCTGATGGGCGTATTCCATTCAGACCTGGTGGGTATCCAGGTGCGCGTATTGCAGCGCCTCGGAGCCAAGCATGCGCTGGTGGTCTGGGGACGCGATAATATGGACGAAGTCTCGCTCGGCGCCGCAACCATGGTGGGCGAACTGATCAATGGCGAGATTCGCGAATATGAAATTCATCCCGAGGATTTCGGCTTGCAAATGATTGCGAGCCGCAACCTGAAAGTCGACGGCGCGATTGAATCGAGGGGCAAGATTTTTGAAGCGCTCGATAACACGCCGGGACCGGCACGCGATATCGTGACATTGAATTCGGGTACCGCGCTTTATGTCGCGGGCGTCGCGCCATCGATCGCCGACGGCCTCGCGAAGGCGCGCGAAACCATCGCTTCCGGCGCTGCGCGCGCGAAACTGAACCAGTTCGTGCAGGTGACACAACAACTTGGCGGCAAAGCCTGATCACTGAAAAATCATGTCGGACATCTTAAAAAAAATCCTTGACGTTAAAGCCGATGAAGTCGCGGCCGCGAAAAAATATCGTGACTTGCAAAGCCTGCGGCGGGAAGTCGAAGCCGATGCCGATGCAAGAAATGGCCTGCGCGGCTTCGAAGCCAGTCTGCGGAAAAAAATTGCGGCCGGTCAGGCCGGGGTGATTGCCGAAGTCAAAAAAGCATCGCCATCGAAGGGTGTGCTGCGGCCCGATTTCCAGCCGGCGCAAATCGCGGAGAGTTACGCGTCTAATGGGGCGGCCTGCCTGTCGGTGCTGACCGACGAGCAATTTTTCCAGGGCGCGCCGGAATATTTGCAGCAAGCGCGCGCCGCTTGTGCGATCCCGGTGTTGCGCAAGGATTTCATGGTCGACCTTTACCAGGTATATCAAGCGCGCTCATGGGGCGCCGACTGCATTCTGCTGATCGTGGCGGCGCTCGACCATGGCCTGATGGCGGAACTGGAAACCTGCGCGCATGAACTCGGCATGGATGTGCTGGTGGAAGTGCATGATGCGGCTGAACTGACGGCGGCGCTGCGACTGAAAACGGCCCTGCTCGGCATTAATAATCGCAATCTGCGGACCTTTGAAACCTCGTTGCAAACCACGATTGATTTGCTGCCGCGGATATCGCCCGATAAACTGGTGGTAACCGAGTCCGGGATTCTGTCCGTCGATGACGTCAAGCGCATACGCGATGCGGATGTGCATGCGTTCCTGGTCGGTGAAGCATTCATGCGGGCGCCGGAACCCGGTGTCGAATTGCGGCGCTTGTTCGGGTAAGAGCCGGCAAACTATTCGTTGCCGCCTCTTACGCTTAGGTTAGCCCAGCCAGGCAGTTCGCAGGCGCCCCGCGCTGGCCTGTTTTCCCTGCGGCGCCAAGGACAGTTGCGGCGCCGCATCCGCGCTCAGCGCCACATCGAAGCGGTGCAATTCATCGCGCCGGAACGCGTGCAGAGTCACCGCATCGCCCACACGGTAACGTCCCAGCAATCCATCCAGGTTGGCCGCCGTCACCCGTAAATCATCGAGCGCCACCAGCACGTCCCCGGCCGACAGGCCTGCACGATGGGCGCCGCCGCCCTCATACACGCTCCCCAGTTTGCAATCATTGCCATCTTTTACGGTACGAATGCCGAGCGACGGTTTGCGGTTCTTGCCCCCGTCGGCCAGCGTCAAGCCGAATGGCGCCAGTAGCGTTGCAAGCGGCAGGTCGTCGGTCCCTCGCACATAACGATTAAAAAACGGCTTCAGTTTCAAGCCGGTGATTTCATCAAACAGCGCTTCCACCGCTTCCTCGGCAACTCCCTGGCCGCTTCCGGGGCCATCGGCGTAAAAGTCGCGTCCATACCGTTGCCATAAGGCGCGCATGACATCGTCCAGCGCCACCCTGCCCTTGGTCCCGGCACGTATCGTCAGATCGAGCGCCAGCCCAATCAGCGATCCCTTGGTGTAATAGCTGACAATGGCATTGGGCGCATTTTCGTCTTGCCGATAATATTTGACCCATGCGTCGAAGCTTGAATCAGCCACGCTTTGCTTGCTGCGCCCGCTGCCGCGCAACACGCCGTTAATGGTTTTTGCCAGCAGCTTGAAGTAAGCCGGCTGATCGATCACGCCGCTGCGGACCAGAATCAAATCATCGTAATAACTGGTAAACCCTTCAAACAGCCACAGCAGCGGCGTGTAATTTTCCACCTGCAAATCATACGGCGCGAACGCGGCCGGCTTGATGCGCTTGACATTCCATGTATGAAAATATTCATGGCTGCACAGACCGAGGTAAGTCCGGTAGCCATCGCTCATTTCCTTTTGCCCTTTGACCGGCAGATCGGCGCGAGCGCATATCAGAGCTGTCGACGCGCGGTGTTCCAGCCCGCCGTAGCCGTCGCCGACCGCCAGCGTCATGAAGACGTAGCGATCCATTGGCGCGCGCTTGCTGGCCGGCTCGAACAGGGCAATCTGCGCCTCGCAGATTTTTTTCAGGTCCGCGGCCAAGCGCGCCATGTCGAGATTCGGGACGCGGCCGGTGATCACGATGTCATGCGGTACACCGTGCGCCTTGAAAGTCGCCAGCTCGAAGCTTCCCATTTCGACCGGATGGTCGATCAGTTCATCATAATCGGCAGCGATGTAAGTGCCGAACCCGTAACGCTTTGCTTTCAGTTCGGGCAGTGCGGTGGCGACACGCCAGCTCTTGTACGCTTCGCCTTCGGGAGGACGGATATCGACACTGTGCGGCTGGTCTTCCAGGCCGGCGACGCGAAGGAAAACACTGGTGCCGTTAAAGAATCCGTGGGTCTGGTCGAGATGGGCGGCACGCACCGACAGATCCCAGGCGTACACATCGTAATTCAGGGTCAGCGGCCCGTTGCAGCGCCCAGCCTGCCAGCTATGCTTGTCGAGTTTCTTGAGGGTGACTTTTTTCCCGCCCGATTGCGCACTGATCTGGATGATATTGCGGGCAAATTCGCGAATCATGTAACTGCCCGGAATCCACGCCGGCAAGGCAAACACCTGGCCTTCCGGCGCCGGTGAATCGATGGTCAATGTAACATTGAATAAATGCGCTGCTGTATCCTTCGGGACGATGCTGTAACGAACCATATTCTTCATTGTATGTTTTGATCTATGCCTTGACATTGACGACCAGGCGGCCGCGGACCTTGCCGGCAAGGATCTCGGGCGCCCTGGTGATTGCCTCGGCCAATGGAATTTCCTGGATGATGGTGGCGAGCTTTGCGGCATCGAGTTCATTCGCCAGGCGGTCCCAGGCGGCGATGCGTTTTTCCTTCGGCGCCATGACGCTATCGACACCGATCAGCTTCACGCCGCGCAGGATGAATGGCGCGACCGAGGCCGGAAAGTCCAGCCCCTGGGCCAGGCCGCAGGCCGCCACGGTGCCGCCGTAGCGCGTCTGCGCGACCGCATTGGCCAGCGTATGTGAGCCGACGGAATCCACCACTCCGGCCCAGCGTTCCTTTTGCAGGGGTTTGCCGGGTGCGGACAATTCAGCGCGATCAATCACTTCGGCCGCGCCCAGACTCTTGAGGTAATCGGTTTCCGAAAGCTTGCCGGTCGACGCCACCACACGATAGCCCCAGCCGGACAGGATCGCGATGGCGATACTGCCGACACCGCCCGAGGCGCCGGTGACCAGGATTTCCCCCGAATCCTTCGTCACTCCCTGTGCCTGCAGCGCCATGGCGCACAGCATCGCGGTATAACCGGCAGTGCCGATCGACATCGCGGTCTTGGCCGACATGCCGTCCGGACGCCGGATCAGCCAGTCGCCTTTCAATTTTGCGCGTTCGGCCAGGCAGCCCATATGCACTTCGCCGACGCCCCAGCCATTCAAAATGAAATGATCGCCGGCCTTCCAGTCCGGATGGGTTGACGCGATCACTTCGCCGGCGCCATCGATGCCGGGCACCATCGGCCATTTGCGCACGACCGGCGATTTGCCGGTAATAGCGAGGGCATCCTTGTAATTAACAGTGGAATAATCGACAGCGACGGTCACATCGCCGTCCGCCGGCAACTGCGCCTCATCGAGCTGCGTGAGGCTGGCGGCGGTGGTTCCATCGTCGTTTTTGCTGAGTAGAATCGCCTTGTACATGATGCGTCTCCCGAAAAAATGTGCTTCGATTATAGAGTGCTTTGAAAATACGTTTCAGGGCTGCTTGAAGATTGCTTGAAGGTTGCTGCAGGGTTGCTGCAGGGTTTCTGCAGGGTGGCGCCAGGACCGGAATGATCCGGCGTGAAAACGGCGCGTCCCTGGAATCAGGGTACGCGCCGTTTCGACCTGCGTTCTGCGTTTATTTAAGCGTAGCGAATTTGCCTTCCAATCCTTTCGCATCGATTGCGCCGGGAATGCGGGTGCCATCGGCAAAGAAAATCGTCGGCGTGCCGGTGATTTTCATTTTGCGTCCGAGTTCGAACACTTTTTCATTTGGCGTATTGCAAGCCTGGGATGCAGCCGGCGCCGATTTACCGTTCAACATCCAGTCGTCGAATGCCTTGGCGCGGTCGGGGGCGCACCAGATATTCTTGGACTTGACCGATGAATCTTCGGACAGGATGTTGTACAGGAAGGTATATACGGTAACGTTATCGACGTCTTTCAAGGTCTGGCGGAAGCGTTTGCAGTACCCGCAATTCGGGTCTTCAAACACGGCGATAACCCGCTTGCCATTGCCTTTCACGGTCTTGATCGCTGAATCGAGCGGCAGGTCGGCAAACTTGATCTTGTTGATTTCATCGAGCCGCGCCCGGGTGTAATCCTCGGTTGTATTGGCGTCGAGAACACGGCCGACGAACAGGTATTTTGCTTGCGCATCGGTATAAAAAATATCGCCGCCGACGCGCACTTCGAACAGGCCGGAGTACGGCGTTTTGGTGACCGAGTCGACCACGGCGCCCTCGCCGATCCGTGGCTGGATCAGTTTTTTGACGGACGCTTCCTGCGCTGTTTCGGCAACGGCGGCGAACGACATCAAGCCGAATAAGCCTGCAATTGCCAATTTACGTATTTTCATGATGTGTTTTCTTTAAATCTATTTGGATGGGAATCAGCGAAGCTTTCCCATTGCGTGGGACATTAACTGTCGTTTTATGACCGGCAACCTGTTGACCAGGTTCAATCCAATATTACGCGCCACGCGCAGCGGTTCGAAATCGGTGGCGAACAAGCGTTCGAGCGCATCGGTTGTCACTTGCATCAACAATATCTCTTCCTTGCGCGCGCGCGCATAACGGCCCAGCACGCGCGGGTCGCCGCAATCGCGCCCCGGTCCGCGCGCAGCAACTGTTTTCAGCAGCGATGCCACATCGGAAAACCCGAGGTTCATTCCATGGCCGGCCAATGGATGGATCACATGCGCCGCATCGCCGACCAGCGCCACGCGCGGCGCCGTAATCGCGTGCGGGCGGATCAGGGCGAGCGGCACCGCCTTGATGATTTCCGGCTCGAACGGATGCAGCTGCCCGAGCTGATGGCCTGGCAGGGCCGAGAGACGTTGCGCGAGATGCGTCCGCGGCTCGGACAGCAGCGTGTCGGCCAGCGCATCGGGCGCCGACCAGACCAGTGATACGCGTTGGCCCGGCAGGGGCAACAGCGCAATGATGCCCTCTTCCGACGTGAACCACTGGTAGGCGACGCCATGATGCGAGTGTTCACTTTCAAAATTGGCGACGACCGCGCGTTGGCCATAGGGCCGGTAATCAATGCTGATGTCGCATTGACCGCGTACCCAGGAGTGTCCGCCATCGGCGCCGACCAGCAGCGATGCGGTCAGGGAGTCGCCATTGTCGAGTTCTATCGTGGCCATTTCGGCATTCATGTCGAGGCGGCTTGCGCGCCCGGTTACGATATGGAGATTGGAAGCGAATTTCAGTGCCGCGTCGAGCGCCTGGTTGAGGTTGCTGTCCTCGACGATCCAGGCCAGCGCGCCGACCCGTGCGCTATAGGCGTCGAAGCCGAGCATGCCGGGATTTTGCACGGCGTCGCCATGGACCTTCATTGCGTCGACCGGCGCGATACGCGCAGCATCGAGCGCGTTCCACACCCGGACCGAGGATAGCAGGGCCCGGGCCACGTGGTTGAGCGCATACACGCGCACGTCCCAGTCGGCCGCCGGCGGCGCGGCTGCCAATGGGCTATCGGCGGGAGGAACCAGCAGACTGACCGACAGGCCGGCTTGGGCGAAGCCAAGCGCGGTCACCTTACCGATCGGGCCATTGCCTACGACGCAGACATCGCTTTGTAAATTCATCAATGAAAACGTCCTGGAATGAATATTGAACCGTTTGTTTTTGCCCATTATAACGGTTACGGAAAATTGTTCGTCGACATGGGCTTGCAAAATTCGATAGCTTTGCTATACTGGCCCGCCTTGGCCTGGTAGCTCAGTCGGTAGAGCAGAGGATTGAAAATCCTTGTGTCGGTGGTTCGATTCCGCCCCGGGCCACCAAGAGAATCAAGGGCTTAGCTTCGGCTAAGCCCTATTTCATTTCTGAATGCAAATATTGGGCATGGAGCTGCTCAGGCTTTTCTAAGCTTGGCATCCAAAAAATTTTTACTCCGGT
>JAQGMO010000052.1 GCA_028292315.1 Herminiimonas sp. | reverse complement strand
GACTGGATCATTGAAAAATCGGTCGAACTCGGCGTCCATGCGATCCAGCCGTTGATGGCGCAGCGGTGCGTCGTCAGATTGTCCGCCGAACGGGCCGCCAAGCGGCGTGCGCATTGGCAGGGCATCATCAATGCCGCTTGCGAACAGAGCGGCCGCAATCGCTTGCCGCACCTGGCCGAAGTGGCTGATTTCAATAGCTGGGTTTCGCAACATGATTTACATTTGCGCGTTTTGCTGAGCCCGCGCGCCGAACAATCGCTATCCGACTGGGCGCGCCATCATCCGCCGCAGGCGCTGGCCTTGCTGATCGGCCCCGAGGGCGGATTTACCGCGGCGGAGGAACTCACGGCCCGCGAGCATGGCGTGCTGGCCCTGTCGATGGGACCGCGCATCCTGCGCACCGAAACCGCCGGACTCGCCGCGCTGGCCGCGATCAACGCAGTCTGGGGCGAAATGTGAGTAGTGTAGAAAAGAATTTCCATGCAGTGGCTGCGCCGACTTTTCCAGCGTAACAGACCGCAGATCCCCGAGGTCCTCTGGCATGATTGCGTGGCTCGCATGCCGTTTTTGCGGCGGCTGTCCGACGCCGACCTGCTGCGTCTCAAGCAACTGGCGGAAACACTGCTCGACACCAAGGGCATCACCGCCGCCGGCGGGCTCGACCTGAGCGACGAGATCGCGGTGCTGGTCGCCGCCCAGGCAGCATTGCCGGTGCTGAACCTCAGTCTCGATCTGTATCGCGATATGGCGGGCATCATTGTGTATCCATCCGCGTTTATCGTTTCGCATAGCGAAGTCGATGAAGATGGCGTGGTGCACGAGTGGCAAGAGCCGCTATCGGGGGAAGCGGTGAATTCGGGCGGCGCGGTGGTGTTGTCATGGGAAGATGCGCAATATGACCTGGATGACCTGGGTGACCTGGGTCAGCCGGGGAGCGGTGCCGCATGCAACGTGGTCATTCATGAATTTTCGCACAAGATCGATATGCTGCGCGGCGATGCGAATGGATATCCGCCTTTCCTCGCCAAATATCATCAGGGCATCAGTGCCGAACTCTGGCAACAGGGGTTTACGCGGGCTTATGCGGATTTCAGTGCCCGGCTCGATGTGCTGGAACAGCAATTACCGCCTGATTTCGATCCCGATGATCCGGCCTGCGCGGCACATTATGATGCGCTGACGGCGGCATTGCCGCTCGATCCCTATGCGGCCTACCATCCGGCGGAATTCTTTGCAGTCGCCTCCGAAGCATTTTTTGTGCGGCCGGCGCCGATGGCGGCCGCGTATCCCGAAATTTATCGATTGCTTTCCCAATACTACCGGCAAGATACCCTGAGCGCAGCTTGAATAGCCGGTTTGATGAACTGGAAATACACGTGGCGACGTTCCAGACGGTTATTCCATACCGAAATTGACCGCCGTTAGCCGGCACGCTGCACGAGTATGAAGGAAAACCAGTGGAAAGCCTTTATAATCGAAGGTTTTGTAACTCTTTCCCCCATCCGACTTGACATGAAGGTATTTCGCGGACTTCCCAATGCCGAGGCGCGTGCTCCTTGTGCGCTTACAATCGGCAATTTCGACGGTGTGCACCGCGGGCATCAGGCCCTGCTCGCACGCATGCGGGAGGCGGCGGCACTGCGCGGAATCGAAAGCGCGGTGATGACTTTCGAGCCGCATCCACGCGAGTTTTTTGCGCAAGCAGCCGGAGATTTGACGAAAGCGCCGACCCGTATCGCCAACCTGCGGGACAAATTGCAATCCTTGTCGGATAACGGCGTCGACCGGGTTATTGTCGAACATTTCAATGCGCATTTCGCAGCGCTGTCGCCGCAGGAATTCGTTGAAAAAATCCTGGTGCATGGATTGCATGTCAAATGGCTCATCGTCGGCGAAGATTTTTGTTATGGCGCCAAACGTGCAGGCAATATCGCGCAACTGATCGAGGCCGGCAAGCAGTTGGGCTTCGAAGTCGAGGCGCTGCCGACCGTGACCAGCAATGGCGCGCGCATTTCATCCTCCGCCGTGCGCAGCGCGCTGGCACAAGGGAATTTCGAGCAGGCGAGGGAATTGCTGGGGCATCCATACCGGGTGTCGGGGCACGTCGTTCACGGCGCAAAACTGGGGCGCACCCTTGGATTCCCGACACTGAACCTGCGGCTGCCTCACAAGCGCCCCGCCCTGTCGGGAATTTTCGTGGTCCGGGTGCACGGACTGGCGCCGCAGCCCTTGCCGGCCGTGGCCAGTCTCGGCGTGCGGCCGACCGTGGATGACAGTGGGCGAGTACTGCTGGAAACCCATGTTTTTGATTATGACCAGCCAAGCTACGGCAAACTGATCCAGGTGGAATTCTTGAAAAAATTGCGCGACGAAGAAAAATACGGCGATCTGGCCACGCTGACCAAAGCGATCGAGCGGGACGCGGAACAGGCACGCGCCTGGTTCAGGCAGCAGGATGGCCTGGCCATTTCAGCTACCGACCGAATTTGACGCTCTTCCAGCGCTCTCTCATCGATTACAGGCGTTTGATGCACCGACCGGTGCTTGCGCCTGACACACCACACACCATCGAAGAAATCACATGTCCGACAATAAACCGAGCAAGCCGGCTTCCAAACCGCAAAGCAAATATCCCGTCAACATGACGGAAACCCCATTTCCGATGCGCGGCGACCTGGCCAAGCGCGAGCCGCAATGGGTACGCCAGTGGCAAGAGAAAAAGCTGTACCAAAAGATCCGCGAGGCGTCCAAAGGCCGCGCGAAATTCATCCTGCATGACGGCCCGCCGTATGCGAACGGCGACATCCATATCGGCCACGCGGTCAATAAGATCCTGAAAGACATGATCGTCAAATCGCGGCAGCTCGAAGGCTTCGACGCGCAATATGTGCCGGGCTGGGATTGCCACGGCATGCCGATCGAGATCCAGATCGAGAAACAATACGGCAAGGGCTTGCCTACCGCGGAAGTCCTGGCCAAATCGCGAGCCTACGCAAGCGAGCAGATCGAGCGCCAGAAAAAAGACTTCATCCGTCTCGGCGTATTGGGCGAATGGGATAACCCGTACAAGACCATGGATTTCCGCAATGAGGCGGACGAGATTCGCGCGCTTGGCGCGATCCTGGAAAAAGGCTATGTCTATCGCGGCCTGAAGCCGGTCAACTGGTGTTTCGATTGCGGCTCGGCGCTGGCCGAAGCGGAAGTCGAATACCAGGACAAGCGCGATCAGGCGATCGACGTCGGCTTTCCGTTCGCCGAGCCGGAGCGGATCGCGGCGGCATTCGGGCTGACCAGCTTGCCGCCCGGTGACGGCTATGCCGTTATCTGGACCACCACGCCGTGGACCATCCCCTCCAACCAGGCATTGAATGTGCATCCGGAGCTGAGCTACGCCCTGGTGCAAACCGAGCGCCACGGCAAACCGACGCTGCTGATCCTCGCCCATGACCTGGTTGAAGACTGCCTGAAGCGCTTCGGACTCGAGGGTAAAATCGTCGCCACCTGCGCCGGCGCCGCATTGTCCGGCATCGCATTCCGCCATCCGCTGGCCGCCACCGATCCCGGCTACGACCGCCTGTCGCCGGTGTACGCCGGCGATTACGTGACGCTGGAAGCCGGCACCGGCATCGTGCATTCGGCGCCAGCCTATGGCGTGGACGACTTCGTCTCGTGCAAGGAGCACGGCATGCCGGATGACCAGATCATCAACCCGGTCATGGGCAATGGACATTATGCGTCCTGGCTGCCGCTGTTCGGCGGCCTGACGATCTGGGAAGCATCGAAGCCGATCTGTGCCAAGCTGGAAGAAACCGGCGCGCTATTCAAGCTGGTCATGTTTGATCACAGCTACATGCACTGCTGGCGCCACAAGACGCCAATCATCTATCGGGCCACGTCGCAATGGTTCGCCGGCATGGATGTACGGCCGAAGCATGGCAGCAAGACCTTGCGGCAGACCGCATTGCAGGGCATCGAGGACACTGAATTCTTCCCTGCCTGGGGCAAGGCGAGATTGCACGGCATGATTGCGAACCGGCCGGACTGGACCCTGTCGCGCCAGCGCCAGTGGGGCGTGCCGATGGCGTTTTTCATCCATAAGGAAAGCGGTGATCTGCATCCGCGCACGCCTGAATTGCTGGAACAGATCGCCAAAATGGTGGAACAAGGCGGAATTGAAGCGTGGCATGCGCTCGATCCGGCCACCCTGCTCGGCGCGGACGCGGCGTCCTATGTCAAGAACAAGGATACGCTGGACGTCTGGTTCGATTCCGGCACCACGCACCAGACCGTGCTGCGCGGCTCGCACGCCGCGCAGTCCGCTTTCCCGGCTGACCTGTACCTGGAGGGCTCGGACCAGCATCGCGGCTGGTTCCACTCATCACTGCTGACCTCGGCCATGCTGAACGGCCGCGCGCCCTACAAGGCGCTGCTGACGCACGGCTTCGTGGTCGATGGCGAAGGCAAGAAAATGTCCAAGTCGAAGGGCAACGTGGTGGCGCCGCAAAAGGTATCCGATTCGCTCGGCGCGGAAATCCTGCGCCTGTGGGTCGCCGCCACCGACTACTCCGGCGAGCTGTCGATCTCTGATGAAATCCTGAAGCGGGTGGTGGAAAGTTACCGCCGCATCCGCAACACGCTGCGTTTCCTGCTGGCGAACACGTCCGATTTCACGCCGGCCGCCGATGCGGTGCCGATCGACCAGTTGCTCGAGATCGACCGTTATGCCATCGCGCGCATGGCCCAGATGCAGGCCGAGATCCTGCAGCATTTCACGCGCTATGAATTCCACCCGGTGGTGTCGAAGCTCCAGATGTATTGCTCGGAAGACCTGGGCGGGTTTTACCTCGACGTTCTCAAGGACCGTTTGTACACGGCCGGCGCAAGCTCGGCGGCGCGGCGCTCGGCGCAAACCGCGATCTGGCATATCACCCATTCGCTGCTGCGCGTTATGGCCCCGATACTGTCTTTCACGGCGGAAGAAGCGTGGTCATTCTTCGCCGGCGCCAATGCTTATGCTGCAAGCGGCGAGACCATATTCACGCAAACGTATTACAAGCTGCCTGAAATTGCCGGCGCCGAGGCGCTGCTGGAAAAATTCAGCCGCTTGCGCGACATCCGCGCGGACGTGACCAGGCAGATGGAAGAAATCCGCGTGTCCGGCGCCATCGGTTCATCGCTGCAGGCCGAAGTCGAGATCCGGGCCAGCGGCGATAAGTATGCCTTGCTGAACAGTCTCGGCGATGATTTGAAATTCATCATGATCACCTCGCAGGCGCGCGTGATCGAAGTGCCGGATGAGGCACAGGAAGCGATCATCGTGACGCCGTCCGCACATCAGAAGTGCGAGCGGTGCTGGCATTACCGGGCTGATGTGGGTGCGCATGCCGAACATCCCGGATTGTGCGCGCGCTGCGTCGCGAACCTGTTCGGCGCCGGCGAAAAACGCAGGATTGCGTGATTGCGATGTCTCCATGCTATCACCCGGGAGAAGCCGGGTGAGCGTATTCAACCTTTTGCAGCGACAGTTAAAACATGGCCACCAATAAAAAGCGTTTTTCTTCCACAGCCAGCAGCAGCATGGCGCCATGGCTAGGCATAGCCGCTATCGTGCTCCTGCTGGACCAGCTGACCAAGATCACGATTACGCAGATGCTTTCTTACGGACAATCAATTCGTGTCACATCGTTTTTTAACCTGGTGCTCGCCTATAACAAGGGTGCGGCATTCAGTTTCCTTGCCGACGAGGGTGGCTGGCAACGCTACCTGTTTACCGGGATTGCAATTGCGGCGGTTATTTTTATTCTGTTTTTGCTCAAGCGCCATGCCGGCCAGCGCCTTTTTTGCTGGGCCCTGGCACTGATTCTGGGCGGCGCCGTCGGCAACCTGATCGATCGCATCATGTATGGGCACGTCATCGATTTCCTGGACTTTTATGTCAACAACTGGCACTGGCCGGCGTTCAACGTGGCCGACAGCGCGATCTGCGTCGGCGCGGCGATGTTCATCGTGGATGAATTGCGGCGTGTGAATAAGTAAGAGCAGTAGGAAGGAAACAACAGGTAGACGGCTGGCGGATCACCTTCGGTATCCGTCCCTGCTACACTTTCGCGACGTTATTTCAGGAGTTGCCATGGATCTCGCTGGCAAAAAAATAGTTTTAGGCTTGACCGGCGGGATTGCCTGTTACAAGGTGGCGGAATTCACGCGCCAGCTGACCCGGGCCGGCGCCTCGGTGCAGGTCGTCATGACCGACGCCGCCACGCACTTCATCACGGCCGTCACCATGCAGGCGGTCTCGGGCCGGCCGGTCTATACCGATCAATGGGATGCGCGAATCGGCAACAACATGCCGCATATCGATTTGACGCGCGATGCCGACGCGATTGTAATCGCACCGTGTTCGGCGGATTTTCTGTTCAAGCTGGCGCACGGCGCCTGTGACGATCTGCTCTCGACATTATGTCTGGCGCGACCGACCGGATTGCCGCTGCTGGCCGCCCCGGCGATGAATGTCGAAATGTGGCAAAACCCGGCGACGCAGCGTAATGTGGCACAGCTCCGGGCCGACGGCATCCGCCTGCTCGGACCGGATGCCGGTGAACAGGCGTGCGGCGAAACCGGCATGGGCCGCATGCTTGAACCGGAGCAGCTGCTGGAAGAAGTCATTGCATCGTTTCAGCCGAAAGTCCTGTCCGGCAAGCGCGTACTGATCACGGCTGGTCCGACGTTCGAGCCGATCGATCCAGTGCGCGGCATTACCAATCTGTCTTCCGGAAAAATGGGTTATGCCGCGGCTCGCGCGGCGCGCGAGGCCGGCGCCGAGGTGATCCTGGTTTCCGGTCCGACTGCACTGGCAACGCCGTATGGCGTCCATCGGATCGATGTGCATACCGCGCAGCAGATGCTGGAGGCAGTGATGTCCCGTGCCGGCCGACAGGATGTATTTATTGCGGTTGCAGCCGTGGCGGATTGGCGCGTCGCCAATGCAAGCCAGCAGAAACTCAAAAAAACAGCCGGCGGCGACCCGCCGCCCCTATCGTTTGAGCAAAACCCCGATATTCTTGCAACAGTCGCCGCGTTGCCGGATAAACCCTACTGTGTCGGCTTCGCGGCCGAATCTGAAAATCTGATCGAGTATGGCAAGGCCAAGCGCGATAAAAAAGGCATACCGCTTTTAGTCGGCAATATCGGTCCGCAAACCTTCGGCAAGGATCAAAACGAATTAATCCTTTTCGACGACCAGGGACAAACACACATCGCGCGTGCCGGCAAACAGCAGCTGGCGCGCCGGCTCATGGCTGAAATCGCCACCCGCCTTGCCAACCGCCTGTCCGATAGTACCCAAGCCTGACCCCCTTTATGACAATGAAAACAATCGATATTAAAATTCTCGACCCCCGTATGAAAGTGCAATTGCCGGCTTACGCCACTGCCGGCAGTGCCGGACTGGACCTGCGTGCCTGCATCGATGCGCCGCTGATGATCGAACCTGGCGCCACCCACCTCGTGCCGACCGGGCTGGCGATCCACATCGCCGATCCTGGTTATGCCGCGATGATTCTTCCGCGCAGCGGGCTCGGCCATAAGCACGGTATCGTATTGGGCAATCTGGTCGGGCTGATCGACTCCGATTACCAGGGGCAGTTGATGGTATCGGTGTGGAATCGCGCAGCCAACCGTTTCGTGCTGAATCCCATGGAACGGCTGGCGCAGTTGATCGTCGTACCCGTGATGCAGGTCCAACTGAATATCGTCGAGGAATTCGACTCGAGCGAACGTGGGGCTGGCGGATTCGGCAGTACCGGCAAGCACTGAAAAGCCAATTCCTTTATGGAGCAACATATGCATGGTATTCCTGTAAATCCAGCCCGCGCGAAGCGGTCCGCTGCCGCAGCGCTCGGTGCGTTACTTTCCATTACATTGTTTCTAAGTGCCTGTGCAAGCTATGCGCCGCCGCCCATGCTGCCGACCCAGCCGCAGCCGACGATAGCCGTTACCCCAGTAGTGCCGGCGGTCGTGCCGGCCGAGCAGGCTGCGTTGCAAACCCTGGTTTCATTGCAGGATCGCCTGTATCGCGTCGCGGCCCCGCTGCTCGTAAATAATCCGGAACTCTGCAAGGGCAACGCCCGTAACCTGCTTGGCTTTACTGCAAAAAACAAATATTCCTACTCCGCGGAGCTGACCCAGGCAGCAGAAGTTTTGTACGGCCTCGATGAGCGTCTGCAAGTCATGGGCGTGCTGGCCGGCAGCGGCGCGGCGCGCGTCGGCATCCGCCGTGGCGACAAGATTGAAAGCGTCGAAGGCAAGCCAATGCCGCAAGGTCCGAATGCCGAGCGACAGGCCGCCACCATACTGGCACCGCTCGTTGGCACCCGCCCCGGCATCAGGATGACCATGCTGCGCGACGGCGCCAGCATACCGCTCACGGTGCCGCTCACACGTGCCTGCGCATACAGCATAGAACTGGGCAATTCCGATAACGTGAATGCCTATAACGATGGACGCCGTGTCATGGTCACGCGCGGGATGATCAATTTCGTACGCAGCGATGATGAGCTGGCGTTCGTGCTGGCGAAGGAAATGGCCCACAACTCATTGCTGCATGCTACCAAGCAGAATATGAGCGCAACGGTCGGCGACATTATTGACAACCTGGTCCGGATCCGACCTGACACGACGACTATGGCCGGCACGTCGGGTGTAAGGCCGACGCCGCAGGAACTCGATGCCGCCGCCGATACGCTGTCTTTGTATATGGTGGCGCGCGCCGGTTATGACGTCGACCAGGCGCTGCGTTTCTGGGAACGGCTGGCGACCCAGTATCCGGCAAGCGTGTTAAATGGCTACACGGCGATTCATCCAGCCACTGCTTATCGGCTGGCGGTAATGGATAAAATCGTGGTGGATCTGAAGGCGAAGCAAGCGCGGAAACAGCCATTGCTTCCGTAAGTTCCATTCACTCGGCAGAAGTGGGTGCACGCACGCGCTTCCGGATCAGCGTGGCGCGGAAGCAACCTTGTGTGCGATAGGAAATAGCTTGGGACTCATGGCAAGATCACCTACCCCGGCGGCTATCGGCGAAACCTCAAAGCGCAATTTTCCATCGATGGCTACAAAATTGATCATGCTTCCGAGGTTGAGCGCGTGATCAGTCTCGGTGACCGTCAGCAGAGGCTGCCCCTTGAACGAAGTAAGCATATCGGCAATTTGCGCCCGATTGGTGCCGCCGATGAAAAGCACGTGAACGCGCGGCATTGTCGCATCGGGCCTGATTTTATGGACAGTCAGCGGTCGGCCATTCGAGGTGCGGCCGATGACCATTCTGGCAAGCTCCTCGGCCAGCTCATCGTCGCCGATGATACCGATCTTCAATGGACTATCCGGCTTGGCGAATGACCGCTCCGGCCAGACTACATAACTTCCAAACTTGTAGAGATAGGCTGCCTTGACCAGACGTTCGGCATAAATACGGTCCACCGGCTGCGTCTCCGCGCTCGCCGGCCCGGATAGCGTGACGCCCGTCAGTAGCGCAAGTATCCCGCACCACTTTGCCAGTGGTCTAAGATACTGCACGATGGCGAACGCTCTATGTTTCATGTCAGTTTCATAAAAAACTGTTTATCGGATTTTGTACGCAGCGGGTACCTTCCGAAATGATAAAATGTTTTCTTTTGGTTACAATTCATTTAAGCATAAAGTATATGGAATAGCAACCAAGTAAATATCAGTTTAAGAAATAAGTCGCTGCAGGCTATTCGCGGTAGTGTCGGCGACGCATGATAATGATGAGCTCAGTCGGAATATGCTGTGAATGCGGTTATTACCGTATTCTGTATGCGCGACCGGATGGGACGGGAGAGTATTCTGATTATTGTGTCATAGGCAAGGCAGGCGCGATTGGTACTTCACCGTCGTCTTCCCACGCTTATTTACCTGGATTCAGCGAGGTGCAGCAGCAACCTTGTGTGCGATTGGAAACAAGCGGGGACTCATCGCGAGTTCACCTGATCCAGCCGCATCAGGTGATATCTCAAAGCGCAGTTTTCCGTCCACGGCCACAAAATTGATCATGCTTCCAAATTCAAGCGCCCGGTCTATTTGTGTGACGGTCAGTAAGGGTTGTCCCTTAAGGGTTGCTAGCAAATCAATAACCTGTGTCTTGTTCGGACCGCCGATGAATAATACATGAACGCGCGGAGCAGTCACGTCGGCCCTGATTTTATGAACAGCGACCGGACGGCCATTCGTGGTACGGCCAGCGACCAGTCTTGCAAGTTCATCAGCCAACTCGTCATCACCGATGATACCGATTTTTAGGGGACTGTCCGGCTTTGGGAAGACCCGTTCGGGCCAGGCGACATAGCCTCCGAACTTGTACAGATAGGCGGCTTTGACCACGCGTTCGACATATTCGCGGTCTGCTGCAGAGGTATCGGCATGTGCAACTGCGGATAAATTGAACAACAGCAAAGATGTAAGTATCCCGCACCATTTAAGAAATGGCTTGAACGATATACGTAATAATATACGCACAAATTCCGAATGGTCCATATCAGTTCGAGAAAACTCGCACGGCTACCAAATCATTAACCCACATAGAAAGGTCCACCAGATTACCGTTTCTTTTAGTTACAAATTATTTAATCACAAACTTTTAATAAGTACAATTGAATTCTTGTAACGACACAAGACGTACCTGAACCGGTAAACCGCTCTAGATACGCCAAATCAGCTTGAGTATCACCTCTCTTGGTATTTTGCCCCGGAACTCGACGTTGCCATATTCAACATGGGCTGTACCAAGCAAGTTCAATCCTGTGATGGATAGTTCGAGGTCACGCTGTAATTTCCAGGCAAATCGGGCATCGACGGCAGTATAAGCCGGCACGTCCATGTCGGACAGGGATGCTACGTGCCGCAGCGAAATATCGAGATCGCGATTTTCCGCAATATGGAAACTGGATCTGACCTGCCATGTGTTTGCGGGATCCTTGCCGGCAACTGAATTCGGCTGATCGACGTCAACGCTAGTCGGCTTTAACCGAAACCGTTCCTTGAGTGCGGTAAAACCAGCACTGATCCGCCAGCGCGGCGTTACTCTATAGGCACCCCACATTTCTACGCCGGTTGCGGTTCCCTTCATCCCGTCAGAGAAAATCGCATGGCTTAGATCCGACGAGATTTCCTCAGTGCGCAAATCATTATATAAGGTATGAAATGCGGTGATCGAATATGAGAAATTGGTGGCAAGCTGCGCCCTATATCCGATTTCAAAAACGTTTGCGTGTTCGGAACCTACTCCCGGCCCGCCGAGCAATCCAAATTGAACATCAGTTTCCCGATTAAATGATTCCCGGCCTGGGAGATAGAAATCCGTGTCTAAGCGCGTTGCTCCACGCGCCGCGCGTGACGCGGCAGTCCATAACAAGTGATCGGGAGAAATTTTCCATGCCAAGCGGGCGCTCGGCAAAAAGTCAGTTTTAGAATAATTATTGCGTTCAATCCGTGCGCCAATCGTAAGCTTCAGCGCATCGTTCAAGGTAATATCATCTTGTGCGAACAGACTTGCCCAGAAGAGGTTCCGTTCCTTGGGAAGGAAGGCAGAAAAAAAGCTATTTCGCGCCTGATCGCGACCGTACCGATAATTCACACCCCAAACCACGGTATGCATGCCAAGCGGCTGCAATGTATGCTGAAATTCCATATCCAGAATATCCAGCGTCTCACCGAATGTAGGCGGCACGGTACGCTTTGTCCGGTCATAATAACCCTGAAGTACGAAATTGGACCCATCCGCAAGCGCATGGGTCCAGCGGCCCATAAGATTCGCGCCCGAAGCCGTAATGTCACGCAGCAAACGATCAAAACCTGGATAGGCTATAAAGATTTGGCCAGGCTGAGGCTGCCCGATGCGGGCACTATAGGCGTTTCCCTGCACACTGACCTGGTCGTCCGGTCGATCCCAATCGGCGCGGAAGCCAATCTGGTTTTTGTACAAGCGGTCGTCTACCAGTCTGCCATCCTCGGTAAACGTGTTCTTGCGCTTAAAGTATTTTCCGTAGACACGGAGGTAGCCATCGCCGCCTATCGGTGCGCCGTGGCGAAATCCTGTCTCGGCCCCCTGGTTACCCACGCTGGCCACGACCAGCGTACCCTGCGTTTCGGCTGCCGAACGGGTAATAATATTAATAACACCATTTACCGCATTCAGCCCCCAAAGCGTTCCTGCAGGACCACTGATGACTTCAATCCGGTCTATGTCTTCAAGCATCACATCCTGAACTTCCCAGAACACGCCGGCAAACATTGGGCTATACACCGAGCGGCCGTCAATCAATACCAGGAGCTTGTTGGGCGCGCTGTTCTTGCTGCCGTTATATCCGCGCGCGCTGATGAACCATGCGTCGGAAGAATCTCGAGTGACGTGTAAATTAGGGGCGAGCCGCATTGCTTCAGGCAGCGTTGTTGCGCCGGCGCGCCGAATATCGTCCGCGCTGATGACGAACACCGATGCTGCGGCATCGGACAGCGGTTCGGGCCGCTTCGACACCGACGTGATGCGTATATTTGCCAACTCCTCGATTGGCAGGTCGGCAATCGCGGTGTCCGGAAAAGTTGCTGCGGCAACGGGAAAAGCCGCAAGGAATACTAAAGCGCCGGTGAATGCTGACCTGTACCGGCCAAGGGTTTTCCGATAAGGCTGCACACCAGAAAGTCGCGGCTTATTCATATCCACTCCTTTTTGCTACACTCGATGCCCGCACGGTGGAACACCACAAAATCTGCAGCGATGTTCCGAACGGTTTGCCAGTGCTGACAGCAATGGCGCTGACAGCACTGGCGCACAAGCAGACACAATCTTAATTGTCCTGTACCAATATTAACCTGGTTGCCAACTTGTACTGAAGTAATTATTTGAAAGCGATTAACCTACGCTTACACGCCTACGTGGCAGCTTAATGTCGCCACACCAGCTTGAAAAAAATTTCGGTTGGAATTTTTCCGCGGAAGTCGGGACCGCCAAATTCGACATGTCCCGTACCCAGCAGGTTTTGCCCCACTATCGATAGTTCCAGGTCTGGCCGCAATTGCCATCCGAAGCGCGCGTCGACGGCAGTGTAGGCCGGAACTGCCTGGTTCCAGAGCGAGGCGACATGTCGCACGGCGACGTCCAGTTCCTGTCTTTCCGCAATCGCGAACGAGGAGCGGATTTGCCAAGTATTGGCCGGATCGTTGCCGGCGATATTGGTCGCAGTAAGGTCGGTACTATTCGGTTTGCGCCGGAGTCTCTGCGTGAGCGCGGTAAAACCGGCGCTGATCCGCCAGCGGGGCATCGCCTGATATGTACCCCACATTTCGATCCCGGTGGCGGTTCCATCCATACCGCTTCCCAGTATTCCTCCCTGCCCGCCAGGCGCGGCTTCCCGGGTGCCGAGATGATCATAGATATTATGGAATGCGGTGACTGCGTAGGATGCGCGAGCTGTTCGCTGTCCACGATAGCCCAACTCGTAAACCTTTGCTGTTTCCGAACGCGGATCGGGATTGCCAGCCACCCTGAACGGCGGCTCCGCGGGTATGAACGTATCCGCGTCCAGCCGCGTTGGCCCCCTAACGGTACGAGATGCCGCCGCCCATAAGAGATGTTCAGGCGAAATTTTCCAGGCCAGACGCGTGCTCGGCAAGAATTCAACGCCGGTATAGGGATTGCGTTCAATCCGTGTACCAAAGGTCAGTTTCAGATCGTTGCGCAACAGGATTTCATCCTGTCCAAACAAGCTGGCCCAAGTCTGTATGACATGTCCTGGCAGAAACGCAAAAAATCTGCTGTTGGTCACATGATCCCAGTTGCGGCGGTAGTCCGCGCCCCAGGTCACGGTATGGCCACCGGCCAGGTTCAACAGATGCTGGAACTCCAAGTCCAGGGTATCTAGCTTGTCGCCGAAGACGGGCGGTATTTCCCGCTGTGTCCTGTCATAATAAACCTGTAACGCAAGACTGTCGCCATGGTCAAGCGCGCGTGTCCAGCGGGCGGTCAGATTAGCGCCTGACCATGGAATTCTTTGAAGAATATTCGATGCGTCGCGGAATGTGCCCGGCTCCGGCTGGCCTTCGGCGCCGGTATAGGCATTTCCCTGCACACTGACCTGGTCGTCCGCTCGCTCCCAGTCGGCGCGAAACCCAACCTGGTGCTTACGCCAGGCATCATCGACCGGATTGCCGGTCAATTCATTCACGGTATTCCTGCGACTGAACGATTTGCCATAAACACGATAGTGGACAGCGTCCCCTACCATACCGCCATGCCGAAAGCCGATCTCGGCACCGCGGTTTCCGGCGCCTGCGACAACCAAGGTGCCCTGGGTATTACTGGCTGAGCGGGTAATGACATTGATGACGCCATTGACCGCGTTAATGCCCCAAAGCGTTCCGGCCGGACCGCTGATGACTTCGATGCGGTCTATATCTTCGAGCATGACATCTTGTACGTCCCAGAAAATGCCGGAGAACCATGGTGTATAAACGGAACGGCCGTCGATCAGCATCAGCAGCTTGTTGGGGCTGCTGTAAACGCCTGCGTTTGCTCCGCGTGCGCTGATATAACCAGGAATGCCATTATCGGACGCCACATGCATGTTCGGCGCCAGCCGGATCGCTTCTGAAAGGCTATTGACGCCAGAGCGCCGGATCGCTTCTGCCGTGATGACATAGACGGAGGCCGCGGCATCGGAAAGCGCTTCCTCTCTTCTGGATACCGAAGTAATTCGAATACCAGCCAATGCGTCAAGCGAAAGATCAGCCAGCTCGGTGCCGGGCAAGGTCGCGGCACCCACAGAGAGCGCTGCCATAAGTGTCATCGCGATGAGAAAAGCTGGCCGGCGGAGCTTGGCAAAGGCGCGATAAAGCTGTTCATGAAAAAATCGAAGTTCTTTCATGCGTATATCCTTTCGGAGACGCCGACGCCTTACTGCGGATTAATCCGAATATCGTTGCAGCTTGTTCGGATCGATTTTATGCCTCTTTTAATAAGAATTAGTTCTAGCAGAAATAATACTTTTAATCAGCTATTTCTAATATTTATATTTCTATTTATATTTCTTCGAATAAATCGCCTGAACTGATAACAGCGTTGCAGCAATAATACAAACGAAAAAAAACCCGAACCTTCCGATTCGGGTTTCTGCGGGAGTGCTTGATTATTTATTCGACTTCCACCGTTTCCGGCGGTGCCGGCGGCGGCGTCGCATCCCCTTCGATAAAGTCGAGTTTCACATGATCGTCCTCGTCCATATCGACTGTTACCCGGCCTCCGGATACCAGCTTGCCGAACAATAATTCATCGGCGAGCGCCTTGCGGATCATGTCCTGAATCAGACGTGACATCGGCCGTGCTCCCATGAGGGGATCGAAGCCTTTCTTCGCAAGGAACTTGCGTAAGTTGTCAGTGAAAACCGCTTCCACTTTCTTCTCATGCAATTGTTCCTCAAGCTGCATCAGGAACTTATCGACCACGCGCAGGATGATTTCTTCATCCAGTGCCCGGAAGCTGATGGTCGCATCAAGCCGGTTGCGGAATTCCGGCGTAAACATACGCTTGATATCCGCCATCTCGTCACCGGACTCTTTCTTGTCGGTAAAGCCGATCGACCGCTTTTGCAGACTCTCTGCGCCGGCATTGGTCGTCATGATGATGATGACGTTGCGGAAGTCCGCTTTACGGCCATTGTTATCAGTCAGCGTGCCATGATCCATCACCTGCAGCAGGATATTGAAAATGTCCGGATGGGCCTTTTCAATTTCGTCCAGCAACAGCACCGCATGCGGTTTCTTGGTAATCGCCTCGGTCAGCAATCCGCCCTGGTCGAATCCGACATAGCCCGGCGGCGCACCGATCAGCCGGCTCACCGCATGACGCTCCATGTATTCCGACATATCGAAACGGATCAGCTCGATGCCGAGAATGAACGCAAGCTGCTTCGCCACCTCGGTCTTACCGACGCCGGTCGGGCCGGAGAACAGGAACGATCCGATCGGCTTGTCGGTCTTGCCCAGGCCGGCACGCGCCATCTTGATGGCGGACGCCAATGCTTCAATCGCGGGCTCCTGACCAAACACGACATTCTTCAAATCGCGGTCGATCGTTTGCAGCTTGGTACGATCATCCTGGTTGACCGATTGCGGTGGAATACGGGCGATCTTCGAGATGATGTCCTCGATTTCGGATTTGCCGATCGTCTTCTTCTGCTTCGACTTCGGCAAGATGCGCTGTGCAGCACCCGCCTCGTCGATCACGTCAATCGCCTTATCCGGCAAATGACGGTCATTGATGAAGCGCGCTGCGAGTTCCGCCGCCGACGTCAGTGCCGACGCCGAGTACTTGACGCCATG
>JAQGMO010000024.1 GCA_028292315.1 Herminiimonas sp. | reverse complement strand
CTGTTATGCGGCAAACGCTTTTGCCAATCCTTCGTGATCAATCCGCGTTCGGCGATGGCATCAATGTCGTAAGCCAGCGCCAGCGTCACCACGTCGGCATCCAGACCATCGATCACCGAGCGCGCCTGCTTGCCCGATCCGCCATGGGATTGCCTGACCTTCACATCGTCGCCGGTCTTTGCCTTGTATTGCTTTGCAAAGGCCGTGTTGAAACTCTGATACAGTTCGCGCGTCGGATCGTAGGAGACGTTCAGGAGCCCGATTTCGGCGGCATGCGTAGCGGGAGCAAGCAAAACGGCGGCGAATGCAAGCCCGATTAATTTCTGTAGCAACATCATATTTCCCCTGTAAGTGCTTGATTTTGGTTATTAAGCAAACAGCTTATGACAGCGCAAATTAAAAAAGAACGAATCGTTTCGCGCTTTCTTATGCGTTTTCCGGATATGGCATACTGCAAGCGGCGACGACCGCAATTGCATTTATGCAATCTAAGCAAATGAGAAAAGTGTTGTTCCAGACGTCTCATGCGCATGGTGTAATGGCGGCAAGACAGAGGAATTTCGTTTTCACCCGATAGGAGAATTAATGTTTACCATATCCATTGCGCGCCGGTCCGGCGACGCTTTCCGTGCACCCTTGCGCCGGCTGGGAACCAGGCTGGGCGGCCTGCTCGGCGTTGCGGTCACCGCGTTCGCGCTGAGCGCCGTGGCGCCGCAAGCCCATGCGGACACGACCCTGCTGAACGTGTCGTATGACGTGGCGCGCGAATTATTCAAGGATATCAATCCGGGCTTCATCGCGGACTGGAAAAAAACAACCGGTGAAACCCTCATCATCAATCAGTCGCATGGAGGCTCCAGCAAGCAGGCGCGCGCGGTGGCCGATGGCCTCGAAGCTTCGGTGGTGACGATGAACCAGGCCAATGACATCGACATGCTGGCCGATCGCGGCCTGGTGCCGGCTGACTGGGCAAAGAAATTTCCAAACAATGCGGCGCCGTTTTATTCGACCATGGTTTTCCTGGTGCGCAAGGGCAACCCGAAAGGCATCAAGGATTGGGACGACCTGGTCAAGCCGGATGTGAAAGTCATCATTCCCAACCCTAAAACCGCAGGCAACGGACGTTATACCTATCTGGCGGCATGGGGCAGCGTCATCAAGAAAGGCGGGACTGAAGAACAGGCCCGCGAGGCGGTTACCCGTTTGTTTAAAAATGTGCCCATCCTCGACGCCGGCGGGCGGGCCGCCACCACCACATTCACCCAGCGCCAGATCGGGGATGTGCTGGTAACGTTTGAAAATGAAGTACAGCTGGTGCGCAAGGAAATGGGCGACAACTTTGAAATCGTCTATCCCTCGATGTCGATTTTAGCGGAGTCGCCGGTGGCGGTGGTCGACAAGGTCGTCGACCGGCGCGGCATTCGCAAGCAGGCCACGGCCTACCTGCAATACCTGTATTCCGAACCTGCGCAGGAAATCATCGCGCAGCATTTTTTCCGGCCGCGTTCGGCCGCGGTCGCGAAAAAATATGCCGCCTCATTCAAACCGATCACATTGTTTACGGTCGACGAAGTATTCGGCGGCTGGAAAAATGCGCAGAAAAGGCATTTTGACGACGGTGGGGAATTCGACCGGATTTATCAGAAAAAATAAGGGCCGTCCAAACGGCTGGACATCCAGCCGTGCGCCGCGAGGCGCCGGCACGGCGTCTGCGCGGCGTTACCAGTGAAGCCATTCCGCAAACAATGGAAACAGAACCACGGCCCAGGTCGCCCCGGCCAGCAGCAACGTCAGGCAAACCGCGGCGCTGCCTACATCCTTCGCGTGCTTCGACAAGGGATGCCGTTCCAGCGATATCCGGTCCACCACGGCCTCGATTGCCGAGTTAAGCAACTCGACGACCAGCACCAGCAGCAATACCGCGATCAGCAATAATTTTTCCAGTGCGGTCACGGGCAGCAGCAATGCGATGATGGCGGCCGGGACGGCGATCACCGCTTCCTGGCGAAACGATGGCTCGCTTTTCCAGGCGCTCCTGAAGCCATCCATGGAATAAATGACGGCGCCGGCGATCCGCTTCAGGCCGCCCCTGCTTTTAAACTCACTGACCGGCGGTTTGTTCACGGCGTAATCCCGATGCGGCGTATTCAAAATGTTCCCGGCAACAGGATATTCTTATCGACTTTCCTGACGTCGGTGAGGCCGCAGAGCGCCATCGTGACATCCAGCTCCTTGCGGATGATTTCCAGGCAGCGGGTCACGCCGGCCTCGCCCATCGCGCCCAGGCCATAAAGGAACGCACGTCCGATATACACCCCCTTTGCGCCCAGGGCGAGCGCCTTGATCACATCCTGACCGGAGCGGATACCGCCATCCAGGTGCACTTCAATCGCATTGCCGACCGCATCGACGATGGCCGGCAGCGCGCCTATCGATGACTGCGCGCCATCGAGCTGGCGGCCGCCGTGATTGGACACGATCAGCGCATCGGCGCCGCTGCGCGCGGCCATGCGCGCGTCTTCCACATCCAGGATGCCCTTGATGATCAGCTTGCCGCCCCAGCGTTGCTTGAGCCACTCGACGTCGTCCCACGATAATGCCGGATCGAACTGCTCCGCGGTCCAGGCCGACAGCGACGACATATCCGACACATTTCCGATATGACCGACGATATTGCCGAAGCCGCGGCGCCGCGTGCCCAGCATGCCGAGGCACCAGCGCGGCTTGGAAGCCATGTTCAGCATATTGGTCAGCGTGAGCCGGGGCGGCGCGGTCAGGCCGTTACGCAAGTCCTTGTGCCGCTGACCGAGAATCTGCAAGTCGAGCGTAAGCACCAGCGCCGAACAGTTGGCCGCCTTGGCGCGATCGATCAGGCGTGCCATGAAATCGCGGTCACGCATGAAATACACCTGTAGCCAGAATGGCTTGCTGGTGTGCGCCGCCACATCCTCGATCGAGCAAATGCTCATTGTCGACAGCGTAAACGGCACGCCGAATTGTTCGGCGGCGCGCGCCGCCAGGATTTCCCCGTCGGCATGCTGCATACCGGTCAGGCCGGTCGGCGCCAGCGCGACCGGCATCGCCACCGGCAAGCCCACCATGGTGCTGGCGAGCGACCGGTTTTCCATATTGACGGCCACCCGCTGGCGTAGCTTTATCGCGCTGAAATCCGCGCTATTGGCATGATAAGTCGATTCTGTCCACGAACCGGAATCCGCATAATCGTAGAACATGCGCGGCACCCGCTTTTGGGCAAGCACGCGAAGATCCTCAATACTGGTGATAACGGACATGTCGCCGTTCCTTTTCTCTTTCAATTTTCAACAAACGCATTATGACTCGCGGGTGGCAAACCAGTGCGTTACCAATATGAAATAATTTTGACAAGCAACCCAAGACTGCTGCTATGCCTTATCATTTCTTTTCACATTATGGTATAACATTCATATTGCATCGCACCAATCGATTATGAAAAACGAAACATCCCCCGAAACCGATAAGACATCCATCCAGGTTATCGAGCGCATGATTTCCCTGCTTGACGCACTGGCCCATCATCCCGACCCGGTCAGCCTGAAGGAGTTGTCGAGCGCCACCGGCCTGCACCCGTCTACTGCGCACCGTATTCTAAACGACCTGGTGCTGAAGCGATTTGTCGATCGCGCCGAACCCGGTTCATACCGCCTCGGCATGCGGCTGCTCGAATTGGGCAATATCGTTAAAAGCCGGCTGAATGTGCGCGAGGCCGCGCTGGATTTCATGCGCGCACTGCACCGGCGCACCCAGCAAACCGTTAATCTGTCGGTGCGCCAGGGCGATGAAATCGTCTATATCGATCGTTCCTATTCCGAACGCTCCGGCATGCAGGTGGTGCGCGCAATCGGCGGCCGCGCGCCCTTGCACCTGACCTCGACCGGCAAGCTGTTCCTATCGGTGGATGACCCGAAACTGGTGCGCTCCTATGCGACCCGCACCGGCCTGGCCGGCCACAACAAGAATTCCATCACCGATCTGACCAAGCTGGAACGCGAGTTGAGCCTGGTGCGCGCGCGCGGCTACGCGCGCGACAATGAAGAGCTCGAACTGGGCGTGCGCTGCATGGCGGCGGGTATCCGCGACGATTCCGGCCGGCTGGTGGCTGGCCTGTCGATTTCAGCGCCGGCTGATCGCCTGCAGGAAGAATGGATAGAAGACCTGATGCATACCGTCAATGAAATTTCGGCGGTGCTGGGCCATGTGCCGAAAATGACCGCGCAATAAAAAAGGCGAACCGCGGTCCGCCTTTTTTATTAAAAATGCAAGCTAGCTCTGATTCCGGTTTTGAATCGCTGCCGGCACGTTCATTGCCGAGCCCTTGACGTTTTCCAGCCAGCGGCGGACCCGTCCCGCATCGGCGATGCGCGATTCCTTGCCCTTGGAATCGAGGAATACCATCACCACCGAGCGGCCTTCGATCTTGGTCTGCATGACCAGGCAACGCCCTGCTTCCGCGATATAACCGGTTTTCTGCAGGCCGATTTCCCATTCGGGATTCAGTACCAGGTGATTCGAGTTCTTGTATTGCAGCGGCGGGCCGCCCGGCTCGACCGCATATTTGCCGTTGGTCGAATATTCACGAATGACCGGATAGCGGTGCGCCACCACGACCAGCTTGGCCAGGTCGCGCGCGCTCGACACATTCAGCCTCGACAGGCCGGTGGAATCGACATAGCGGGTGCCGGTCATTCCCAACATTCTGGCTTTCGCATTCATCGCGGCGACAAACGCCGGCAAGCCGCCCGGATAATGCCGTCCGAGTGCCGAAGCGGCGCGATTTTCAGAGCTCATCAGCGCAATATGCAGCATGTTGGCGCGCGTGAGCTGCGAGCCGATGCGCAGCCGCGAATGGGTGAATTTTTCGCGATCGATATCTTCCTCGGTCACGGTAAGGACTTCATTCATGTCCTGGTTCGCTTCGACCACGATCAGGCTTGTCATCAGCTTGGTGATGGAAGCGATCGGCAGCACAGCCTGGGAATTTTTTTCAAACAGGACTTCCGACGTGGCTTGGTCCATTACCAGGGCAACGTTCGACTTGAGATCGAGCGGGTCGCGCGTCAGGTTAAGTCCGGCCAGGTCGCCCGCGGTGGTGACCGGCGGCACAGCCGGCACGACTGGCGCCAATGCCGCGCGCTGATACACGATCTTGCGCTTGCCGCCTACCAGGGCGACTTTCCTTTCCAGGCGTTCGCGCGAATCCAGGGTAACGCTTACCCGGTTCTTTTTGGCTTGCCGCCGATTGGCGGCAGCCTGCATTTTCGGTACCGCCGGTCCGGCGGCATTCTTGCTGCCAGACCGGGCGGCAATCTTGCCGGCAGACTTGGGCGCGGAAGCTTTCTTCGCGGCCTGTTTTTTAACTGATGCTGTTTTTTCGGTTTGCTTGGCCATTACCGGCGTGGCGATAAACATGGCAGACAAAACCGAAAATAGCACCCCGACCGCAGTTTTGCGCATCGCGACTCCTTATGTAATGCTTTAAATCAACATGTCTTGCAGTCTAGCAAAACGGTAAAAATTCGCAAGATAATTAAGGAGTTAGCGCAATAAATTGAACAGTTTTCTAAAGAACAATTATTGCGTCTCTCTTATTACCTCGCACCTTCGGCGGTTGCGGGCTCAGCCGCACTTGAACGCCGCACCGACCAGGCGCGGACGGCAAGTTGATGACGTGTTTTTACAACGCCTGGGCGATCGCGCGACCGAGATCGGCAGTATTGGCGCTGCCGCCGATATCGCGTGTAAACGGCGCGTTTTTCGGCCCGGCTTCAAGTACTTTTTCAATTGCGCGCACGATGGCGGCGCCGGCTTCCGGATACCCCAGGTGCTCCAGCATCATCGCGCCGCACCAGATCTGGCCGATCGGGTTTGCCAAGCCTTTGCCTGCAATGTCCGGCGCCGAGCCATGCACCGGCTCGAACAGCGATGGGAACAGGCCTTCCGGATTGATGTTGGCGGAAGGCGCAATGGCGATCGTGCCGGTACAGGCGGGACCGAGGTCCGAGAGAATATCGCCGAACAGGTTGGAAGCGACTACCACGTCGAACCAGTCCGGATGCATGACGAATTGCGCAGTCAGGATGTCGATATGATATTTATCGGTTCGGATGTCCGGATAGGCCTTGGCCATCTCGACGACGCGCTCGTCCCAGTACGGCATGGTGATCGCAATGCCGTTCGACTTGGTGGCGGAAGTAAGATGTTTTTTCGGACGGCGCTGAGCGAGATCGAATGCGAATTTCAGGATCCGGTCCACGCCCTTGCGCGAAAACACGCTTTGCTGGGTGACGATTTCACGGTCCGTGCCTTCGAACATCCGGCCACCGACCGATGAATATTCGCCTTCGGTATTTTCCCGCACCACGTAGAAGTCGATATCGCCGGGCTTGCGGTTGGCCAGCGGCGAAGGAATCCCCGGCATCAGGCGGCACGGCCGCAGATTGACATACTGGTCGAACTCGCGGCGGAACTTGAGCAGCGATCCCCATAGGGACACATGATCGGGAACCGTATCGGGCCAGCCCACCGCGCCGAAAAAAATCGCGTCATGGCCACCGATCTGGTCTTTCCAGTTATCCGGCATCATCTGGCCATGCTTCGAATAATAATCGCATGAAGCAAAGTCAAATTGATCGAACTGCAGGTCAAGACTGAATTTGACGGCCGCCGCTTCCAGCACGCGCAAGCCTTCCGGCACCGTTTCCTTCCCGATGCCGTCGCCGGCGATGACTGCTATTTTTTTCATTTTTGCTCCTCCAGGAACGTTGCGAATCCCGAGACCGGTTCGCGATGGGTTACAAGTGTGTTTTCAATCTTGCCGGGATCGGCATAGCCGAGCGACATGCCGCATACGACCCGCTCATTGGCCGGCAGGTCCAGCATGCTGGCGATGATCTTGTGATAGCTGGTGAACGCAGCCTGCGGACAGGTATCGAGGCCGCGGCCGCGCGCCGCGATCATGATATTTTCCAGGAACATGCCATAGTCCAGCCATGATCCGATTTCCAAAACCCGGTCCATCGTGAAAATGAAACCGACCGGCGCGTCGAAAAATTGGTAGTTGCGCCCATGCTGGGCATGCATGCCCGCCTTGTTTTCCCGGCCCAGGCCGAGCAGCGTGTACAGATCCCAGCCGACCTTGCGGCGCCGGTCGATATAGGGCGAGATCCACTTGACCGGATAGTAGTTATATTCCACCGTATGCTGGCCGGCGACGGCGGGATCGTCATGCGCCGCCATGATCGCGGCTGAGAGCTTTTGCTTGATGGCGCCGGTGAGGACATAGACTTTCCAGGGCTGCGTGTTGGTGCCTGATGGCGCGCGGGAGGCGACTTCCAGGATCGCTTCAATATCCTCGCGCGCTATCGGCGTCGGCAGGAATGCCCGGATTGAACGGCGCGACGTGATCGCGGCATCGACGGTTTGTTGTTCACAGGAGCTGATCATTGATTAACCATTATGCGATGGACGATTAGAGCGGTTTGCGGATGTCTGTACGGAGACAAGGTCGGGCCGAGAAGCGCAAGCGTTCTTCAGTACGCCGGGCATCGCAGGCTCGAGATCGGCCCGTACAGGCATCGCAAACCACTCCAGGAATGCGGGCACGACATTGTACCCGGCATTTTGCCGTTTTTTAATCGCCGTGACGATGTAGCCGGGTCTGACTTCAATGCCTTTGTCACCGATCAGAACTTTCACTGTTTTTTCACCACGAATGCGACACCGATCACCGCAAGCAGCATACCGATAATGCCGATCAGGCTGAACGCCTCGCCGAACATTGCCCATGCCATCAACGCGGTGGTAGGCGGCGTGAGGTACATCAGGCTTGACACGCTGGTTGCGGCGCTTTTGCGTATCAGCGCAAATAACAGGAAGATCGCGCCGATCGACATGGCCAGGACCGACCATAGCATGGCGCCGATGAATTGCGGCGTCCAGCTTACCGTCTGCAGGGCCGGGCTGAACGATTCAAACACGATCGCAAAAGGCAGGACCACGACGAACGAGGCGGCGAACTGGATGACGGTCCCGGTGCGGAGGTCGAACTGCGGACAAAAGCGCTTCTGATACAGGGTTCCGATTGTGATGCACAACATGCCGAACGTGCCGAACGCGATACTTTCCCACGAGAGGCCGATCAGCGTGATCTTGTTGGCGACCACCAGCGCCACGCCGCCCAAGCCGAACACGAAGCCGATCCATTGCCGCGCGCGCACCGATTCCCCTATCAGCGGCGCGGAAAACGCCGTCACGATCGGTTGCAGGCCGATGATCAGCGCCGACACGCCGGCCGGCATGCCCAATCCGATTGCGCACCATACGCCGACCAGGTATCCGGCGTGCATCAGCACACCGGACACGGCAATATGCCACTTTTGTCCATGCGGCCAAGGGGCTCGCATCAGCAGCACGAGCGGCAACAGCACGGCCAGCACGCCGGCAAATCGCAGCAGCAGGAACGTGAGCGGAGGCGCATACGGCAGCCCGTATTTGGCGACAATGAAGCCGGTGCTCCAGAGAAAGACGAACAGAAAAGGCGTCCCGGCTATCCACCAGCTGCGCGCCACACCGCCGGCCGCCATTGGGGATGCCACCGGCGGCACGGTAGCGGAAGTCAGCGCCGGATCACGCGGCTTATTCATGCGTGTGCATGCCGCTCATGCCGCTTCATGCCGGCGCACGCATGCTGCGCCGCAATCGCTATCGTTTGCACATGCACCGCCACCGTGTCGTGGATATCGCTGCCGTAACCGCCGGCCATCGTAATCGCCACCGGGATGCCGCGTTGATGCGCATTCTCGAGGACGATCCGGTCGCGTGCCGCAAGCCCCTGCATGGTCAGCTTCAACCGGCCCAATCGATCGCCCTCATGCGGATCGGCGCCGGCCAGGTAAATGATCAGCTGCGGCGCAAAGCGGCTGAACAGCTCCGCCAGCGCCCGCTCCAGCGCCGCCAGGTATTCGGCGTCGCCGGTTCCGTCGGGCAGGGCGACATCGAGATCGCTGGTTTCCTTGACGAATGGATAGTTACGCGCGCCGTGCAGCGATAGCGTGAAAACCGATTCGTCATTCCTGAGTATCGATGCCGTTCCATTGCCCTGGTGTACATCAAGGTCAACCACCGCAACCTGTTTGGCCCGCCGTTCGGCCTGCATCAGGCGTGCCGCGACGGCGGCATCGTTGAATACGCAAAATCCCTCGCCATGATCGGCGTACGCATGGTGGGTTCCGCCGGCAAGATTCACTGCGACCCCGGATTCAAACGCAGCACGGCAGGTGGCGATTGTTGCGCCGGCAGAACGGCGCGAGCGTTCCACCATTTCCGGCGACCACGGGAAACCGATCATTTTTTGTTGTGCTTCGCTCAGCGCCCCGTTTGAAACCGCCTGGATATAGGATGGATGATGAGCGAGCGCCAATTGACCATCGGTGGCGGCGGCGGCTTCGCTGAATTCGATCGCCATGCCCAGGCCTTGCGCCCCTTCGCGTATCAGCCGGTATTTTTGCATCGGAAAACGATGTCCGGATGGCAACGGCAATACGAAATGGTCGCTGTAAAAGGCATTCAATTGAACGTGCCCTAAAAAATAAGTAGCTGAGTTTATCACGTGCTGCGAGGGTCTTGCCGCCGCTGCCGCTGGGTTGAAAAGTCGCTTAGGCGGAACGCCGTTTTGCCTATCGACAATGAAAACAAGCTTTTTGGTGCAATGCAGTAAAAGATTCTTGACATGCCATGGTATGTCTTTACAATACGGCTTGTTGCAGTGCACAAGATGTCCGGCGTTGCAAAGCGTTAATGGTTAACTCATATCTCAGGAGAAACATATGTCTTTGTATCAAGAACAGTTTTCAGCCGCGACGAAAGCACAATTCGAGTCGCAACTTGCCTGGCTTACCGCATTGACCGGCAAGGCATTCGAAAGCGTTGAAAAGGTAATCGATTTGAACCTGAACGTTGCCAAGGCATCGTTCGAAGAATCGACCGCGAATTTCCAGCAACTGCTATCCGTTAAGGATCCGCAGGAATTTTTTGCCCTGACCGCAGCCCAGACGCAGCCAAACGCAGAAAAAGCGCTTGCTTATAGCCGCCATCTGGCTGGCATCGTTTCTGGTGTGCAAGCTGAATTCACCAAGGCTGCTGAATTGCAAGTCGCCGAAACCAGCCGTAAAGTTGCAAGCCTGGTTGAGGAAGTAAGCAAGAATGCGCCGGCCGGTTCCGAAAACGCGATCGCATTTATCAAGTCCGCGATTGCCAATTCGAATGCAGGTTACGAGCAAATCACCAAATCGACCAAGCAAGCGGTTGAAGCGCTGGAAGTGAACATCAACAGTGCAGCGACCCAGATGGTCCAAAACGCCGGCAAGGTCAATGGCCGCGCAAGCGCCGCCGCAAAGAAATAAGTCGTATCAGTTTTGGCATGATTCCCGGTTAGCATGACGGGATGACGGCCAGCCGCCACGTCGAATCCCCCTGACCAGTCGTCAGGGGGATTTTTTTATTCATTTTTTACTTCACTTGTCGCGCCTGGCAATTGCGCGGGCCAGCACCAGCACCGGTATAAACGCGATCAACACGATCGTAATAGCCGGCAACGCCGCTTCCGCCAGCCGCTCATCCGATGCGAGCTGGTAGGTAATGACCGCCAGCGTATCGAAATTGAATGGCCGCACCGTCAGCGTCGCCGGCAATTCCTTAACGACGTCGACGAATACCAGCAATCCGGCCGTCAGCACGCTGCGCCATAATAAAGGCGTGTGCACGCGCCACAGCATCGAGCCCAATCCATGTCCAAGGCTGCGCGCGCTGGCATCCATGGCCGGCGTGATCTTGGCAAGACCGGCCTGGACGCTCTGGAACGAGACCGCCAGAAAACGTACCAGGTAGGCATAAATCAGGGCCAGCAGGCTGCCGGCCAGCACAAACGTCATGCCATGCTCGGCGCCCCACGCATCAAAGCGCGCCAGCGGTATCAGGATGCCGATCGCAATCACTGCGCCGGGAATGGCATAACCCATGCTGACGATCCGGTTGCAAGCCGCTTGCAGGCGGCTTTTGGAAACCCGGGCCGCGTAGGCCAGCACGAGGCAGATTGCAATGGCGATCACGGCGGTGAGCGCCGCCACCAGCATGCTGTTTTGCAGCCATCCGAAATAGCGTGCGCTAAAGTTCAGCGACTCTTCCTGCATCATCAGCCGCAACAGGATCAGCACCGGCAACACGAAGCCGAGCAATACCGGCAGCGCGCAAAACAGGCTGGCGCCCCATGCGGCGGCGCCGCGCAGAGGCCGCGCCGCATGGGCAACCATACGGCCGCCGGCGGCGTAATAGCGCGCGCGGCCGCGGCTTTTTTGCTCGATGAACATCAGCAGCACAATTGATAATAGCAATACCCCGGCAATCTGCGCGGCCGCGGTGCGGTCTGAAAACGCATACCAGGATTTATAAATGCCGGTGGTCAGCGTCGGCACGCCGAAGTACGCCACGGCGCCGTAGTCGGCCAGGGTTTCCATCAGCGCCAGGGCAATGCCGGCCACCGCCGCCGGCCGGGCAAGCGGCAGGCTGACTTTAAAAAAAGTTTCCCACGGCCCCGCTCCCAGGGTCCGCGCCGCATCCCACATGCGCGCGCTGCGTTCAATGAACGCATTGCGCACCAGCAGGTAGACATAGGGATATAGCACCAGCGCAAACAGGATACCGGCGCCGCCGACCGAGCGGATTTGCGGAAACCAGTATTCACGGGCCTGCCAGCCGGTCACGGCGCGCAGCCCGCTTTGCAGCGGGCCGGAAAACTGCAGGAAGTCGGTATAGGCGTAGGCAACCACATACGCCGGCATTGCCAGCGGCAATACCAGCGCCCACTCGGACAGGCGCTTGCCGGGGAAATCGAAAACCGCGACTAACCATGCGCAGCCAATGCCGATGACCGCCGCAAGCACCACGACGATCAAGGCAATAGCAATACTGTTGCCTAGATATTCAGGCAACACGGTTGACCACAGGTGGGCGAAGGTCGCGCCGCTGCCACCACCGATCAGCAAATTGGACAACACGCCCAGAATCGGCACGCCGACCAGCGCGGCGACAATGAACGATGCGATCAATAACGGATGTAAGACCGGACGGCGCACCTTTTCGCGGCGGGCCGCCGCGATGGCTATTGCTGATGAGTGAGCGGTCATGAATACGCGAACAGCTTCCCGAATACGCAAATGAGAATTATAATCAATTGCAGATTCCATCGATGCAATTTTTTCCGGCAGTTACAATGTCAATTGTCATACCCCGTTCCCCCTCTTCCCATCTTAGCGTCGATTCGATAAAAGTCGGTTATCAGCTTGGGCGCCAGATGCATCAAATCGTGCATGGCTTGTCGTTTTCGCTCGCGCGCGGCGATATCGGTTGCCTGCTTGGCCCGTCCGGCTGCGGCAAAACGACCGTCTTGCGTGCGATCGCCGGGTTCGAATCACTGATCGATGGCGTGATTTCTGTCGATGGCCGTCAGTTAAGCGCTAAAGGTTATACCGCCGCGCCGGAAACCCGTCATGTGGGCGTGGTCTTTCAAGACTATGCGCTATTCCCCCATTTATCGGTCGCCGACAATATCGGATTCGGCTTGCGCAAGGTTCCGGCGCCCGAACGCCGCGAGCGCGTCGAACAGTTATTGTCATTGGTCGGGCTTTCGTCGCAGGGAAAAAAATATCCGCATGAATTGTCGGGCGGCCAGCAACAGCGGGTCGCGCTGGCGCGCGCCCTCGCGCCGCAACCGGACCTGTTATTGCTGGACGAGCCGTTTTCCAATCTCGACATCGACCTGCGCGAGCGCCTTGCGCTGGAGGTCCGCGATATCCTGAAAAAACTCGGCACCACCGCCGTGCTGGTGACGCACGACCAGCATGAAGCGTTTGCCATCGCCGACCAGATCGGCGTCATGCAGGACGGCGTGATCGTGCAATGGGATAATGCCTACAATCTTTACCATCGGCCCGGCAACCGCTTCGTCGCCGACTTCATCGGCCAGGGCGTGTTCACCCCGGGCACGGTCGATTTGCCTAATCAGCGCGTCAATATCGAGCTCGGCAGCCTGCCGCTCTGGAAAGGCGTTGATGTCTGCAACACCGATGAAAAGGATGCGCACCAGGTCGACGTGCTGCTGCGCGCCGACGATGTCTTGCACGACGATGCCAGTCCGCTACAGGCTGAAGTGGTGCGCAAGGCATTCCGCGGCGCCGAGTTCTTGTATACCCTGAAACTACCGAGCGGCCAGCCGCTGCTGGCCCTGGTGCCGTCGCATCACGACCATGCGATCGGAGAAAAAATCGGCATCCGGCTCGGCGCCGATCACGTGGTCACGTTTCCATCGTTGTCGCTTCCCGGACCTGGCGCCGGTCCGGTCACGCCCTAGGAGCCTGCGCGGCAGAAGAACAGCAGCTGATCGATCCGGCCGGCGGTCTGGCCGTCGGTCAGCGCCCGCAATCCACACAACTGTAACAGCTGGGTTTCGCGCGCCGCCGGCTTTTGTCCCGTCGTCAACGATGATTTCAAGACTTCAACCTGCAAACGCAAGCGTTCATGCGCAAGTTCGGGCGGGCTGCTTTGCCCGGTCAGAATTTCCAAACGCAACACTTCCTGCATCAACGCGGCCTTATTCCTTTCAAGCAGCGCTATATATCCGGCGGCGTCCGACTGCGACGCCGTGATTGCCGCATCGAGGCGGCTGCGCAACGTGCGCTCGAATTCCGGCGCCAGCGCGGGGAGCGCCTGCCAGTCGTTTTGCAAGCGATCCGCTTCCGTTGCGGCTAACTCGCGCCGCTCGGCCAGTTGCCGTTCCACGCGATGACATAGCGCCAGCTTGGCCCGCAGCGCCTCGGATTGCGCCGCCGATACCGCGCGCTGCGCCTGGTCCAACCGCTTTTGCAAGGCTTCGACCGCCGCCTGGTGGCGGGCATCGATCTGACGCTCCGCCGCGTGCGGCACCGGCCCGATGGCGGCCCATGCCTCTCTGGTGTTGCGCAACAACGTCCGAATTTCTTCGGGCTCCGCTGTTGCGGCTGCTTCCAGCGCCGCGCACAGTGCTTCCTTCGCTTCCAGGTGGTGCCTGCGCTCGGCATCCGCCTCTTTGGCCGAGTCTCTGCGCTTGGCGAAGACGGCGTCGCACGCGCTCCGGAAACGGGACCACAGCGCCTGCTCTTCGTTGCGAGGCAACGGCAGGGAACGCGCCTGTTCCTGCCAGCGTTCCTGCGCCGCCTGTAATAGATCAAGTGCCCGGCGGTCAGCCGGATTCAGGCTGACGACTTCTTCGATCAATTGCTCGCGCCGGATTGCTTCCGCCTGCTGACGGACCGCGAGCGGATCGGTCAATCGCCGCATTGCAGCCCCGAATTCCGCGTCGAGCTTCTTCCTGTCCTTGCGATCGATCGGACCGAGGCGCTGCCATGACTGCGTCATGCGCGTGCAGAAGCCGGCCACTGCCTTCCAGTCGACATCGTCTGCGCCCGCTTCCATCGCAGCGTTGGTTGCCCCGGCAAATTCACTGACCTGTGCCACCAGTGCCTGCCCTTTCGCCACATTTTCAAGCCGCTCCTCCGCCAGCTTCTTGAAGTGCTCGGCAGCGGGCGCATAGGCCGTGGTGCAGGCCGTGTCGAAGCGATTCCACAAATCCTTGCCGGCCGGCCCGGCCGAGACATCGAGCGATTTCCATCGTTCGCGCAGGCTCCCGACTTTATTCGCAAGGTCGCGCACCGCCAGTCCCTGCGCCGGCAACTCCTCGGCCGCCTTCAACAACTCCTCGCGTGAGACATTGCCGCCCCACTTCGCCCATCCCTGCAGCTTGCCCAGTTCAGCGCGTGCTTTCGCCATGCGGGCCGTTTGCGCGTCTGACAAGCGAATGGCTTTCAGGTCCAATGCGCGTAAGATCCGGTCATGTTCCGCAGCGCTTTGCAACGCGCCGTTCTCCAGTGCGCTTTCGATGGCCGCCAGAGCGTCGGAAAATTGTCGCATGATGTTGCCTGGGTTACCAGTGTCGCCCGTGTCGCGCCCCGCGGGATCCGTTCCAGTTTCCCTTGCGCTCGCCCTGACCGCTTCTTTCGGCTTATTGGCAGCCCTGATCCGGCCGACAAGAAGGTCGAGCCGCAGCTTGAAGCGCGGCGCATCGTCTCCATGCAATGCCGGCAACGCTCGCCAGGCCCGCAGCAAGGCGTCTTCCTTCATATCCGCAGGCAGCCCGGCTTCCCATCCGGCGAATGCCTCCTCATGCGCGGCGATTGCGGCATGCCGCTGTTCAAGAGCGGCCAGACTTTGCCTGAAATCGCGCTGCCGCCGGTCGAAGTCGGACAGCAGGTGCCGCGGCAGAGAAGCGGCTTCGGGCGCCGCGCGATGCTGCGCCATTTTCTGTTCGAGTTCATCGAGGATTCGCGCAATGTCCCCCGGCGCATGCAATGCCGGCGATTCGACTGCGCTTTTCATTGCCTGCTCCAGGCTGGCGACGACATCGATCACACTGCGCTGCAATGCGGTCTGCGCCTCCAGCCGCTGGCGCAGCTTCTCACGGTGATCCTCGAACAGAACCGCTGCCGCCGCTGAAACAGCGCCGACCTGTTGCCAAGCGCGATCGAGATCGGCAACCTGGTTCACCATCAATTGCGGTTCCTGCAGCAGCCGTTGCGCTTGCGCGACGCAGCGGGCCGCCTTTTCCTCGCCCGCTTCCTGTTGCAATAGTTGATCGAGCCGCTGCTGCAGCAGTTTCGCTACCCGGCGATCCGACTTGCGCATCGCCGGCGCCAGTTTTTCCAGCGCTGGCTTCGAGTGCACATGCTGCGCCGCCTTCAGGCGCGCATCGGCATATTCACATTGCAAAATAAAATCGGCGAGCGCCGCTTCGTCATGTGCCAAAGCATCGGCACGGCCCAAGGCGGCTTCGCGCGCCATTTGCGACGCCGCCCGCTGGTCCGCTGCCGGATCGCTTTTAACAGGCTCCGCCTTGGCAGGCGACTTCAACTTGGCGGAACGTTTGAATAATGATTGAAACATGTTATCCAACTAAAGAGTCGATTGGGGGAACATCATAACAAGCAACCGCATATGTGCATTGATCTCCCCAAACTAATGCATAAATATAACCCGTTTGCCCGGTCAGGCCCCGTGAATGCACCGAATTGAATCGCCCCTACCCCAAATGGGGCGAAGAAGTTGAAACCGCACCATGATTGAACACACATTCACTTAATTGCCTGCAAAACATGCGGTCAGCCGATGGCATGCATTCTGCTAATAACCATATTGCAAGTTCAGGCGTCTAACAAAATATTCAAGGCCGGGCACCGCCATGACAGACCATCGCTACGCAGGCAAGTGCAATCACGCTTTCGGCACATGTTTGCCACGACCTGGTCATTTTATTAGACGCCTTAGCAAAGAAATCCGTACCCGTCCATCAACCATAGGAGCAACTATGTCCCGTCGCACCCATCTTAAAGCGGTCGCCGCCGCCGCTTTGGCCCTTGTCACCTCTTCCTGGATGTCGCAGGCGATTGCCGCCGATACCATCAAGGTCGGCATTCTGCATTCGCTGTCGGGCACCATGGCTATTTCCGAAACCTCGCTGAAAGACGTCGCGCTGATGACCATTGACGAGATCAATGCCAACGGCGGCGTAATGGGGAAAAAGCTTGAAGCGGTGATCGTCGATCCGGCGTCGAACTGGCCCTTGTTCGCTGAAAAAGCGCGGCAACTGGTCAGCCAGGACAAGGTCGCCGTCGTCTTCGGTTGCTGGACCTCGGTATCGCGCAAGTCGGTGCTGCCGGTCTTCAAGGAACTCAACAGCCTGCTGTTCTACCCGGTCCAGTATGAAGGCGAGGAACTGGAAAAGATTGTGTTCTACACCGGCGCAGCGCCGAACCAGCAAGCCATACCCGCCACCGAATACCTGATGTCGAAAGAAGGCGGCGGCGCCAAGCGGTTCGTCTTGCTCGGCACTGACTATGTCTATCCGCGCACCACCAACAAGATCCTGCGCGCGTTCCTGAAATCCAAGGGCGTCAAG
This sequence comes from Herminiimonas sp., assembly GCA_028292315.1. Taxonomy (GTDB): domain Bacteria; phylum Pseudomonadota; class Gammaproteobacteria; order Burkholderiales; family Burkholderiaceae_D; genus JAQGMO01. Next base: position 620 of record JAQGMO010000024.1, on the reverse strand, counting down.
GACAGCGACATCGACGAGGTCTACACGCCGTTCGGCCATTCGGATTATCAAACCATCGTTGCCAATATCAAAAAGTTTTCGGCAGGCGGCAAGACTGCGGTGATCTCCACCATCAATGGCGATTCCAACGTGCCGTTCTACAAGGAACTCGGCAACGCGGGGCTGAAGGCGACCGATGTGCCGGTAGTCGCGTTCTCGGTCGGTGAAGAAGAGTTGCGCGGCGTGGACAGCAAGCCACTTCTCGGCCATCTCGCCGCCTGGAATTACTTCCAATCGGTGAAAAATCCGGTCAATGACGGATTCATCAAAAAGTGGAAAGCCTACGCCACGGCGAAGAAGCTGCCTAACGCGAACACGGTTGTCACCAATGACCCGATGGAAGCGACCTATGTCGGCATCCACATGTGGAAACAGGCGGTTGAGAAAGCCAAGTCCACCGATACCGACAAGGTCATCGCAGCGATGGGTGGTCAGACATTCAAGTCGCCATCCGGATTTACGCTGACCATGGACAAGACCAACCACCACTTGCACAAGCCGGTCATGATCGGCGAGATCAAGGGTGACGGCCAGTTCAACGTAGTTTGGAAAACCAAGGCTCCGGTGCGCGCGCAGCCATG
>JAQGMO010000014.1 GCA_028292315.1 Herminiimonas sp. | reverse complement strand
GTCACTATTCCCGAACCCTTGTGCTCAGTTGTCCCCGGAAGGATCCGCGGAGCCTCTGGAGCCGTCTCTATAACCTCTCCAGCGTTACGCTTCTGCATGCCCTCCTCGCCCCCTCTTAATCAGCGCTAAGCGAACTGACGAGGACTGCAACGGCAATGCCTTTGGAGATTTCGGGTGTGATCTGGACAGGCGGCTTTAGGGCAAGGGATTCGCGAACAGCACTGAACTATTGATCTAGCTCTGCTACTTTCTTGCGGGCGAGACAACTTCAAGAAAACAAGCACTTAAAGTACTGCTGGCGGAGACGGAGGGAGTCGCCTACCATCCGCAGGCCGCCGAATCGCCTGCAGGCGATTCGCTTCGGCTCCCTCCCGCGGACCATACTAATGGTCCGCTCGCTCCGTAAAAGAAAAAGCCCCTGACGAGTCAGGGGCTTTAATTCTTTGGCGGAGACGGAGGGAGTCGAACCCTCGATACAGGTTTAAGCCCATATGCTTCCTTAGCAGGGAAGTGCCTTCGACCACTCGGCCACGTCTCCACACTTTAGCGGTAATACAAGTCCGCCGCAGTTAAGTCCCGAATCATAACTTTTCGCGCGGACTTGGTCAATGGAAGCTTGCTATTACGTTGCTCTATTCAGCTTTTTCCAAGCCAAAAGCCTTGTGCAATGCCCGTACCGCCAGCTCCATGTACTTTTCATCAATCAAAACCGAAATCTTGATTTCCGATGTAGAGATCATCTGGATATTGATGCTCTCGTCGGCCAGCGTGCGGAACATCTGCGATGCAATGCCGACATGGCTGCGCATGCCGACGCCCACTACCGATACCTTCGATACGCGCGTGTCACCGGCGATGTTGCCCGACCCGATGTGCGCCTTGACGCTCGCGTTGAGGACGCTCATTGCCTTGTCGTATTCGCCGCGCGGCACCGTGAACGTGAAGTCTGTTTTTCCATCGACCGATTGGTTCTGGATAATCATGTCGACTTCAATGTTCGCGTCCGCTACCGGGCCGAGAATCTGATACGCAATGCCCGGCTTGTCCGGCACCGACATGACTGTGATCTTGGCTTCGTCGCGGTTGAACGCGATGCCGGTGATGGTGGCTTGTTCCATGTGTGTATCTTCCTCAAACGAAATCAGGGTGCCGGAATTCGCTTCCTCTTCCAGCGGAATTAAAGGGTCGGTCAGCGATGACAGTACACGCGTCGGCATCCGGTAGTTGCCGGCAAATTCAACCGAGCGAATCTGCAATACTTTCGAACCCAGCGATGCCATTTCCAGCATCTCTTCAAATGTCACCGTGTTCAGGCGCCGTGCATCCGACACCACGCGTGGATCGGTGGTGTACACGCCATCCACGTCCGTGTAAATCAGGCATTCCGCCGCTTTCATTGCCACCGCTACCGCGACCGCCGACGTGTCCGAACCGCCGCGACCCAGCGTTGCAATATTGCCGTCGTCATCCACGCCCTGAAATCCGGTAATAATGACGATCTTTCCAGCGTCAAGATCCTTGCGTACCTTTTGATCGTCGATCGACTGGATCCGCGCCTTCGTGAACGCGGAATCGGTCTTGATGGGAACCTGCCAGCCCGCATAAGACACGGCTTCCTTGCCGATCGAATGCAGGGCCATCGATAGCAGCGCCACCGATACCTGTTCGCCGGTCGATGCAATCATGTCCAGTTCGCGCGGGTCGGGCTGCGCCATGATTTCCTTGGCCAGGCCCAGCAGACGGTTGGTCTCGCCCGACATCGCTGACGGCACGACAATAATTTGATAACCGGCGTCATGCCATTTGGCGACGCGCCTTGCGACATTCTTGATGCGCTCGGTCGAGCCCATCGATGTGCCGCCATACTTGTGAACGATAAGTGCCATTGGGAGCGAGAAAAGGTGGTCCGAACAAAACCTGTAATTTTACATGGTGCAATGCAGTGTGACAAGAATCCGCAGAGATTACCTATTTCATTATCCCGAAAACACCGCCAATGAAAGGCAATGGAGTGTCGAAATTTTTTTCAATAGTTTAACGAGTAACTAAAGGTTTTCAGAAATTGTTCCTGCAAACAATTAGTTACTGTTAAGGAACAACTATGGCTTACTTTATTGCATCGGTGAAATGACACCGAATCCCGGCGGTAATGACATGCCTGAACCTGCAACGATCGCGCTTCTTGTTTTCGGTCTCCTAATCATCCGCACCGCAGTCGGAAAGGGCCGTTTGCGATGAACCCGTCGTGACCGACGCCGGCACCGGCAAAACACTCCTGCTCGCGCTTAGTCCGGTATCCAGCGCAGCACAACCCCCGGCATGGTCCGGAAATGCCGCACATCCATGCCCAAACCAGCCGCGAAAACAAGATGATCATCCAGATAAAGCAGCGGCAACCACTTGCGCTGCCAGGCGGCTACCGACGCTTCCTGGAACAGGCTTTTCAGGCTCTTCGAGGGCCGGTTGTCCGCTAGCTTGAGCCGCTCCTGTCCGCGGCGCGCGCACAAGGTGAGTGCCGCGCCCCGCAATGCGGTCGGGTCCAGTCCCGCTCCAGGCGTCATCTCAAAAAGCATGCGGCCGCGCCACTGCGGCACCGCGATTTCCGGCTCTCCTGCCCAGCGCAGCCCGATCGGCTCTTCGGGGGACGCGCCTGCCCGCGGATGCAACTCGAGCCGCATCCCGATGCGGTGCAAGCTCATGTCGCCGAAGTCAAAGAAAGGATGCGTGTCAGCCTGCGCATCCAGCATCTGCCCACGTATTTCGTCCAGCCGTGATGTGCTCGGCAACTTCACCCCTTGCCGGTACAACCAGTGGCGCAACAGATTATCGGCCCGATCGTTCGATAGCTGCCGCAGCGCGGATAATTGAAGTGTCGCGCCCAGCGCATCCGCCTTGCAGGTCTCCAGATCGATCATGGCAAGTTCATGCAATAACCCCTGCGCGCTTTGGGCATGCGACGCGCTGCGCGCAACCAGTGCGCCGAACCCCGGGAAATGGGTTTCGATCAAGGGAGAAATTTCATGACGCAAGGCGTTGCGCCGATATCGCGTATCGGTGTTGGATTCATCGCTGACATGAATAAGGCTGGCCGAGCGGGAGGCTATTTCCAGCTGCGCGCGGGCGATACCGAGTAATGGCCGCCCGAGCGCCACCCCCTCGCCTAGCAATTCATGCTGCAACTGGCATGCCGCCATGCCGGACAAGCCCGGCAGCCCGGCGCCCCGCATCAATTGCAGCAGCACCGTTTCCGCCTGGTCGTCGCGATGATGCGCCGCAAGCAGCAGACCCACGCCGCTGGCGCGGCACATGTCCCCGAGCGCGGCATAGCGCGCAATGCGTGCCGCTTCTTCCACGCCGCGCTTATCGTTGCGGTCCACTTCCACCCTGCGCGACGCGAACGCGATGCCGCAGCGCTGCGCCTCGCGTCGGCAATGCGCTTCCCAGGCATCTGCGTTCGGACTCAACCCATGGTGAACATGGAAAGCATGAAGCACGACCCCGTGTTCCGCCGCATAACGACTGGCCAGGTGCAGCAATACGGTCGAATCGAGCCCGCCGCTAAGGGCAACGCCAAGCCTGCGCGGCGAATCCGGCGCACAAACAAAAACGCGCGCCAGGACTTCCCCGAGCGCGCGTTCGAATGCGCGTTGCAACGCACCCTCGTCATTCAGCTTGCGGGAGTTCCTTGAATTTGCCATAGCTCATAAGCTTTTCGTGGCGGGCCGCCAGCATTTCTTTCGTACTCATGCCCTGGAACTGGCGCAGCGTGTCCGCCAACGCGCGCTTGAGCATGGACGCCATCTGTTTCCGATCGCGATGCGCTCCGCCCAGCGGTTCATTCACGATCTTGTCGATCAGGCCCATCGCCTTGAGCCGATGCGCGGTCAGCCCGAGCGCCTCGGCGGCGTCGGAAGCGCGCTCCGCGGTTTTCCAGAGGATGGAGGCGCAGCCTTCCGGCGATATGACCGAATAAGTTGCGTACTGCAGCATCAGCACCGCATCGCCGACCGCAATGGCCAGTGCGCCGCCGGAACCGCCTTCGCCAATGATGGTGGCGATCAGCGGCACTTTCAGTTCCGCCATGACATACAGATTGTGCCCGATCGCTTCCGATTGACCGCGCTCTTCCGCGTCGATGCCGGGGAATGCGCCGGGGGTGTCGACAAAGGTAAATATCGGCAAGCCGAATTTCTCCGCCAGCTTCATCAAGCGCATCGCCTTGCGATAGCCTTCCGGCTTGGGCATGCCGAAATTGCGCAGTGCGCGCTCCTTGGTGTCACGCCCTTTCTGATGGCCGATCACCATGCAGGCCTGCCCATTGAAACGCGCCAGGCCGCCGACGATGGAAAGGTCGTCCGCATAGCTCCGGTCGCCATGCAGTTCATGGAAATCGGTGAAGATTTCGTTCACATAATCCATCGTGTACGGCCGCTGCGGATGGCGCGCAATCTGCGATACCTGCCACGGCGTCAGCTTGGCGTAGATATCCTTGGTAAGCTGCTGACTTTTTTTCGAAAGCCGGTCTATCTCTTCCGAGATGTCGACCGCGGAATCGTCCTGCACGAACCGCAGTTCCTCGATTTTTGAATCGAGCTCCGCGATCGGCTGCTCGAAATTCAGAAAAGTGATTTTACTCACCGTACCTCCGTCAAATGTAATGGCCGATGAAGCGCCAGCTTCATCGGCATGAAGTCGTAAAGTTAATAT
>JAQGMO010000010.1 GCA_028292315.1 Herminiimonas sp. | reverse complement strand
AGCTTTGTCAGCGAGGCCGAATTCAGCCGGGTGCCGGAGTCCGACAGGCCCTGCATGGCCTGTTCGAACGGCGTGGCCGCCGAAGCGTCGCCGGAGGCAACCCGGTTCCACATGCTTTTCGCCTGCGACAGCCGTGCCTTCGCCGCGGTCAATGCTTCCGCATCGATCTGTCCATAACGCTTTTTCTCGAAATCGGCCGGGACCATGCCGTCGAGCTGATAAACGGTCCGGATTTGCTGTACCGATGGCGACGGGTCATCAGCCAGGGCGATGAAAAACAGCGCATCGCGCAACAAGGCTTCATCGACCCCGGACGGCTCCTTGCCGAGGCGCCGGATTTGCATGTTGATGCGCGCGAATAATTGCTTGACGTGCACTTCATTGCTTAATTTTCCCGAACTCATCAGTTCGGCAAAACCACGCATCACCCACCAGAATCCGCGTGACTGCTGACTGGTCTGCGCCCGTTCCACTTCGCCGATCACGCCGTGCATGACCGCGGCATTGGCAAGCTCGGTGCCGCGATCGGTACTTTTCAGGAACGGCAGCAAAGCCTTTTCATAGCGTTGACGCAAGGTGCTGCTGTCCGGCGCGCCGGCATCCGGGCCGGCTGGCGGCAGCTGCGGACGGATCGCCAGATTGGGGAAGAACAATTCGGAAGGATGAATCCGCTCGGCGCCGCGCAATTGCAGCAATTCCTTGTAATACGGAAAAAGACGTACCGGCTGATGCGGCGAACCTGCGAGCAACTCTTCCAGGTACTCGATCATCGCATTGTAGGCATTCGCGACCTGCTGCGCCGATTGCACGGACACGGGCACGGTGCCGGATGCCATCCGATTCAGAATATCCTCGGCCGTTTCCGTAATGATCGTGACGCCTTCCACATCGACCATTTGCAGCGCGCCATGGGCCTGGTGCAAAAACATTTTTGCATGGCGCAAGGCGGTTGCCTGGGTTTCGGTGTCTTGCGCTACCGCTTCCTCGATAACGCCGGCGGAGCGATTCAATGCTTCACGGATTTCACCCATGACCCAGGACAAGGGTCCGGTATCGAAATTATCCGGAACGCCTGCGGCGGAAGAATGGCTAATCATCGTGCCTCGTGGGTTCAAAGGTTGGTAAGTCCAGGTAACGCCGAATCGCGCCGGGCGACGCCGGAACAGCGTCGCCCGGCATTATTCAAAAGGGGCTCGTCACTACAGATGCTTCAATACGGCTGATTCGGTCGCGCGGCGCATTCATGGAAATTACTAGCCGATGGCTGCATCATGCGGTCACGCGGAAACGGGACACCGAGTTCTTGAGTTCTTCAGCGAGCCGGGACAATTCGCGAATCGAGCGTGCCGTCTGCTGCGTGCCTTCCTGGGTTTGCTCCGTCACGCTCAAAATGTTTTGAATGTTCTGCGCCACGCCGCTGGCCGAGGTCGCCTGCAGTCCGGTCGCTGAGGAAATCCCCTGGATCAGCTCCGCCAGCTGGTTAGAAACGCGGCGGATATCCGACAGCGCGGCGCCGGCCGCGTCGGATAGTTTCGCGCCTTCGACCACACCCTGCGTCGATTTTTCCATCGCCGCAACCGCGTCGTGCGTATCGGTTTGAATCGTGCGAACCAGCGCACCGATCTGCTTGGTCGCTTCGGCGGAACGTTCCGCCAGCCGCTGCACCTCTTCCGCAACCACCGAGAATCCGCGTCCCGCTTCGCCGGCCGACGCCGCCTGGATCGCCGCGTTCAGCGCCAGTACGTTGGTCTGTTCGGTAATGTCGGAAATCAGTTCGGTGATTTCGCCGATTTCCTGCGACGATTCGCCCAGCCGCTTGATTCGTTTCGAGGTTTCCTGGATCTGTTCGCGAATCTCGTTCATGCCCTTGATCGCGTTCTCCACCGCTTCCGACCCCTGCTCGGCGGCGGTCACCGACTGGCGCGCCACTTCGGCCGATTCGCTGGCCGATTTGGAAACGTCGGTAATCCGCAGCGCCATGTCGAGCACGGCCTGACCGGTTTCCTGGATTTCACGCGATTGCCGTTGCGATGCCGCCAGCAGTTCGGTCGATATGTTTTGCGCCTGGTTCGACGCCGAAGTCACCTGTTCGGCAGTGGTGGTCACGCGACCCACCAGTCCGCGCAGTTCTTCCACGGTGTAATTGACCGAGTCCGCGATCGCGCCGGTGATGTCTTCCGACACGGTGGCCTGAACTGTCAAGTCGCCATCCGCCACTTCCTGCAATTCATTCATCAGGCGCAGAATTGCCGCCTGGTTTTGATCGTTGGCGTTCTTGGCGGCGACTTCCTGCTGCTGCGCCAGCAAACGCTGGGCTTCAGCGGCGTCGCGCCGCGAGTCCGCTTCCCGGGTCCGGTTCCGGCTATCCTGCAGCAGCACCACTGCGATGCCGGCGGCGGAAACCAGCGCCATCAGCGCGGCAATCACCATCGCTGCGGAAGTCCAGGTAAAAGCATCTTCCTGCGAACGGTAGCTTTGCTGCAAGCCTGTCAGGCGTTCCTTGAGCGTTTCGTTTTCCGTAAAGATCAGCTGCTCGGACTGTTTTGCGGAAATAAAATTCTGCAGATTGCCGAGAATGCTGCCCACCGATTGCTGGTACTCGTTAAACACGGTTTGCAATTCGGTCAGCCGATCGCGGGTGTCCTGGTCCCTGGTCGCGGTCAGGCGCAGCATTTCGCTGCCTTTCAAGAACCCTTCGGTAATATCGCGGAAGGTATTCGTGTCCTTGCCGAGCAAGAAAGCCGTCTCCGGGTTAACGCCTTCGGAAGTCAGGAATTCGTTTGCGCTGCGTCCCAGCCGCTGCGTCAGCATGACGAGCTGGCCGGCCGCTGAAATTTCGCGCGGCGAGGCGCCGCTTTGCGTCTTGAGGGTGGCGATCTGTTCGCTCAGCTCCAGCAAGCTGGGCGATAGCGTATTGAGCTTTTGCAGCGTGGCGCCGAAACCGGATAACTCCTTGCGCAGTTTCAGGATGGTCTCGGCGGCCTTGTCGGAACCGGCCCATACCTTGCGCGTCTCGTCCAGGATGGCCGCGAATTCCGCGCTCGGCGCGCCGATCGAACGGCCCTGGTAAAGTCCGCCCTCGGACAGCACGGTGAGGTCGGCATTGAACTGCTTGCGGCTATCCTCGAGCTGCTTGAACGCTTCCGTGTTGCCCTGGATCGCGTTTGGCGCGGCCTTACCGATCCGCTGCGAGTGCATCAGCGCGTCGCCGGCAATCTGGGTCTGGGTCGACGCGACGGTAGACACGTTCGAATTGATCCAGACAAACACGGCGCCGAGCAGCAGGGAGCCGCCGAGCGTTCCGAGCAGGATACGCACCTGCTGCTGCAACGGCAGCTTGCCGATGCCGGGCAGCCGGATGTCGCCGCTACGCTCAAGCGCATCGCCGATCAAGGTGGCATTCGGATTGACGCGCGAGGCGGGAGCGGCGGCCTGAGCGGATTGCGCCGCCGCAGGGAGTACAACGCCCTGCTCGACAAGCCCCTTCTTCTCGCCCCTGGAAAAAGCCGGTAGATTAAACGCCATTACAGAGTCTCCTGATTCCAATTACATTGCGGCCGGGTCCGACCTGGTCGGCTCGTCCGGCGGCTCATAAACCAACGTGCAAAAATCGGGCATCCTGAACGATCAGTGATAAATCGAGCCCGGTCCAGACCTGTGATTCGTTATCGACATAACGTTGCGCCGCCCAGGCCGCTTCTGCCTCATCCACCTCTGCCGCTGTTTCGCCGGCTTCTCCCGCTTCTTCCGCTTCTCCCGCTTCTCCCGCTTGCAGCGTCATCTCCGCAATATTGCGCAGTCCCATGACGCGGGAGACCAGGATGGCGCTATGGGATGACAGTCCCGGAGCAAAGGAGAGGATGCGGCAATCCTTGTCGATCGTGGTCATCTTGCCGCCATGAAAACGTGCCAGGTCAATGACGCTGATCAGGTTGCCGCGAATGTTGGTCAACCCGAGAAACCAGTCGCGGGTAAGCGGTACTGGCGTAATCGCGCTCACCGGAACGATTTCGCCGGCATGCTGAAGGCTGACCAGCCAGCGCGTGTCGCCCACCATGACGCCGAGCCGATTGACGCGTGTATCGACGCCGGTGCGCGCCGCCTGCATGCGTTCCACGAGTTGCCCCTGGAATTCGCGCAGACGCGAACGGCGGCCGGCGCGGTCCGGCTTGGTGAAGACTGGCCCCGGCGCCAGGCTCGAATCGGATTGCGTCATGCGGCCTCGGTTATCCCAATGAAGCGATTTTTGCCAGCAGTTCCTGCGGATCGACCGGCTTGACGATGTAGTCGCGCGCGCCCTGGCGCAGACCCCAGATACGGTCGGTTTCCTGACCCTTGCTGGTGCAGATGATGACCGGCACATCCTGTGTTTCCGGATTGCGCGTGATGGCGCGCGTTACTTGAAACCCGTTCTGACCGGGCATGACGATGTCCATCAGGATCAGTTGCGGCTTGTCGGCCTTGACCTTTTGCAGCGCTTCTTCGCCGTTTTCAGCCGTCGACACGGAAAAACCATTCTTGATGAGGATATCCGATAAAAAATAACGCTCGGTAGGAGAGTCATCGACTACCAGAATTTTCTGTATTGCCATCTGTGAACCTTAGATCGAAAATTGACCGTTACCGGGAAAGTGCAGCATCTGCGGCAGGTGCCGTATATTCACGCACCGTCTTGAGCAGGCTGTCCTTGGTGAACGGCTTTGTAAGATATGCATTGGAACCGACCATCGCGCCGCGTGCCCTGTCGAACAGGCCATCCTTCGAGGAAAGCATGATGACCGGCGTCGTATGGAACTTCACACTTTTCTTTATCAGCGCACAGGTTTGATAACCATCTAGCCTGGGCATCAGAATGTCGCAAAAAATCAGGGCCGGCTTATGGTCGTTCATCTTTGCCAAAGCATCGAACCCGTCGTCGGCCAGCACAACCTGGTAGCCCGCCTGCCCTAAAAAAATTTCTGCCGATCGCCGAATGGTGCTGCTGTCGTCAATCACCATTATCTTCAGGGTGACATTCTCCGTTGATGTTGTCATGACGTCATCCCGTATAAACTCTCACTCAAATATACGGCCCAACTGTAACAAAAAGCAAGATGCATTAAAACATCGGGATGCGCCATGCGATGCGGACGTGGTTTTTATGCGAAATTTTATTAAATTTACCAGTAAGAACTGGTCGAATCACGGTTCGGACACGAAGCGAAAATGTGATCGTTTTGCGCACACCAAATTCGCACGCAGCGTCATGGCGGAAAATCGCATACTTAAATGACAACCATTTCAAAGTCTTCCTTGCGCGCGCCGCATTCCGGGCAAGTCCAGTTCATCGGAACCTGTTCCCAGAGGGTACCGGGCGCTATGCCTTCATCGGGCAATCCTTCGGCCTCATCGTAGACCCATCCGCAAATGAGGCACATCCATGTTTTGAATTCTGCGGGTTTTAAATTGTTATTGCTCACGGCTGACTGCCCTTCAAGTAAAATGCAAAGTCAGATATCTTAATCTACTCGCTGTGCAAAACCAATCTTCTCCGCTCATTCTTACTTTCGGCGCTTCCGATCCGGTCGGCGCGATAGGGATTCAGGCCGATCTGGCGTCGTTCGCCGCAATGGGCTGCCACGGTCTGTCCGTCATTACGGCGCTGCTGCTTGGCGACACCACGCGCATCGAGGACACGCAGACCATCGAGGCCGATCTGGTTGCCGACCAGGCTCGTATCGTGCTGGAGGACATGCCGGTCGCGGCCTTCAAGGTCGGCTATATCGGGAGCATTGAAAATGTCTCCGTGATCGCGGAGATCGTTTCCGATTATCCCGACATTCCATTGATTCTCGATCCGTTCAGCACCGGCTTGCCGGACCTCGGGCTGGAGGGTGACGACATGCTGATCGCGATCCGCGAGCTGCTGATCCCGCAGACCACGCTGCTGCTGCTGTCGACGGTGGAGCTGGCGCGGTTTGCCGAGACCTGGCGCGAGCCGACCAACGCGGATGCGCTGATGCTCGATGCAATGCGCATCATCGACCTCGGCTGCGAGTTCCTGTTCGTGACCGGCACGCCATGCGACGTGCATGATGTCGCCAATACCCTGTTCGACGAATCCGGCGCGGTGCGCAACGATAACTGGCAGCGCCAGCCGGGCACATTCAGCGGCGCCGGCAATACCCTGTCGGCGACCATTGCCGCCATGATGGCGAATGGGCTGGAAGTGCCGGAAGCGGCGCTGGAAGCGCAGGAATTCACGGTCGCCGCGCTCGCGCATGCGCAGCGGCTCGGCATGGGCAAACTGATCCCCGACCGCTATTTCTGGGCGCGCGAGCCCGATGAAAACTCTTGATCCTGAACCGATTTTTTTCCGATTGCCATGACTTCCAGCACAAGCTCCACATCCAATAACGACACTCTATTTGCCCGCGCCCAGCTGACCACGCCGGGCGGCGTCAATTCGCCGGTACGCGCATTTCGCTCGGTCGGCGGGACACCGCGTTTCATCACGCGCGCCGAAGGTCCCTATTTCTGGGATGCCGATGACAAGCGCTATATCGACTACATCGGCTCGTGGGGCCCGGCAATCGTAGGCCATGCGCATCCGGCGGTAATCAGGGCGGTGCAGGACGCCGCCGTGCGCGGCCTGAGCTTCGGCGCGCCGACCGAAGGCGAGATCGAGATGGCGGAAACCATTTGCCGGCTGCTGCCTTCGCTCGAACAGGTGCGCCTGGTGTCGAGCGGCACCGAAGCGGCGATGAGCGCCCTGCGTCTGGCGCGCGGCGCGACCGGGCGCGACATGATCATCAAGTTCGAAGGCTGCTATCACGGCCATGCCGATTCGATGCTGGTCAAGGCGGGCAGCGGCCTGCTGACGTTCGGCAACCCGACCTCGGCCGGGGTACCGGAAGATTTCGCCAAACATACGCTCGTGCTGGACTACAACAACCCGCAGCAGCTGGAAGACACGTTCAAAACCATGGGCAGGCAAATCGCCGGCGTGATCGTGGAGCCGGTCGCCGGCAACATGAACCTGCTGCGCGCGACGCCGGAATTCCTGGAAACGATGCGGCGCCTGTGCAGTGCGCACGGCGCGCTGCTGATTTTCGATGAAGTGATGTCGGGCTTCCGGGTCGGTCTCGGCGGCGCGCAGGCGCTGTACGGCATCGCGCCCGATATCACGGTGCTGGGCAAGGTGATCGGCGGCGGTTTGCCGGTTGCGGCATTCGGCGGCAGCAGGGAGTTGATGAAGAACCTGGCGCCGCTTGGGCCGGTGTACCAGGCCGGCACCCTGTCGGGCAATCCGGTGGCGGTCGCGGCCGGCCTGAGCACGCTGAAGCTGATCCAGGAACCGGGATTTTATGAGTCGCTGTCGGCGCAGACGGCCAAGCTGGTGCAGGGGCTGACGGACGCGGCGAAGGAGGCCGGCGTCGCGTTCTGCGGCGACGCGGTGGGCGGCATGTTCGGCCTGTTTTTCGCGGCCGGGATTCCGCGCGATTATGCCGAAATGATGAAGTGCGACAAAACCCGCTTCAACCGGTTCTTTCATTCGATGCTGGACGCCGGCGTGTATCTCGCACCGTCGGCGTTCGAAGCCGGCTTCGTTTCGGCGCAGCATGACGACGCGGTGATTGAGGCGACTGTGGCGGCCGCGCGCGCCGCGTTTGCGGAATTAGCCTAAAGCAATACGGGGCCGGGTTTCCGGCCCTACTTCAACCACCCGCGCTTCTTGAAATACCAGAAAGGCGTCACCGCCGACGCAATCATCAGCGTCAGTGCGAACGGATAGCCCCAACTCCAGTTCAACTCCGGTAACAGCCTGAAGTTCATGCCATAGATACTCGCGATCAAGGTTGGCGGCAGGAAAGCCACCGACGCCACCGAGAAAATCTTGATAATCTTGTTCTGGTTGATGTTGATGAAACCGACGGTCGCATCCATCAGGAAGTTGATCTTGTCGAACAG
>JAQGMO010000393.1 GCA_028292315.1 Herminiimonas sp. | reverse complement strand
CGCCATTAAGGCAAGAGCGGGAGTCAACGCAAGCGCCAGCACCAGCACCTGCACCTGCACCAGCGGAGAACGATTTGTCCGCTTCCGGACGCGAAGAGTAATTGCAGTATTTGCTACGCGGCGTTATTTCCTTCGCTGCGGGATATTTGCATTATGATCGGGCACGCCACGCACTGACCTCGGGCTTCGACGTCTTTATTTTGTGCTGAGCGCAACGGGCGCCAGGGCCATATCTGGGTACGGATGAGATAGATGGCGTATCGTTGCCGCCGGTGTAAGCCTGATGCCCTAGCCGACCGTAGTGCAGCCGTGCCGGCTGGGCGATGGAAATTATTCATTCCGCATTACAATGTGCCGACTTCAGGTATAGCGCTGCCATCCCTGACAGAACCGAAAAGCATACCGCAGGCACCAGGAAAACATGTCGAATCGAGCCTGGGCCGGAGCCAGGCCGGCGCCACGATAGGGCCGCGCCGGGGAACGGCCGCGGACTATTCCGGGGAGCACCATGCTTACTATTGCCGCCGCTGCTTTCATCTTTGCCATTCATCTGGCATTCATCTTGTTCGTGGCGTTCGGGGCGCTTCTAGTCGTACGGTTCCGGCGCCTTGCATGGGTTCATATTCCGGCGGCAGTATGGGGGGCCAGTCTTGAACTGCTGAGCCTGACGTGTCCGCTTACCCCGCTGGAAAACCGGCTGCTGCAGATGAGCGGCGCCGCCGGCTATGCCGACAGCTTCATTGGGCACTATCTCATGCCGTTGATCTATCCACCGGGTCTGACGCCTGAGATCCAGTCGCTCCTGGGCATAGGCGTCATTTCAGTCAATCTGCTGATTTACAGCCTGATTTACAGCCTGATTGTAATCAGGCAACGACGCCGCGCATGGCGCGCATAGGTACTGCCATGACGTCCTTGTAAATCCTGGAAATTTATAGGCATGCTGACGATCTAAATAAATTACGCCCGGCTCGGCCGTGGGCTTTTGTACCCAGGAAATATGATCAGGGATGTCTTTGATTCTTTGTGGAGGGAATATGAAAACTTTCTCAGCAGTGACGCTTCTGCTCGCACTTACCGCCGCGGCGGGTACTGCATCAGCGCAATCATCGTCGTCCGGGGGATCGGGTGCACCCGGGGCCTCCAGTTCAGGGAGCAGTCAATCGGGCTCCAGAGGAAGTAACGCCTCGGGCAGGCCGGAATCAGGCAATCCGTTGTCCGGCGTGCCAAACTCGACAGGCGGCGCAAGCACGCCTGGCACCTCGGCTTCCGGAGAAACCGCCAAATGCCCTGCTGCGATTGCGCGTAGTATCGAAAGCGGCACCGGCAGCGCTGGCACGGGAAGCAGCTCCGGTCCTAGCAGGCCAACCGACGTTGCCACCAAAACGGATTGCGCAGCGGTAGGCGCTAGTGGAACATCGGGCTCAACGGGTAACTCGCGTTCGCCGGAAAGTGCTTCGGGGCGCACGGGCATTACGGACAGCACCCGGGCGTTCGAAACGCCGGGCCACAAACCAGTTTATGACTTGGACAAGGACCGTACGAAGTAAGCGCGCACGGCGGGTTGCGCCGGGAATCCAGCGTCTGAGGTTCTGGCCTTGCAATTCTGGTTACATGAGATTGCAAGGCTGCACTTCAGAAACTAAAATTGGGAAATAAGGACAGTTTCCGATTCCTGGTACTGTTTTTCAGTTTTGTTGAAAAGAGTTACTTGCTCAAAGCCGACTTGGGGTCTTCATTATGGGGTCGCAACGGAATCGTAATTCCGCCGATGAAGACCGGAATCATCGGTCATGTTCCACCGGGACGACCAGCGCCGATATCCCGGGAAATCCTGTTTGTGCATTCCCGACGCAAGCCGTGCGTTAGAATCCGTTCATGCCTCAACAAACAAATCTGATCTCCCCTGATAGCGATTTCGTGCGGATTACCGTTGTCGGAATGCGCCGTCGGCACATGTCATGAGCAAACTGCTGGCGATCGACGGGTTCCACATCCTGCGCCGCGTTTTCGAGGCGAACCCTGAAACCGATCCAGGGCAAAAAGCGGAAGCGGCTATCCGCAACACGTTGTCTTCCTTTCGCCGGCTACTCTCCAGCCATGCGCCTACCCACGTACTGCCTGCGTTCGATGCCGGCGGCCACACATGGCGCCATGATCTCTATCCTGCCTACCGAGCCGGCCGCGCGCCCATCCCGACTGAACTGAGCGACCGGCTGCCCGAATTTTTCGGCATGCTCGAAAACATGGGGTTGCACGTGGTTTCGGTGCCCGGCGTCGGCGCAGGCGACGTGATCGCCACCAGCGTGTTGCGCTGGCTGTCGGAAGGCAGGGGTGAAGCGATCGTTGCTTCCACCGACAAGGATTTGCATGTGCTGGTCGAGCATGGCGCGCGCGTGTGGGACCATTTCAAAAGCGAATGGCACGACGCAGCGTGGGTCGAAGCAAAATTCGGCGTGTCGCCGGCGCAGCTTGCCGAGTATCTGGCCTTGACCGGCGAGGCAGCCGATGGCGTGCCAGGCGTTACCAACATCGGCCGCAAGAAAGCGGCGCAACTGCTGCGCGCATATGGAACGCTCGATGGCGTGATGGCCGGAGCCGGCATCCTGAAGGATGCGTTAGGGGAGAAACTGCGTCGGGAAAAGGCGCAGGCCTACCTGTCACGCGAACTCGTCAGTCTTAAGACTGATGCGACGCTGGGCGTGACCTGGAAGATGCTGGCCTTTACCCCTGACGCAGGCCGGTAGCGCGTTTTCCTGGGTAAAAAGGACTTCATTACCTGCTTTCCGGCTCGGCTGGAGTCTGAAAAATCAGACTCCAGGGTAAATCGACGCACTCCGCGGTAAGAGCTTTCTCACCCCCCGAGCCTACACTCTGTGCAACTGAAATGTTGCAAGAGGTAGTTACTTGAACGATCTCTCCTTCCATGCCAGGGATTCCCATGTCGGCCGGCCGGAACGCCGCGTCGAGGATGCGGCCCTGCTAACCGGGCGTGCCAGCTATGCCGATGATGTCGGCGTCAAGCCGGGAACCCTATACGCCGCAATCCTTCGCTCGCCGCATGCGCATGCGGAAATCCTGTCGGTTGATGCCGCCGCTGCGCTGAAGCTGCCCGGCGTGCGCGCCGTGCTGACCGGGGCCGACGTCAGGAACTGGGCAACGCCCTTCGCGGTCGGGGTGCGGCAGCCGATGGAGCACTGGTGCATGGCGATTGAAAAAGTGCGCTATGTCGGCGAGCCGGTGGCGGTGGTGATGGCCGAAAACCGTTATCTTGCCGAAGATGCGCTCGATGCGGTCCACATCGAATATCGCAAGCTGCCGGCCGTGGTCGACCCGGAAGCTGCGGCCGCGTCTTCGGCGCCCGTGTTGCATGATGCAGTCGGCTCCAATGTCGTCAATGACCGGCAGTTCCGCTACGGCGATCCGGAGTCCGCCTTCGCCGCTGCGGCACGCACGGTAAGCCTGAAAGTCCATTATCCACGCAATTCCTGCACGCCGATCGAATGCTTCGTGGTGCTGGCGGAGCATTTGGCGGGCGATGAAGGCTACGACGTTTTCTCCAATTTCCAGGGGCCGTTCGCACTGCATCCGGTGATGGCGCGCGCGCTGAAAGTCAGCGGCAGCCGGCTGCGCTTGCGCACTCCGCGCGACTCCGGTGGCAGCTTCGGCGTCAAGCAGGGCGTTTCTACCTACATCGTGCTGTTATGCCTGGCCTCCCGCAAGGCCGGCGCGCCGGTGAAATGGGTGGAAGACCGCCTCGAACATTTGCAAGCTTCGGTCTCGGCCACCAACCGCGTCACGACCGTCGAAGCCGCGGTGCAGCCGGACGGTGAAATCCTGGCCCTGCGCTATCACCAGATGGACGATTGCGGCGCCTACCTGCGCGCGCCCGAGCCTGCCACCTTTTACCGCATGCATGGCTCGCTGACGGGCGCCTACAGGGTGCGGCACCTGGCGGTGCACAACCGCGTGGTGCTGACCAACAAGACGCCTTCAGGCCTGGTGCGCGGCTTCGGCGGTCCGCAAATGTATTTCGCGCTGGAACGACTGATGCAGCATATCGCGGTTGAGCTGGGACTCGATCCGCTGGCTGTCATTGAACGCAATTTGATCGAGCCCGGCTCCTTTCCGTACCGCGCGCCAGCCGGCGCTTTGCTTGATTCCGGCGACTACCAGCAAGCCATCGCCATGGCGCGCGAGCAGGGTGGGCTGGACGAATTGCGCGCGCGGCGCGACCAGGCGCGCGCCGAAGGCCGGCTGTACGGCATCGGCTATGCCGCCATTGCCGAACCATCGATTTCCAACATGGGTTACATCACCACTGCAATGACGCCGGCCGAGCGCGCCAAGGCCGCCCCCAAGAACGGCGCCAGCGCCAGCGCCACCGTCAGCGTGGATGCCCTGGGCAGCGTAACGGTCGTGATCGATTCGACTCCGCAGGGGCAGGGCCACCGCACCGTCACGGCGCAGGTAGTGGCCGACGTGCTGGGCCTGAAGCCGTCCGACATCATGGTCAACACCGAACTTGATACCCAGAAGGACGCCTGGTCTATCGCCGCCGGCAACTATTCCAGCCGCTTTGCCGGCGCCGTGGCCGGCACGGTGCATCTCACCGCGCTGAAAGTGCGCGACAAGCTGGCCGTGATCGCGGCCGACATGCTGGACTGCGAACCGGCCCGCATCGCCTTTTCCGGCGGCAAGCTGTTCTCGCTCGACCGTCCGGAAGAAAAACTGCCTTTTCACCGCGTGGCCGGCGCCACCCACTGGTCGCCCGGCGCGCTGCCGCACGGCATGAGCACCGGCTTGCGCGAGACGGTGTACTGGTCGCCGCCGCAACTGGCGGCGCCGGATGAGAACGACGTCATCAACAGCTCCGCCGTGTATGGCTTCGTGTTCGACGTCTGCGCGCTGGAAATCGATCGCGCCACCGGCAAGGTAAAAATAGATCGCTACATCACGGCCCATGACGCCGGCCGCATCCTTAATCCGGCACTGGCCGACGGCCAGATCCGCGGTGCTTTTGCCCAGGGCCTTGGCGCGGCGCTGATGGAAGAATTCGCCTACGGCAGCGACGGCAGCTTCCTCTCCGGCACCTTCGCCGACTACCTCGTGCCGACCACCTGCGAAGTGCCGGAACCGGTGATCCTGCACAGGGAAACGCCATCGCCGTTCACGCCCCTGGGAGCCAAAGGCCTGGGCGAAGGCAATAACATGAGCACGCCGGTTTGCATCGGCAATGCGCTGGCGGACGCCCTCGGCCGTGCCGACATCGTGTTGCCCATGACCCCGTCGAAAATTCACGCCCTTCTCGGCGCCGAAGATCCACCGCCACGCAAGCCGCGCGCCGCGGCAATTCCGGCGCCGGCGGGCGGCCATGGCCTCGCCATGGCAGGCACCGTGGAGCTTGCCGCCACGCCGGAACAGGTGTTCGCGGTGCTGCTCGATCCCGATGCGCTGGCCAGGGTGATACCCGGCTGCCATGCGCTGACCAGGGTGGACGAAAATAGGTACCGCGCCGACGTCACCATCGGCATCGGCCTGGTCAAAGCGCGCTATGCGGCCGACGTCGCGCTGTCCGACCTTGATCCGCCCAACAGCCTCTCGCTCGGCGGCAGCGGCATCAGCGCTTTCGGTTCGGCCAGTGGCGCCGGCACGGTGCGGCTGGAGCCGGCCGGGGGCGGCACCCGGTTGCACTATGATTACTCGGTCGCCGTCAGCGGAAAGATTGCCGCGGTGGGCGGGCGCATGCTGGAAGGCGCGGCCAGGATCATCCTGCGCCAGCTGTTCGAGCAGCTCGGCAGGCAGGCAGCAGTCCCGGCCGGCGCCGCACCGCCGGCGCGTCGTAAATGGCTCGGCTTTTTCGGGGGCGGAAAATGAAGCCGGCCGCATTCGATTACGTTCGCGCCGACAGCGCCGAAGAAGCCGTCGCGCTGTTGCGGGAATACGGCGAGGACGCGCGCATCCTCGCCGGCGGCCAGTCGCTGATGGCCATGCTCAACATCCGCCTAGCGCAGCCCAAGGTGCTCGTCGACATCTCGCGCTGCCGGGACCTCAATTACGGGCGCATCGAAAAAGGCGTGCTGGCGGTAGGCGCCGCCGCCACCCAGGCCAGCGTGGAATGGCGCGCCGGCCTGGCGCAGGAAGTGCCGCTGCTCGCCCTGGCCATGCCCTGGATTTCGCATTTCCAGGTGCGCAACCACGGCACGATCTGCGGTTCGCTGGCGCATGCCGATCCGAGCGCGGAACTGCCCTTGTGTCTGACCGCATTGCAGGGCGAAGTGGTGCTGCGGTCGCATGCGGGGCGCCGGACCGTAAAGGCCGACGCATTCTTCCAGGGCATGCTGACTACCGCATTGCGCCAGGGCGAGATCATCGAGGAAGCGCGCTTCCCGGTGCGCGACGAAAATGCGCGCTGCGCTTTCGAGGAGGTCTCGATCCGGCATGGCGATTTCGCGCTGGTGGCATTGGCCGCGGTGGTCACGCCCTCCGCCATCGAACTCACCGTGGGCGGGGTGGCGGACCGCGCGCGCCGGCTCGTGCTGCCCAGGCTGGCCGGCGTCGAACTTAGCGACGCCATCAATGATTTCGCCTGGGACCTCGATGCCCAGAGCGACACCCATGCCAGCGCCGCATACCGCCGCCACCTGGTGCGCGAACTGGGCCGCAAACTGATTAATGGATTGATTCAATGAAGCGCTACGAAAAATCGGCCGAGGCCGTGATCACCCTTCACCTCAACGGCCGCGAGCGCAGCGCCCGGGTCGAGCCGCGCATGCTGCTGTCGGATTGCCTGCGCCATGCGCTGGGCGCCACTGGCACCCATGTCGGCTGCGAGCACGGCGTGTGCGGCGCCTGCACCGTGATGGTGGAGGGCGTGGCGGTGCGCTCCTGCCTGCAGCTGGCGGTGCAGGCGGACGGCTTGCGGGTCGATACGGTGGAGGGTCTGAACCGCGCCGATCCGGAAGCCCTGACCGACCTGCAGCAATCGTTTCACCGCAATCATGCCCTGCAATGCGGCTTTTGCACGGCGGGCATCCTGATGTCCTGCACCGATTTCCTGGCGCGGGTGCCGGCGCCGACCGAGGCTGCGGTGCGCGACATGCTGTCCGGGCATCTGTGCCGCTGCACCGGATACACCAATATCGTCACTGCGGTGCTGGAAGTCGCGGCGGAACGCCAGGCCGCAGCAAAAGGGGAGACACAAGATGCTTGATCTGGGCCGCAGCTTCCTCGCTGCCGTAGAGAGATGTCCCGATGAAACCGCGCTGGTCGACGGGGCGCTGCGCCTGAGTTATGCGGACTGGCTGGGGAGGGTGTGCGGCGCGGCGGGCGGCTTGCAAGAGCAGGGCCTGGCGCGCGGCGACCACCTGGTGACGGTGCTGCAGAATCGCTGGGAAATGGCGACCCTGCACTGGGCCTGCCAGCTGCTGGGCGTGGTGATGACACCGCTCAACTGGCGCGCCAAGGCGGACGAGATCGATTACTGCGCCAGCGACGCCGGCGCCAGGATGCTGGTGTTCCAGGATGTGTCGGCCGACGCGGTGGAAGCCTCTACTGTCGCCGGCACGCTCGCGAGGGTCAGTGTCGGCGGCGCGCCCGGCGGCACCCTGAGCTATGAAGAACTGCAGGCCGCCAATCCCGCCGCGCCGCTGGCGCTAGCCGGCGCCGACGACTGGTCGCTCATGCTCTACACCTCGGGCACCACTGGCAAGCCCAAGGGCGTGCCGCGTCGCCATCGGCATGAGCGCGCCGCCGCCCTGGCCCATGTGGCGCAAAACCTGTACCGGCGCGGCGAACGGACGCTGGGCGTAATGCCGCTGTATCACACCATGGGCGTGCGGTCGCTGTTGGCCATGACCCTGATCAACGGACGCTTCGTCTGTATTCCGAAATTCGATCCGGCCGCCGTGCTGGCCGGCATTCAGGCCGAGCAGATCACCAACCTCTACCTGGTGCCGACCCTGTACCACGACGTGATGGCTCACCCGGACTGCGCTTCGACCGACCTGGGCAGCGTACGCAAGCTGGGCTTCGCCGGCGCGCCAATGAACGAGGCGCTGCTGAAAAAGCTGGCTGCGGCATTCAAGCCGGACCTGTTCGTGAACCATTACGGATCATCCGAGGTGTACACCTTCACGATCGAACCGGACGCGCCGAAGAAGCCCGGCAGCGCAGGCAAGGCCGGCATCAACCAGCGCATCCGCGTGGTGAAGCTCGATGCGAAGTCGCCGCATGAACAGGCCGGACCGGGCGAGGAAGGCCAGATCATCGCCGACCTGGATGGCGACGAATCCTTCGAATCCTACTGGAACCGGCCGGAAGCGGATGCCAGGTCGCTGCGCGACGGCTGGTACTTCACCGGCGACACCGGATATTTCGACCGCGACGGCGACCTGTTCGTTTCGGGCCGGGTGGACGACATGATCATCAGCGGCGGCGAAAACATTTCACCGGTCGAGATAGAAAGCCTGCTGTCGCTGCATCCGGCGGTGGACGAAGTGGCGGTGGTCGGCTTGCCGGATCCGCGCTGGGGGCAGCGGGTGACCGCCTTCATCAGGCGCCGGCAGGCCGTCACGCCGGAACAGCTGGATGCGCATTGCAGGGATTCCGGGCTGCTGAATTTCAAGCGGCCGCGGGAATATGTGTTTGTGGCCGAAGTGCCGCGCTCGCCCGTCGGCAAGCTGTTGCGGCGCAAGTTGCTGGCCAATGAGTATGAGCTGGAAAACAACGATGGACAGACCGCAAAGTAACAGTCATTCAAATCAATTTAAAAAAACGGAGACATCATGAACACAGTATTCAAACGCAATGCAGTGGCCTTGGCCGCCCTGGCGGGCTTTTCCGGCATTGCCGCCGCGCAGTCCGCCGCACCTATCAGAATCGGCATCGTAACGCCGCTGTCGGGCACCTATGCCAGCATCGGCCAACAGGTGAAATGGGGCGTGGAGCTGGCGACCAGGGAAGTTAATGACGCCGGCGGCGTCATGGGCCGCAAGATCGAGTTGCTGTTCGAAGACGAGGAAGCCAATCCCGCGGTCGCCACCCAAAAGGCGGAGAAGCTGTTCCAGTCGTCGAAGGTCGATTTCCTGGCCGGCACAGTGAACTCCGGCGCGACGCTCGCGGTGGGCCAGGTCGCCGAGCGCAACGACCGGCTGATCGCCACTTCAGTGTCCTTTTCCGACGCCATCACCGGCGACAAATGCTCACCTAACGTGTTTCGCGTCAATGCCAGAGCCGGCCAGCAATCCGCCGCCCTGGCCGAATGGCTGCCAGCGGCCAAGCCGAACGCCAAGGTGTTCTACCTCGGGCCGGATTATGAAATGGGTCGCAGCACGGTAGCCGCCTTCAGGTCGGCCGCCGAGAAGAAGGGCGCGAAGACGGCCGGCGAAGTCTTCCCGCCGCTGGACAACAAGGATTACTCGTCCTTCTTCGGTCAGATACGCGCCGCCCGTCCCGACGTGCTCTACAGCTCCACCGCCGGCAACGATACGGTGCGGCTGTTCAGCCAGATGAGCGAATACGGCCTGATGAAAGGACTGACGATTGTCGGGGCTTCCGGCACCGTCACCTCGCAAAACATGGGCGCCATCGCCAAGGCGGCCGAAGGCTTTCTGACCGGCGTCGGCTATTCGCTGGAAGCCGACACGCCCGAGAACAAGAAATTCATCGCCGCCTTCAAGGCAGCGAACAAGGCCGATCCCGATCTGTACGGCGCCGATTCCTACGGCCTGATCTATTTCTACAAGGCCGCCGTGGAAAAGGCGAAAAGCACCGAGACCGACAAGCTGCGCACCGCGATGCGCGGCCTGGAATGGTCCACGCCGCAGGGCAACAAGACCATGCGCGCCGGCGACCACCAGGCGATCCAGGACATGTTCGTGGTGAAGCTGACCGACGGCAAATTCAAGATCGCCAACCGGATCGCGGGCGCCGCCGCGATCGGCCCGGATCTGTGCACCAGGTTTTGAGTATTTGGAAAGGCTCTTCAATCCAGCGGCAGGCCGGGCGCTCCGGCCTGCCCATGCGTTCGTGCAAGGAAGGTGGACATGAGTGAATTTCTCGATTCACTGCAATTCGTTTACGCGCCCCAGATCATCAACGGCCTCTCGATCGGCGTGGCAGTGATTTTAATGGCGCTCGGGCTGACCATCATCTTCGGCCTGCTGGACGTGATCAATATGGCGCACGGCGAATATTACGCGCTCGGCGCCTACATTGCGTTCACTCTGACCGCGATGGGGGCCTCGTTCTGGCTTCAACTGTTGCTGGTGCCGCTCCTGCTCCTGCCCATCGGCTACTTCACCGAGCGGCTTCTGATACAGCGCGTGTTTCACCACAAGGACCGCCATATTCTGACGCTGCTGCTGACCTTCGGCCTGGCCATCATCCTGGAGGATGTATACAAGCTTTTCTACGGCCCGCAGGCGCTGCGCGCCGAATCACCAATTTCAGGCGCAACCGACATCTTCGGAATGATGTTGCCCAACTACCGCCTGTTCCTGATGGCAATCGGCAGCGCCATCATCGCCGCGGTCTGGCTGGTGGTGTACCGCACCAGCCTCGGCGCCATGGTGCGCGCCGCCGCATTCGACAGGAACATGGCCGCGTCGCTTGGCGTTCCCGTCACCCATGTATATGCCGGCACATTCGCTTTCGGCGTGGCGCTGGCCGGGCTGTCGGGCGTACTGCTGGCGCCGATCTATTCGGTGTTTCCAACCATGGGCAAGGACTTCATTCTGCTGGCGTTTTCGGTAGTGATCGTGGGTGGCCTGGGCAGCATCAAGGGAGCGGTGGTGGCCGGCCTGGTGCTGACCCAGATCCAGGCGCTTGCCAGCCTGTACATGTCGCCATCCTGGACCGATCCGCTGATTTTCGCCATCATGGTAGCGGTGCTGATGGTGCGTCCGCAGGGCTTGTTTGGAAGGATAGGACATGGCTAGCCCGGCCGCAGCAGCACCGGGCGGTGCGGGCGTGCTGCCGATCCAGGCCGCCATCGACCGCCGCGAGGGCGCGGCGCGCGACTCCTTGCGCTATTTCGCCTGGCTGTTCATTCTGCTGGCACTGGCTTTCGGGCTGATTGCATGGCTCAGGAGCGATGTGTTCTTCTTTCGCCTGGCGACCGAAGCCCTGATCCTGGGCGGCTTCGCAATGGGAGTGGACCTGCTGCTCGGCTTCACCGGCCTGCTGTCGCTTGGCCATGCGCTGTTCTTCGGACTCGGCGCCTATGTCTCCGGCCTGGTTCTGAAGGAAGTTTCGGCCTCGTTCTGGGCAGCGATGCTGGTCACCCTGGCTGCGTCCACAGTGGCCGGCGCGATCGCCGGCATCATCGCAATCCGGGCCCGCGGTGTGTATTTTGCGCTGATCACCTTCGGCATGGCCGAGGTGGTGTCGAAGATTGTGTTCAACACCCGCGAGCTCGGCGGGTCCGACGGCATCATCGGCATACCGGTGGTGGAGGTAAATTTCCTGGCGTTCTCGGTCAGCTCGGCCAACGCGCCGGCCTTCTTCCTGCTGGTGCTGGCGCTGATGATGGGCCTGTACTTCCTGCTGGAGAGCCTGCTGCAGACGCCTTTCGGGCGCCTGATGGTGGCGATGCGCGCCAACGAACACCGCGTGCCGTTCCTGGGCTTCAGCGTGCGGCGTTACAAGCTGCTGGCCTTCATCCTGGCCTCGAATGTCTGCGCCTTGTCGGGCGCGTTGTATCCGATGCTGCGCGGTTTCGTGTCGCCCGAGCTGATGTTCTTCCAGGCGTCGGGCAATGCGGTGATCACGGTCATCCTGGGTGGCGTCGGAACCCTGATCGGGCCGCTCTACGGCAGCGTGATCCTGACCGGCCTGAAATCCGTGATCGGCACCTATACCGAGCATCATCTGATCGTAATCGGCGCGCTGTTCATGCTGTCGGTTATCTTCTTTCCCAAGGGCCTGGTCGGCTATCTGCGCCCCCGCATGGAAGCCTGGCTGCTCAGGCGGGGAGGGGAGCGATGATGCCGGCGGAAGCAATCGATACGCGCATACAGCCGCAAGACGCCATCCTCGACATCGATGGGCTCACTGTGCGCTTCGGCGCGCTGGCCGCGGTGAACCAGGTGAGCTTCGCCGCGCAGCGCGGCCACATCACCTCGGTGATCGGCCCCAACGGCGCCGGCAAAAGCACCCTGTTCAACCTGATCAGCGGCGCGCTCCGTCCTACCGCCGGCAGCGCCCGCTTTAACGGCGCCGACATCACCGGGAAGACGCCTTCGGAGCTCCTGCACAGCGGGCTGTCGCGCTCATTTCAGATTACCAACCTGTTCTTCGAACTATCGGTGTATGAAAATCTGCGGCTGGCCTGCCAGGCGCTGGAGCCGGCCGGCAGGATCTTCCTGCCGGTGCGGCGCAGCACGGCGGCGCGCGAGCGCGCCGATGAGCTGATCGCGCAGTTCCGGCTCGCCGGCAAGGCGCATGAACTGGCCGGTTACCTGTCGCACGGCGAACAGCGCCGGCTGGAGATCGCGGTGTCGCTTGCCTCGCGCCCGCAGATGCTGCTTCTTGACGAGCCGACCCAGGGCATGTCGCATGCCGATACTGACGAAACCGGCGACATGATCAAGTCGCTCTCGGGCGCGGTCTCCATCCTCCTGGTGGAACATGACGTCGGATTGGTGATGAAGCTGTCCGATCATGTGGTGGTGATGAATCAGGGCGCCAAGTTGGCCGAAGGCGCGCCGGCGGCGGTGCGCGCCAACCGGGCGGTGCAGGCCGCGTATTT
Organism: Herminiimonas sp.; assembly: GCA_028292315.1. Lineage (GTDB taxonomy): Bacteria > Pseudomonadota > Gammaproteobacteria > Burkholderiales > Burkholderiaceae_D > JAQGMO01. The sequence continues at coordinate 3,631 of JAQGMO010000393.1, read as the reverse complement.
CGGCCAGGGGAAGCAGCATGCTTGAACTCGACAATATTCATGCGCATTACGGCCTGTCGCATGTGCTGCAGGGCGTAAGCCTGACGATCAACGCCGGCGAAGTGGTGACCCTGGTCGGCCGCAACGGCGTCGGCAAGACCACCGTCATCAAGACCATCGCCGGCTGGGTAAAACCGACATCGGGGTCGATCCGCTTCGGCGGAACCGAACTGGGCGGCCTGAACTCGGATCGCATCTGCCGCATCGGCATCGGCATCGTGCCGGAAGACCGGCGCATTTTTCCCGGTCTGTCGGTGGAAGAGAACCTCAAGCTGGGTTTCCTGCAGTGCCCGCGCCGTCCGGCGGCCGAGTCGAAGCGCATCCTGGAGCAGGCGTACGAGCGCTTCCCGCGCCTGAAGGAACGCCGGCCGCAGATGGGCACCACGTTGTCGGGCGGCGAGCAGCAGATGCTTGCGATAGCCCGGGTCCTGATCGGCGCGCCCAGGCTTCTATTGATCGACGAGCCCACCGAGGGGCTGGCGCCCATCATCGTCGATGAAATATTCGACATCCTGGAGGGCTTGCGGAATGAAGGCATTCCCATCCTCCTGGTGGAGCAGAACGTGCATCGCGCGCTCGACATCTCCTCGCGCTTCTATGCGCTGGAGCGAGGGCAGGTGATCATGCAAGGCGACGCGGCCTCGGCTGGCGACCGCGCTGCATTGATGGAAGCAATCGCAGTATAGGCCAAGCAATCACAAACCGATTAATCAAGGAGCAGTCATGTACCAGATCCAACATCCCGCCCACACTCTGCTGGAAGAATTAGACGGTTTTTCGGTGGAAATCGACGAAGCGAAGGAGCGCGCCGACATCATCCTGCACCGTCCGCCGTTCAACATCATCGCCATGCCGCAGCGCGACCAGTTGCGCCTTGTGTTCGAAGCGCTGGACGCCAACCCAGCGGTGCGGGTGATCGTGCTGCGTGCCATCGGGGAGCATTTCTCCAGCGGCGGCGACATCAAGGGCTTCCTGGAAGCCTCGCCCGAACATGTGTCCAGGCTGGCATGGAATATCGCTGCGCCGGCGCGCTGCAGCAAGCCGGTAGTTGTGGCCAACCGCGGCTACTGCTTCGGCGTCGGTTTTGAAATTTCGCTGGCCTGTGATTTCCGCATCGTATCCGAGACGTGCCGCTATGCGCTGCCAGAGCAGAAACTGGGGCAGATTCCGGGCTCGGGTGGATCCGCGCGCCTTCAAAAGATGGTCGGTATCACCCGCACCAAGGACGTAGTGATGCGCTCGCGCCGGGTGCCGGGGAAGCAGGCCTACGAATGGGGCATTGCCACCGAATGCGTGCCGGATGCTGAACTGGAACAGGCCACCGATGCGCTGGTCGAGGAATTGCGCGCCTTCTCGCCGATTGCCCAGCGTACCGCCAAGAAGCTGCTCAATGACACCGAGGATTCGACCCTGTCGATTGCGATTGAGCTGGAAGGGCATTGCTACAGCCGGCTGCGCAGCTCGAATGATTTTCGGGAAGGCGTTGAGGCCTTCCATGGCAAGCGCAAGGCCGACTTCAAGGGCGACTGAGCGCCGGATCAGGGCTCGCCATTGACGCTTGCGGCGTCGATCTGATGCACGTCGACCACCTTGCGGTACTGGCTCGGATTGACGCCGGCATGCTGTTGGAAAAACCGGGTGAAATGGCTCTGGGCGGAAAAACCCAGCCGTTCCGACAGCGCCGCCATCGGCAGCGTGCTCTGGGTAAGCCCGGAAAAGGCGGAATTCATGCGCAGAACGTTTAGATAGAGGTTGGGAGTAAGGCTGGTGCACTGCTGGAACAGCTTGAAGAAATGCGCGCGCGACAGGCAGGCTTCGACTGCCAGCTTGTCGATGTCGAGTTCGGCGCCAATGTTGGCCCGCATGTAGCCAACGGCGCGCCGAATCCGATGGTCATGCGCGTTGGCCGGTATGCCTTGCTGCAAACTGTTGATAGTGCGCCATTCGGAAAAGGCATCGATCACCGCAATCATCAAATTCGATAGCCGGGACTGGAGATAGGCATCGGTCAAGTGCTCGCCATACATCATTTCCATGGCCAGCCGGTTGGCCAGTTTGCGGATCGGCCGCGGCAGTTCCACGCAGGTCTTCGGAAAAAAGCCCGGGTGGCCGCTGGAAATCAGGCCATTTTCGATCTCGCCTAACCAGAGCGGCTCGATATAGAGTGCAAGGATGGTGGTGCGTGGACCTTCCTGGTCGCGATGCGCATAACAATGCGGCTCCCAGGTATTGATCAGGACTGCGGACTCCCCGGTCAGGGGATACAACTTGTCGCGCACCTGGAAAAACGTATCCGCGCCGCTTGCCTTGAGCAGCACATGACACTGCGAATGGGCGTGCGTGACCAGCGGGCGGTCCATGTCTAAAAGGGCCACCCGTCCGAACTTGCCCTGTATGGCCCGTATCGCGGTTGACATAGATTCACGCTGGCGAGACGCCTGAGCTCATGCCGGGACGGGCGCCTCTTGTCTCCGTGTTTTGATGTGTACTTTATTCATAAAGATAATAGCAGAGTTCGGGACGGCATATTAGTGGGGTTTACCTTCCGTACGGCATCAATATGATCGCACGCGTGGATCTCCGAGCCATGCCAGGTTTTGCACGGACGACTTTTCATCGCTGGCCTTTGTAGCACTACAATAGTGGCTAACTCATATCAGTTGACGGCCGATACCGGTCGTCAGACTACTATCTTCAGGAAAGCTGCTCCATGGATTCCGGACTCGACGAAGCGCGTAAATTGTTTTTTCAGGGCGTCGAACATTTCGAGGGTGGGCGTCTGGAACAAGCTCGGTCAGCCTTCGAGGGATCATTGGCATTTGCGCCGGGACGGCCGTCCGTGCTTGGCAATCTGGGCATCACCCTGTTTCATCTGGGATGCCTGGAAGAGGCAGTCCGTTTGTTGCGAGAGGCGATCTCCGTAGATCCGGCCTATAAGGACGCCTGGAATTGCCTGGCGCTTGCCACACAAGCCCTGGGGCGATGGCAAGAGGCGGCCGATGCGCTGGAACGAGCATGTAAGCTCTCGCCCCAGCAGGCGGAATTGTGGTTTAAAAAAGGGCAATGTCTGTTGCGGCTGGGACTGGTCAAGGACGCATTGCAGGCCTATGACCACGCTTTGACGGTCGCTCCGGAGTTCTCCGATGCGTGGAGCGCGCGGGGAAGCCTGATGCGCGAAGTGAATGAACTGGACGAGGCGGCAAAATGCTTCGAAAAGGCGCTTGCTTTCGGGGGCGATCCCGAATTGAATGGCTACTATCTGGCCTCTGTGAGAACGACGGCTTCCCCGCCGCCCCCTCCACCGCGCCGGTATGTGGAATCGCTGTTTAACGACTATGCGGCGGATTTTCAAAATCACGTTGTCGGGCAGTTGCGTTACCAGGGATATGAACGCTTGCTGCAACCATTGCTCGAGTCTGATCGCAGGTTTCACAGGGCACTGGACCTTGGTTGCGGCACCGGTCTTTGCGGTCCCTTGATCCATCCGCTCGTGGATGTTCTTGATGGCGTAGACATTTCCCAGGCGATGCTGGAGCAGGCCCGGCAACTCGGGATTTATCGCGAACTGATTCACGCCGATATCGGCCCTTTT
>JAQGMO010000365.1 GCA_028292315.1 Herminiimonas sp. | reverse complement strand
AGATGATCTTCATCAACGTGCTCTTGCCGCAACCAGAGGGCCCGACCACCGCAATGAACTCACCTGCCCTGATATCCAGGTCGATCCCGTCCAGCGCCAGCGTCTGGTTGGCGCCGGCCCCGTATTTCAGGCTGACCTTTTCGAGCTGTACCAGCTTCCTCTCGTTCATTTTCACCTTAACGATCCCCTGGCTCGGCTCAGTGCGCCTTGTTCACCAGCGCGGACGGCACCTTGCGGTCGGCCAGCGGCGGCAGGAAGCTTTCGGTGTAGACGTCGTCCATCTTCGGCTTGGCCTTGTACTTGAACGATTCACCGATCTGATCGATCGCGCGGTTGAAGCGGGCCGGGTCGACAGCGCCGATGCCGTTGGCTTTCACTTCCGCCGTCAGGAAGTTCTCGTTCTGGAAAATGCGAAACCGCATGGTCTCCGCTTCGGCCGTCGTTACGGGATTGCGTTTGATAACGGACGCGATCGCGCTCTGCGGATCGGTCATCGCTTCCAGATAACCCTTGATGCTGGCGCGAATGAACTTGCGCGCGACGTCAGGCTTGTCGCGCAGGAATGCCGGGCCCGCAACCAGCGCATTGCCGTACATGTCGAGTCCATAATTGCGCATATACATGATCGACACCTCTTCAGGCTTAAACCCTGCAGCCTGCATCGACACCGCTGCGGTATAGCCGAAGCCGACGATCGCGTCCACCTTGCCTTGCGCGAGCATCTGCTCGCGTACTGCGAAACCGACGTTCTCGATGCGGATCTTTGACGAATCGGTGCCGCTGGCCTTCATGAACGCGGCCCAGTTCGCATAGGCTCCGTCAGCGGCAGGTGCACCGACCGTCTTGCCTTCCAGGTCCTTCGGCTTTGCGATGCCGGTTTTTTTCAAGGACGTCACCGCAAACGCGGGCGCATTGCCGATCATGAAGATCGCTTTGATCGGCGGATTCTCCGCGGTGTCGCGATAGCGGATCAGTGAGTTGATGTCGGCGACGGCGATGTCATACGCGCCGCTGGCGACGCGGTTGATGCCCTCCACCGATCCATTGCCCGGATCGATCGTCACGTCGAGGCCCTCGGCCTTGTAATAGCCTTTGTCCAGCGCGAGCAGGAAACCGGCGCCCGGTCCGTCGAAGCGGAAGTCGAGCGACATCTTGACCGGTGTCTGTGCGAGAACGCCGGAGCTGAAGCAGAGGCCCATGAGGACGGGCAAGCAGGCATGGCGAATTTTCATTTGAGGTTCCTTTTGCGTGATTTGAAGGCGCTGCCCAGGATGCACGGACGCTGATCCATTTCTAGCAATCAATGTGCCAGCGTTGCGAAAACGGGTTCGCCGGTGCACATGGCGTTGCGCAACCGCGTGCAGTACCCGCTCTGCGGCAATGAAGGGATCTATATAGCGCCACGCCTGCGCGCCGTATAACTGAAACGGTGGTATCGGACCTGAAATGGTGCAGCCGGCCCGGTGCGGCGCTCAATATAGTGCGGGACGGAGCCTGCGCCACTCTCATGCACCGGCTCATGCAGCGCGTTCGCCCCGGTCCGGCACATGCGGTATCAGTTCCGCCTCGCGGTACGCGCGCAACGTCGGCATTACCGCATCCGATTGCGCGGCCATGAACGACGCGGTCAGGCCGGCCACGAGGCGCGGCACTGAATACTTGTGCCCGCTCGATGATGTGCTGTGCGGGCCCATGCTGAGCGCGGATGAGAAGTTGAACGCATGGACTCGCCTGACCCAGTCATCCGCCTCCACCAGAGGCTGGTATCCGAAGGCGGCGCCCAGATACGGATACTCCCCCAGCGTTTCGCTGGCCTCCGTCAGGGGCGCCTCGAACCGATGCCGCCAGCGTTGCACCAGCGGACCGAGCGAGCGCAATTCGGCGCGCGCCTGGTAATCCACTGCGGAACCGGTCGCGCACACCAGGTAGTCGAACGTAAACCGGCCTTTAGGAGTGGTCACATGAACCGCATTGCCGTCATCGACCAATTCGGTCCACGGCGATCCGGCGTGCATGCGGAAGTCAGGGAATCCATGCGCACGGTCGAAGCCATTTTGCGTCGGCGGCTCGGCATAGACTTCGAAGAAGCGATTGACCTGCCAACGCGTCAAGTCATCAAGATCATGGAAGTGCTTCAGGAAGCCGGCAAACTCGACGCACCGGTGTGGATTGACGGTCGGGATCTGTTCACGCCGGAAGCACAGGTCAACCGACGCGACGCCTTGCTCGAGCAACGCAGCCGCGTTGTCGAAGGCGGAGGCTCCGTGCCCCAATATACCGATACGCTTGCCGGCCAGCGCGGCGAAGTCGATCGGACCATTTGCGTGGCATACCCGCTCGGGCGATACGGCGCGCGAAACGAATTCCGGAATGCGCCATGCGCCGCAACCGTCATAACCGGTCGCCAGTACGACATGGCGCGCCAGCAGCACGCGTTCGCTCCCGGGGCCGGCGGTCTGGTCGCGCGTCGTTAGCGCGACCAGTTCGCCTTCCGGCGCCAATGCGACACACGCGGTATCGTTCCGGATCTGCAGCCCGGCGGCAAGGCGGAACCAGCGCAGGAACGCCATCCAGCGCGATCGCTCGATCCGGTCGATACCAGCCCAAGCCTGCTCGCCATAACAGGCTTTATAGAATGCGGGCGCCGACAGACTCGGCACGCCGGATTCGATACCGATGGTCGCTTTCGGCGTGCGCAGGCGCGGCATGCGGGCAAAGGTTTCCCATACGCCTTCAAAGCCTGCCGGCTGCGCATCCAGGATCAACACATTGCCCACGCCTTCACGCTTCAGTGCGAAAGCCACTGCCATGCCGGCCTGCCCTCCGCCGACGATCACCACATCATGGACGTGAGCGCCCGAGGAGTGCTGGACCGGGCGCACCCAGTCGCGGCCCGGATATGCCAGCAGGGCGATTTCGGATTGCACCTGCTGATACAGCTGGTCGAGCGCATCGCCGGAACCGGCGGACGGGGGAGTGAAATTCATTGTTTCGGATCCTTCTCAAATAGACAGCGAATGCAATCGGAACCGGCGCGGCGCGTGGCCTCGCGATCGCAATCAATTGCAAACCGGGTTGCCGGTGCAATGATCATCAGGTAAATGGGTGTCGCCGGGAAGAAGCGACGGGCGTACGCAGCGTTGCGTACTGCGCAACGCCTTCACCGTCTGCGTTTGCCGGGATGCGCTCACCAAATTGGCGACTGCGCACTGTTGTCGGGCATCGGACCATGACCTATGCGGACTATGGCGACGATTCCGGGCGTTATTTGCAGGCACATTGCTTGCATGTACACACACCTGTATACGACTTGCAGCGACTTGCACCGGCGGCGGGAATACGAGACCGCCCGGATGCGGTCGTCATGAAAAAGGAAGAAAGTGATGAAGGGTCGCACCTTAAGCGAACAATATGTCGACACTGCGGCGTCGATGCAGGGCCTGGCCTTAACTGCCGATCAACGAGAGCGCGTCATCGATACATTTGAAATGAACCTGGCGATCATCAGCCCGCTGCTGGATTACGCGCTGCCTATGGAAACGGAAGCAGCGCCCGTATACAAGGCGTGAGGACCGGATGAATATTGCACACATGTCAGCCGCTGCGCTGGCCCAGGCTATCCGCGAGCGTTCCATCACCGCCACCGAAACGGTACGCGCGGTACTCGAGCGCATTTCGTCCCTGGACAGACAAATCAATGCGTTTACCCATGTCACCGAAGCGGCGGCGCTGGCGCAAGCCGCAGCGATCGACGCGCAGGTGCGGCAAGGCGCTATCCTGCCACCTCTGGCCGGCGTCCCGTTCGCAGTCAAGAACCTGTTCGACCTTAAAGGGGTGACCACGCTGGCCGGATCGAAAGCCCTGCGCAATGCGCCGCCGGCGCGGCACGACGCGGCGCTCGTGGCGAACATGAAGCAGGCCGGCGCAATATGCGTTGGCGCCTTGAACATGGATGAGTTCGCCTATGGCTTCACTACAGAGAACTCGCACGTCGGCCCGACTCGCAATCCGCACGATCACACCCGTATCGCGGGCGGCTCGTCCGGCGGCAGCGCGGCCGCGGTGGCCGCGGGCATGGTGCCGATTACCCTCGGCTCCGACACGAACGGGTCGATCCGGGTACCGTCCTCGTTGTGCGGAACGTTTGGACTGAAGCCGACATTCGGACGGCTGTCGCGCACCGGCAGCTTTCCATTTGTCGCCAGCCTCGACCATCTCGGGCCATTCGCCCGCAGCGCGGTCGACCTCGCGCTCGCTTACGATGCATGCCAGGGACCGGATTCCAGCGACCACGCTTGCGCGCAGCGTCCGATCGAGCCGGCATTTTCCGAACTGTCCAAAGGGCTGTCAGGCATTCGGATCGCCCGGCTTGGCGGCTATTTCGATGACCATGCGAACCCGATTGCGCAACAGGCGAGCCGCACCGTTGCGGAAGCGCTGGGCACATCGGCGACTCTGGATCTGCCCGATGTCGCGCTCGCGCGCATCGCGGCGTTTGCGATTACATCGTCCGAGGGCGGCGCCCTGCACTTGCCGGCCATTCGCGACCAGTACGACGAATACGAACCGCTGTCACGCGACCGCTTCATTGCCGGCGCGTTGATGCCGGCGGCGTGGTATCTGAAGGCGCAGCGTTTCCGTTCGGTGTTTCAGCGCACGATGCGCGAGGCATTCGCACAGTATGACGTGCTGATCGCACCGGCGACGCCGGCGCAGGCGCCCGCCATCGGCACCGATTGGCTCGACATCAATGGCAAGCGTTTTCCGTGCCGCCCATCGATGGGACTGTTGACGCAACCGATTTCATTTGTCGGGTTACCGGTGGTCGTGGTCCCGGTAGCGCAGGAAGCCGGCGCACTGCCGATCGGCGTTCAGGTGATTGCTGCGCCGTGGCGCGAAGACATTGCCTTGCGTGTGGCCGCTTACCTGGAAAACCTGGGCGTCGCACAAGCGCCCGTTGCCGGAGACTGAACCATGATGGAAATCAATCGCCCTGAAATCGTCGCGGAAATAACAATCGCGTTTGATCGGTACCACGACGCCCTCGTCAATAACAAGGTTTGGGTGCTCGACGAGTTGTTCTGGGACAGCCCGAATGCCTTGCGCTATGGCGTTTCCGAAAACCTGTATGGCTACGATCAGATCCAGTCCTTCCGCGCATCGCGACCGACGGAATACCTGGAACGGACCATCCTGCGTACCGCCATCACGACATACGGCAAGGAATTTGCGACTGTCAACGTCGAGTTCCAGCGCACCGGCAGCACGAAGATTACACGGCAGAGCCAGACATGGATCCGCACTGACGTCGGGTGGCGCGTGGCCGCGGCACATGTGAGTCTCATGAACTGAGGGGATGCACTATGCCAGCATCGATGCGAATCGTCGCGCTAAGGCAAACCGAGGAAGACTCTGCCTCGAGCCGGGCGGACCGTATCTATCAGGCACTGAAGAAAGAGATCTTCAGTTTTCGCTTGCTGCCTGGTGATGTATTCTCGGAACGTGAAGTGGCGGCCCGGCACGCGGTCAGCCGTACGCCGGTCCGCGAGGCGCTGGTCCGACTGAAACGGGAGGCCTACCTCGAAGTGCACGTGCGCGCCGGATGGAGCGTCAAGCCATTCGATTTCCGGCATTTTGAGAACCTGTACGACTTGCGCCTGGTGCTGGAACTCGCGGCGGTTACCACGTTGTGCGAAACGCGTGACATCGCGATCCCCGAGGCGCTGACAGCGTTATGGCTGGTGCCGAAGGAAAAGCGCGTACGTGACCAGCTTTTCGTGTCAACCTGCGATGAAGACTTTCATTGCACGCTGGTGAGAAGCGCCGGCAATCCGGCAATGGCACGGGTACACGGGGAGGCGATGGAACACCTGCGCACCATTCGTCGCCTCGATTACACGCAACCGTCCAGTATCGACTGCACCTACGATGATCACCGACAAATACTGCAAGCGATCCTTGACCGGCGTGCCGACCGGGCCGTGGCGCTATTGCGCGAACATGTCGAAACGCACCGCGCTGATATCAAGGGCATTACGCAGCACTGGCTGCGTAATGCGCAGGAGCGGCGCAAACAATAGCGCGGCGAGCCGCGTCGGCCAGCGTCATGCTGCCATCCTCGCTCCAATCCCCCACAATGAATAACTGTGCGCGTTACGCCTGCACTCGATCGATGCTTCCCGCGGCTTTTTTTGAATGATGGATGTGCAACGCGCACTTGCTTAGTGCGCAGCACGATTGAAATCAGCGGCGACCGCCGGCCTCGACGGCATGACGCCGACGCGGCGCGCTTCACTGTACGCCAGCGCTAGAGAGGGCACCGTCACGCCTGATACCTCGATGCAAGTTTATGGCATCGAACTTGCTATGTGTTGACTGGAATCAAATCCGGCACCAATGACGTCGTCCTGCGCTTCACTTCGAGCGAGGTCGCCGTCGCAGGCTTCGCCTTCAACAACTTGTCACATCAACTGGAGATGTTATGCAATCCATCAGCCCGAACAAACTGGCCAAGCTCTTACTCGCGACTGCGGTAGCCGCCGCATTCGCCAATACCGCATCCGCGCAATCTACGGTCAACGTTGAGGGGCTCGTCGATGCCTATGTCGGCTCCATGCGCAATGCAGGCGACGCGGCAAAAACCACACGAGCCAATAGTGGTGGCATGTCAACTAGCTACTTCGGATTCAGAGGCACTGAAGACCTCGGCGGCGGCCTGAAGGCAAACTTTGCGCTGACCAGCTTCCTTCGCGCCGATACGGGCGAGTTCGGCCGTTTCACGGGTGACACCCTCTTCTCGCGCGATGCCAATGTTGGCCTCTCCGGCAATTTCGGCTCCGTCACCCTGGGCCGCTTGCTCGCCCCCAATTTCCTCCCGACGATCCTGTTCAACCCGTTTGGCGATTCATTCACATTCTCGCCGCTGGTGCTGCATTTCAACGTGGGCCTGTTCAATGGCTCGGGATGGGGCCGTTCGCAGGCGAACGACACCGGCTGGAGCAACCAGGTGCGTTACACCACGCCTAACTTCGGCGGCCTGACTGCAAACATGCACTATCAGTTCGGTGAAGCGGCCGGCAATAGCGGCAAGAACAATGTCGGCGGAAATCTGCTGTACTTCAAGGGGCCGCTGTCGCTGACCGCGTTCTATCAACGCGTCGAAGTCAACAACCCGCTTGACGTTCCTTCCGGCATAGTGAGCAGCGTGGCAGGCAGGAATGCGTCGCATCAGAAGATGTGGTTCGTCGGCGCCGCCTACGACTTCACCGTGGCCAAGCTGTTCGCCACCTACGACGAGACATCGCATAACGTCGATTTCGGCGACAAGACCTATTCCCTTGGCGCGAGCGTCCCGGTCGGCACCACCGGCAAGGTCCTCGCAGCGTGGGCACGCACCGAGCGCTCCGGCTCCGGCTTCGCCGAGCGCAAACGTGATACGGTTTCGCTTGGTTACGACCACACGCTTTCCAAGCGTACCGACCTTTACACGGTTGTGATGAACGACCGCATTACCAACCTGGCTACCGGCACCAGCTTTGGCGCCGGTATCCGTCACCGCTTCTGACGCGACGCCCGGTATAGCGCATCCGCCGCGCCGGTTGTACTGCCGTAGTCAACGCAGTGCATACCGGCGTTTTTTTCTGCGCACCTGCCCGCCGGTCGTACCATTCGAACACGACATGATTGGCGGGACAGAAGCGACTCCTTTCCGGAGGCTTGCAATGAGCGAAGCTTCGTTCCTCATCCGTAACGCATCAGCGATCATGACCGGCCTGAGCGAAGGTGGCGGGCGTCATCATGGTCCCGACATCCGCATCGTCAGCGGCGTCATTGCCGAGATCGGCAGCCTGGCGCCACGAGGAGGCGAACTCCTGGTCGATGCAACCGATTGTGTCGTTTATCCTGCGTGGATCAATACCCACCACCATTTATTCCAGTCACTGCTGAAGGGCGATCCGGCAGGCATTAACCTCCCGCTGACCGACTGGCTCGGCACCACGCCGTATCGCTACAAGTCCAAGTTCAATGAAAAACTCTTCCGCATCGCCGCGCGCATAGGCTTGGTTGAGCTGGCACGCTCCGGATGCGGCACGGTCGCCGACCACAACTACCTGTACTATCCCGGCATGTCATTCGACACGTCGGCAATCCTGTTCGAGGAAGCCGAAGCACTAGGCTTGCGCTTCATCCTGTGCCGCGGCGGCGCAACCCGAACGCGCCAGCCTGAAGCGAATGTGCCCGCTTCGTCGCAGCCGGAAACATTCGACGCCTACGTCGCTGACGTCGAACGGCTGGTGAAGCAGTACCATGACCCGTCGGCGGCGGCGATGCGGCGCGTGGTGATGGCGCCGACCACACCGATGCATTCGGTCGCACAAACAGAGCTGCGCGAGATGGCCGCCATCGCCCGCAAACTCGGGATCCGCCTGCACAGTCATTTGTCTGAAACGATCAGCTACCAGGATGACGCCCATGGCCTGTTCCAGTGTTCGCCGGTCGAATTCGCCGCGCGAAACGACTGGCTCGGTCCGGATGTCTGGTTTGCGCACCTCGTCAAACTCGATGACGCTGAAATCCGGATGCTTGGCGAGACCGGCACCGGGATTGCACACTGCCCGCAAAGCAATGGACGACTCGGCAGCGGCATCGCGCCGGTACGGCAGCTCGAGGCAGCCGGGGCGCCAGTCTCTATCGGCGTCGATGGCGCCGCGTCGAATGAAGCGGCGGACATGATTTCTGAAACCCATGCGGCATGGCTGATGCAACGCGCACGACGCGGCCAGCAGGCGCAACCGCGCCATGCGGGCGGCACCTTTGAAGGCGGCGCCGATGCCGCAAGCGTGGAAGACGTGGTGCGGTGGGGCACCACCGGCGGCGCACGTATCCTTGGCCTGCCCGGCGTCAACGGACTCAACGTGGGCGCGAGCGCCGATATCGCGATCTATGGGCTGGACGATCCCCGCTACTTTGGTCTGCACGACCCGGCCATCGGTCCGGTGGTTTCCGGTGGCCGCCCGCGCTTGCACCGCCTGTTCGTTGCAGGCCATACCGTTATCGAAAATGACGGGTTGCCCGGATTCGACATGGCCGAACTTGGGCGGCAGGCCAGGGAAGCGACGCGCGCGTTGATTGCATCCGTATGATCCGGGCGCAAGCGGGGGCGGCCGAGCCTGCCCCCGTCCGCATCGACGCGTCGGACGAACTGAGCCTGACCAGATAATGAGATTCCAAGCTTTGCCCACCAGAGAGCGTCATGACTGATAAATTCGTCCCGGCCGATCCATATCCGTGGCCATACAACGGCCGGCTTACCGCCGCCAACACGGCACTCGTCGTGATCGACATGCAAACCGATTTTTGTGGCGAAGGCGGCTATGTTGCGCAAATGGGTTACGACCTGTCGCTGACGCGCGCGCCGATTGCTCCCATCACGAATCTACTGGCGGCCATGCGCAAAGCCGGCTACCACATCATCCATACGCGTGAAGGCCATCGGCCGGATTTGTCCGACCTGCCAAAAAACAAGCAATGGCGTAGCCGGCGCATAGGCGCCGGCATCGGTGACAATGGTCCGTGCGGAAAAATACTGGTGCGTGGCGAACCGGGATGGGAAATCATTCCGGAACTGGCGCCGCTGCCGGGCGAAACCGTGATCGACAAACCGGGGAAGGGATCCTTTTGCGCCACTGACCTCGAACTGATCCTGCGCACCAAAGGCATCGATAACCTGGTACTGACCGGCATTACCACCGACGTATGCGTACACACCACGATGCGTGAAGCCAACGACCGTGGCTTCGAATGCCTGCTGGTAGAAGATGCCTGCGGTGCGACCGACTACGGCAACCACCTTGCTGCGATCAGCATGATCAGGATGCAGGGCGGCGTGTTCGGCGCAACTACCCGGTCCGACCGTTTGTTGGAGACGATCTGACGATGATAGGCCAAGCGGTATAGCGGCATCCCATCAACATTTGGTTCAAGAGAGAGAAAATGTTCACCGTTAAAGCACGCCCGTATGACTACGCCTTTGATCCGCAGCGCACGGCCCTGTTGATGATCGACATGCAGCGCGATTTCATCGAAGAAGGCGGGTTCGGCGCCGCACTCGGCAACGACGTGTTACTTCTGCGCGCGGCAGTTCCGCCCGCGCGCATGCTGCTCAGCCTGTGCCGCGAACTCGGCGTGACCATCGTTCATACCAAGGAGGCGCACCGCCCCGACCTGTCCGATTGTCCACCGTCGAAATTGCTGCGCGGCGGGACCGCATTGAAGATAGGCGACAGCGGCCCAATGGGGCGCATCCTGGTCGATGGTGAAGAGGGCAGCGATTTCATTCCCGAACTGGCGCCGCTGCGCGGGGAGACTGTCATCGTGAAACCCGGAAAAGGCGCGTTCTATGCGACCGGACTGCAGGCCCTGCTGCACAATGCCGGGATCACGCACTTGCTGTTCGCCGGCGTGACGACGGAGGTATGTGTGCAAACATCGATGCGGGAGGCCAATGACAGAGGCTATGAATGTCTGCTGGTGGCCGACGCGACGGAAAGCTACTTTCCGGAATATAAAAAGGCAACGCTCGACATGATCGCCGCGCAGGGTGGCATCGTGGGATGGACCGCAAGCTTGCGGCAATTATCAGACGCCTGCGCCGCCCGCTGATTACCGACACATTCTAATCGCATCGACGTGAGCAGCTACAGCAGCATTTCGGTGTTGCTCCGCCAGATGCCGATTGCAGAGAAGAGTCCTATCCAGGCTACATGGCGCCCATGATCCGACGCCCCCGCGCTGATGCATCTCATGGTGATCGATCGTGCGCCCTGGCTATGTTTGGTATGGTGCCGCCTTGGGCAGATCTGAAACTTGCGCGACAGACCTACAATGCGAGGACTGAGACGGTGGCGAGCAAGCCGAGCTTCCGCAACGCCTACAAGCGCGGCCAGTTCTGCATCCTGCCGGTCAGTTCCATCTATGTGCCCTCGTATGGGTCCGGCAAACCTGTGCGGTGGGAAATCGCGGATGCGGACGGCGAGCCGCTCGGCATTGCCGGCATTTGGGAACATAAGCAAGACGGCCCGAATGGGTTGCCACTCCTGTCGTTCTCCATGCTGACCGTCAACGCGGACGACCACCCGCTCATGCGCCGCTTCCACAAGCCGAACGATGAAAAGCGTATGTTAGTCATCCTCCGACCCGACCAGTACGACGAATGGTTGCACTGCCCGGTCGAGGAGGCGCCCGGCTTCTTTGGTCGGTACCCAGCAGAACGCCTGGTTACTCAAGCGGCGCCGAAGCCGAGCCAAAAGACTGCGCAGGAAAGTCTGATCTGAGCCATACGGCACAAAGACGATGAGTTAACAATGCAGTCAGTGGGGCGCCGCTTTCGAGCGGGCGAGATGGTGCTTGCCGCACTACTCCTCAATAGATTCTCTTGGACAAAGAAAGACACTATCTATTTGATTTTATTGACCTTTATTGTCTGTCATCACTTTGCTTGGTCGGTACTGGACGTCCCTAGCATCCGCTCGACGTACCGCGCAATCAGATCAATCTCAAGATTCACCTTCCCCCCCACCTGCAGATGCTTGAGCGTGGTCACCTCGATCGTATGTGGAATAAGGTTAATCGAAAATGCGCACCCTGCCGCGCTGTCGGCCACGCTGTTAACCGTCAGCGACACGCCGTTCACCACGATCGAGCCTTTATATGCGAGATATTTCGCGAGTTCTTTCGGTGCTTCAATCACCAGTTCCCAGGACTCGCCGACCGGTTCGAACTTGCGCACGATACCCAGGCCGTCGACATGGCCCGATACCAGGTGGCCTCCCAGACGCTCCGCCAGCGTCAGGGCTTTTTCGAGGTTGACTTCACCCGCCGCATCAAGGCCGGCGGTGCGATTGAGGCTTTCGCGCGATACATCCACCTCGAAACTCGTATCGGTTCTGGCGACCACCGTCATGCAGGCGCCGTTGATCGCGATCGAGTCGCCGAGCGCGACGTCGGCCAGCGGCAATTTGCCGGCATCGATGGCAAGCCGGACCCCGGCATCGGCATCGCCTCCCAGGGGCTTGATTGAAGTAATGGTGCCGACAGCGGCGACTATTCCGGTAAACATGATGATGAAATCCCAATCAAAGGAAACGGGCGAGGATACGCAAATCCGGTCCGATCTGCTTCACCTCGTGAAAAGACAACAGGCGCTTGCCATCGAGCCGGTCGAGCGCCTTCAGGTCAAACAGGCCTTGCGCGTCGCCCAACAGGTTGGGCGCAAGATACAGCAATAGCTCGTCGACACAATACTCGCGGATCAGCGAGCCATTCAGCTTGAAGCCGGCTTCCACGTGCACCTCATTGATCTGGCGCCGTCCGAGCTCCAGCATCAGCGCCGGTAAATCGACCTTGCCATGCGCATCGGGAAGCACGATGACCTCTGCGCCGCGCTCGCGCAGCACCGCTTCTTTCACGGGATTTGCCTCGGCCGCGGCGATCCAGGTCCCGCCGCCCTCCAGCACTCGCGCCTTGGGGCTGATCTGCAGCTTGCTGTCGATGACGATGCGGCGCGGCTGACGCGGCGTATCTATCGCGCGGACATTGAGTTGCGGATCGTCTTCCAGGACCGTGCCAATTCCAGTCAATATCGCACAGGCGCGCGCCCGCCACCAATGGCCATCGTCGCGCGCGGCTTGCGAAGTAATCCACTGGCTATGCCCATTATGCAAGGCGGTCTTGCCATCGAGACTGGACGCGGCTTTCATCCTTATCCACGGCTTGCCGCGCTGCATGCGCGAGAAGAAGCCGATATTCATTTCGTGCGCTTCCTGTTCCAGCACGCCGCATACGGTCTCGATGCCCGCTTCCTGCAGCCGGGCCATGCCTTGGCCGCCGACCAGCGGGTTGGGATCGGCCATTGCCATCACGACCCTGCCCACCCCGGCCCTGATCAATGCATCGGCACACGGTGGCGTACGGCCATGGTGGCTGCACGGTTCCAGCGTCACGTACACGGTGGCGCCGCGCGGGTCGTTGCCGCGGCGAGCCGCGTCGTTCAGAGCCTGCACCTCGGCATGCGCCTGGCCCGCCGGCTGGGTATAGCCTTCGCCGATGATCCGCCGGTCCCTGACGATGACGCAGCCGACCCGCGGGTTGGGCGTGGTGGTAAAGAGCCCTTTTGCGGCCCATTGCAAGGCGAGATGCATGCCCTGTGTGTCGTTGAGAATTTCCACTGCTGGCTTTTCAAGGAAATGATGGAGAATGCCCGGATCGGACTGTAGTCCTATTTTAACAAGCCGCGGGGTCGGCATCAGGATCGCAGGTGCGCGGCCGGCCTAAAAAATTGACAACGACCTTCCGCCTGCGGCCGTCGGTCTCGAACAGCCAATACCCGGGCCGTGGCTGGTGGCTGCTGGCGTTGGTGCGCGTCCGTCCGGCCGCATTATATGCCAGGTATTGTACCGTCGAATTGCCAAATCCCTGGCTGATGGCGATCCCGTCCGCTACCGGTCCGCGCGAGAAAATTATCTGCTCGCCGGCGTCGACCTTATGATTGGCGTTGCGATCGACCAGGACGATCCAGCCCTTGCTCCAGTCGGTGCCGTCGCCGGCCGGCACCAGGTCGACCCGGATGCCGCGCTGCACCGCTTCCGAGCGGGTCAGATTGATCGCCGCAAAAAAATCATTGACCGACGTCGTCAACCGCTGGTTCCGGATCATGCCGGCCAGGCCGGGCACGCCCATCGCCATCAGCAGGCTTGCAATCGCCAGCACGACCAGCAGCTCCGCCATAGTGACTCCCGCGGCGCGGGAGACATGACAAAGCGGCGGCGCCGTCCGCATGTCACCAGCAATTAGCATTCGGGCCGGCGGCGGCCTGCACGCCGGTACTGTCCAGGGTGAGACTGCCGCACCCTTCATCCGAATAGCCGGCATTTACCCTGGCCGTTCCCGGCTCCGCGGTGAGGCGGACGCAATCGCCGATGGACGCACCCGGGCAGGCCGCGGCGCTGATTTCATAGGCGCTGCCAGCCGCATTGCTGCCGGAAAACCATTTGAAGCCATTTGCCTGCGCAGCGGAAAATATTTGGTAGGTATTCTTTTGCGTGTAGTTGCGCTCCTGCTCCAGCATCGCTTGCATCAGGGCGCTCCGCCCTTCTGCGCGCCTGGTTTTGCGCACCGATTCACGGTAACCGGGATAGGCGATCGCTGCCAGCAGGCTCAGCACGGCAAGCACGACAAGCAGCTCGATCAGGCTGAATCCCGGCGGTCTTTCAGTCATGGCCGGCACCGCTTGATCCCAGTGCTTCATGTAATTCATTCCAGTTGAATACCTCGCGCCAGCTGAGCCTTCCGGCCGGCAAGACAAACTCGCCCGACTCGCTGCGCGCCGCGATTGATGCGCCCGCCGTCTGCTTGACGGAGTCGCCTGAACCATAGTGCACCGTATATTTCTTTCTAACGATCTGCCGGCCGAGCGCCGTGACGCCGGCGGTTTCCATCCCGGTCTCCCGCAACTGCGGCGTGCCATGCAACCCCCCGCCGGAGAACGCCCCGGTTGCTTTGCCGCCCGCCGAAAAACCGGTCAGCACGTCTAGCGCATAGGATCTCCCGGCGCCGAGGCATGCCGCGGCGTCAGGTATCATGCTGTTGAAAAAAACGATTCCATGCGCCACGAGCGGATCTGTTACGCTGCGCTCGCCAGTCCGGGCCGACTCGAAAAAATCGAGATACCAGCCCTTTTTTTGCTGTGCTTGCGTGCCGTATACAAAAACGTCGCCGCCTATCCTCAATTCATCATCGCCGGACGCATCGATGTTTGGCAGGCGTTGCGCAAGTTCGCCACGGCCCGACACTGTCGAGACAGGCCCGGCGCCATCATGAATTGCGTAAAACGATTGCGTCGTGAAACCGGCGGATTCCGCGCCGGCGTTGTCAGGTAGCTGGCCGGTCCCGAACAGGACCATGTAACCGCCGCCCGGACCGAACGCCAGCTCCGGCCGGGTCGTGACCGGCTGCCGGACCGCGCTACCATCCATTGCGGTAAACAGCGGACGATGAGGCGTCTGGCCGAGCGCACCGCTCCAGGGCGCATCGCCACTGAAGTCGAATCGCCACACGTTCCCTTGCAAGTCGCCAGCATACGCACGGCGAATCGCGTCGTCGTCGCCGGTCAGCAAGGCCGGCGGTCCCAACCGGTTTGGCAAACCTTGCCCGGCGGCCGGCGTACTGAATTTAAAATAATTGACATCCCGCACCCATTTTTCTCCGGGCGGCTTGTTTAGCGACAGAAGGAACAGGTGGCCGGCTGTCAGGCCAGTGACAGCGGCATTCCCGTGCGCCTTGATGCCACCGGATAGCACCACGAAATACCGGTAGCCGGCGGCGCCACCGGCCTGACTGGCCCTGAACCTGGCGACCTGAGGTCGGCTTGTCACGATTCCGATATCAACATCATCCTCGCTGGTGAAATCGAAGAGCAGCGCCGCGCCGCCTGGCAGGCTGGCATTTCCTGCACTCCCGGCATCCAGCACGGTCACACCGGCATCGCTGCCCCGGCCTTGCACCTGCACTCTGGCCGGCCTGCCGTCGATCAGTACATCCGCAACGATGGACGGACTTTCAATTTCCCGGGTCTGCGCTTCCTCACGCTTGACAGGGGCGTTCCCGCCATGCGGCCGCGCGATCGAACCGGGGGCGGCGCCGCGGCACGAACCGGGCGGCGTTTCCTGTCCCGGGACGTTGCCTGCCTTGGCATCGGAGACGGCCCCCTGATCGCCGGAAGGGCGATCGCCTTTGACTGGCGGCGTCGAACCTGTGCCGTCGCCGTAGGCGGCAAGGTACGCATGCCCCGCATCAGGGATCCGGGTCGGCCGATTCAGGCTTGCGGGAGCAGCTGTTGCACCGGCGCCCGGGCCATGCGCCTTGCCATAGTAAGTTTGAAGCACGACCCGGGTCGAATCGCGCGCGCCGAAACCCATGGCGGTAACCCGGTAAAAGTAATTCCGCCTCGATCGTTCCACGCTTTCGCCGGCCTGGTTGTAAACCAGCCGTTCGATGATATAGCGCGGCGCTCGGGCCGTCAGTGCGCCGGCGCCGCTCTGCAACTGCTGCCCGGTAAATCGGCCATACGGGACCGAGCGCGCGCCCGCTGCGTCGGCATTCGGGAAATCGATCGTCACCCAGGCCGGGGCCGCACCTTCCCCGGGCGGCGTGCAGAGCCCGAAAAACCGGTTGCTTTCACCGGCTCCGCAACCCTCGGTAAAACCATCGGATTTGTCCGGCGAAAAAAGCGCGCTGCGG
Organism: Herminiimonas sp.; assembly: GCA_028292315.1. Lineage (GTDB taxonomy): Bacteria > Pseudomonadota > Gammaproteobacteria > Burkholderiales > Burkholderiaceae_D > JAQGMO01. The sequence goes on along the minus strand of JAQGMO010000365.1, from coordinate 11,386 downwards.
CTTTTTGCGGCGTCGGGGGAGTTCGCGATATCGAGCTCGGCGTCGGTCAACGCCGCTTCAGCCGCCTGGAACGCCACCAGCCGGCCCCGATCGTTGCGGGCAGCTCTTTCGTCATGCACTGCCGTGCGTGCCGATGATACCGCCAGCATCGTCGCGGCAATCAGCATCAGCAAAACGATGACAAGCGATGCGCCGCACTGGCAGCCGCGCGACGCAAATGAGGGCTGCGGGCGCCAACTCATGTTCCGCCACCGCTGTTTTGATTGCGCAAATAAATCGTCGAAGCGAATACCTTGCGCAGGCGGTTGCGGCTCGGAGCCGGAAGCTGCGCTTCGAATATGGTGGAGCCGGGGTCGCCGGCCTGGTACAGGCGCGCATAATCGTCGCCGAATAAATTGAACTGGCCATCCGTAGCACCCTGCTTGCCGGCCTGCGTTGCGCGCACCAGTACCGCCACTTTCAGGCTCACCACTTTTTTCCAGTGGGTTCTTTTATTTCTATCGATTGCCTGCTTCGCAGTCTCGCTGCCGGGGGACGCAAGGCCGGCGCTTGCGTCGAGTCCGTCGATCGCCGTGGCCGTCAGGTACCGGTTCGGCAAGCCATCCGCGTCGCTATCGAGCCCATACAATACCTGGAACGATTCAACGCCGCGCACGATGGCATCGGTTTGCCAGCTTGTGTCGCCAAGGTATTTACAGCGCAACTCCGGCTCGCCGGCCCTGCCGGCGCCGACATAAAAAATGCTCCAGCCGCGGTCGGACTCAAGACTGGCCGGTTGCGGCACGCCCGAGCCGGCGCAATTAATCATCGTCCCGTCGCCCTTGGGTCCGGCGCCGCTGCCGGCGAAGCGAAGCGCCAGCACATCGCTGCCGTTTACCGATGAACCTGCGCTCCGCTCCAGGCCGTGCGCTTCCGTCTGGCCCTGCGCATCGAGACCGGCGAGACCGGCGCTGATTTCCGCCAGGTCCGCCGGCGCCGCAGCGTAATCCCAGTTGTGATAGGCCGCCTGGCGCACGGCATGAGAAATCGATTCAATTGCGTAACGACCGCTCTCCTCGATGCGCACGCCTTCATCATGTGCGGTGTAAGCGGCTTTGCCCGAAACCAGCAGGGCAGCGGCCGCCATCACGAGCGATAGTCCGAGTGTCAGCGCCATCATCAGTTCGACCAGGGTCAGGCCGGATTGCCGGCGCAATGCAATGCGCTCGCCGCTCATTTTGGAAACGCTCCGACCGTGAACGCCAGGGCCGGCGCAAATGTCTTGCCGCCGCTTTTGTTCACGCCTCCGCTCAGGCTGTCATGCCGCCAGCCGATCTTGATCACGACCGGCTCACTATCCGCGCCGGCGCTGCAATTCCACCGATACGCCTCGCCGGCGTTATCCCACGGGTTCGCATCGCGGCAAATTAGCGCCCGTCCGTCAGGCAGGCTCGCCTTGAGGCGCGCTTTCCATTCATGGATTTCATACGCCGCAAGTTCGTCCACATTACAATCCGAGGCATGGCAAAACTTGGGCGCCGCGGCCTCGGCGACAGTGGACGACTGGTAATCAAGTCCCAGGAACGGGTTGGATGGCGCCGCCAGGTAGCGATGCGCCGTGACCAGGTCGGCCATTTCGGTCGCGAGCCGCAACGCGCTGTTCTGATAGGCTGACTGCCTGGCAGTTCGCAATACATTCAGTTGCAAAGAAGAAATTCCGACCAGCCCAAGAGAAAGCACGAATACCGCTATCAGGACCTCGACCAGGGTAAATCCGCCACGATTCGATTTAATCATTGCGCTGCCTGTCTTCAGAAATGGAAAATCAGGGACAGGCATGCCCAAGCCGATGGCATCACACTGCCGGCGAAAATTCTTATCTATTTATTTACTTGGCAACCAGGTAAGCAGGTACGGCAAGACTGGATCCGGCAGTGTGTTAACGCGCGATGAAGCGCACTAAAAAGCGGACGAAACGAAGCAGACTAAAGCAGCGGATTAAAACACATTATAAAAACACAACATTTTTTTGAAACGCGGGCAAGTCAGACAGACACTCTGCGCGCTTACGGTGTGTTATTTGGCGGGAGCTTTGCGCTCGCGGCCGACTTCAGCAATCGCATCCTGAAATTCGGCCACATCTTCGAAACTTTTATACACCGACGCAAAACGGATGTAAGCAATCTTGTCGAGACGCTTCAGTTCGCGCATGACCAGTTCACCGATCTGGCCGGAAACGACTTCCCGTTCCCCGCTCGAAAGCAACTTTTCTTCGATCCGGTGAATTGCCGCATCGACTGCATCGGCAGAGACCGGGCGTTTACGCAACGCGAGCATTAAACTGGCGCGTAACTTCGCAGGCTCAAATTCTGTACGACTACCGTTTTTCTTGACGATAACCGGCATCGCTAATTCAATGCGCTCATAGGTAGTGAAGCGTTTTTCACAGCTGTTGCAGCGGCGCCGGCGGCGAATGCTATCGCCTTCCTCGGATACACGGGTATCCAGGACCTGTGTCTCTTCATGCTGGCAGAAAGGACATTTCATGGCGAGGCTCGCTTCAGGTAAGCCTGATCGTTAAATCTGTTAAATTTTTTCCTAGTGTAAGGAGAAAGCGATCCGTCTTGCAACTCATATTGGTCAGATCGTCGGTTTTCCGTAACACCGGAAAGGATACCTGGCGCCTGCCGTGCCCGCGGATTATCGCGGTCCGGCAGGCGCCTGCTCTTCAGCATAGTGCAAAAGCGGCAGGCGGGAAGCCCTGGGAGCCTGCGTGGCTCCTAGCGGGCGTAAACCGGGAACGCCTCGGTCAGCAGCTTCACTTCCGCCTTGACGCGCTCGATGGTCGCCGCGTCATGCGGGTTATCGAGTACATCGGCAATCAGGTTGCCGACCTTGACGGCCTGCTCTTCCTTGAAGCCGCGGGTGGTCATCGCCGGGCTGCCCAGGCGAATGCCGGAAGTGACGAAAGGCTTTTCAGGATCGTTCGGAATCGCGTTCTTGTTGCAGGTCATGTGCGCCGACCCGAGAATCGCCTCGGCTTCCTTGCCGGTGATTTTTTTCGCGCGCAGATCAACCAGCATCACATGCGATTCGGTACGCCCGGACACGATGCGCAGTCCGCGCGCGATCAGGGTTTTTGCAAGGGCGTCCGCATTCTTGACGACCTGTTCCTGGTACGTCTTGAATTCGGGCGTCAACGCTTCCTTGAATGCCACGGCCTTGCCGGCGATCACATGCATCAGCGGTCCGCCCTGGATGCCGGGGAAAATTGCGGAGTTGATCGCCTTCTCGTGCTCCGCCTTCATCAGGATGAAGCCGCCGCGCGGGCCGCGCAGTGACTTATGCGTGGTCGAGGTAACGAAATCGGCGTGCGGCACCGGGTTAGGATAGACGCCGGCCGCGATCAGTCCGGCATAATGCGCCATATCGACCATGAAGTACGCGCCGACCTCCTTCGCAACCCTGGCAAAACGCTCGAAATCGATCCGCAGCGAGTAGGCCGATGCGCCGGCGATGATCAGCTTCGGCTTTTTCTCATGCGCCAGCCGTTCCATCGCTTCGTAATCGATCTCTTCCTTGTCGTTCAAGCCGTAGGACACCACGTTGAACCATTTGCCGGACATATTGAGCGCCATGCCGTGCGTCAGATGCCCGCCTTCCGCCAGGGACATGCCCATGATGGTATCGCCAGGCTTCAGCATTGCAAAGAACACGCCCTGGTTCGCCTGCGATCCTGAATTCGGCTGCACATTGGCGGCGTCCGCACCGAACAGCTCCTTCAGGCGATTGATGGCCAGCGCTTCCGCCATATCGACATATTCGCAGCCGCCGTAATAGCGCTTGCCGGGATAGCCTTCGGCATACTTGTTGGTCAGTTGGGTACCCTGCGCTTCCATTACGGCCGGCGAAGTGTAGTTTTCCGACGCGATCAGCTCGATATGTTCTTGCTGACGCGTGTTTTCCAGCTGAATCGCCGACCACAGTTCAGGGTCGACATTGGCGATGGTGTGATCTTTTGCAAACATGGAATACTCCAGTCGATTAAGGAAAAAAATGAGTATCTCAATCGATTGAGGGCCAAAAAAGGGAATGACGGCAGCCTCAAACGTTCTCTCCATCTTGGCTGCCCAGGCGCACGGCTGTTGAAATCTCACGCTTCCCGGTGGGACCCCACCTTTTGCCGGACCGTCGGCACTGCTTGATACTTGCTAGATACTTGCTTGTCACTTGCCTAGCAATTTTGCCGGTCCGGTTTTTTCGCCAGTCACGTGAGACGAATGGTCTCGTATTGTAGGCGATGGGCCCGATTTGGGCAAGGATGCGCTTTCGGCTACAATTCGACTTGCACCGCATTTCAACAGCGAAAGGATTCCACGTGATCGTTTTAATTACCGGCGCCACAGCGGGTTTCGGCGCTGAAATGGCCCGTAAATTCGTCCAGAACGGTCACAAGGTCATTGCCACCGGCCGCCGCCAGGAACGCCTCGACGCGCTTGCGGCCGAACTTGGATCGGCACTGCTGCCGGTTGCCATGGATGTGACCAGCAAGGATTCGATCGACCTGGCGCTTAGCGCGCTGCCGCCGGAATGGCGTGAAATCGATGTACTGATCAATAATGCCGGCCTCGCGCTCGGCATCGAACCAGCGTATCAGGCTTCCCTGGAAGACTGGGAAACCATGATTGAAACAAACTGCAAGGGCCTCGTCACGATGACGCGCCGGATCCTGCCTGGCATGGTTGCGCGCGGACGGGGCCTGGTCATCAATCTCGGCTCGATTGCCGGCTCCTGGCCTTATCCGGGCGGTAATGTGTATGGTGCGACCAAGGCGTTTGTCGAGCAGTTCACGTATAACTTGCGGGCCGACCTGGCTGGCACCGGGGTACGCGCCACCAATATCGCGCCGGGCCTGTGCGGCGGCACTGAATTTTCGAACGTGCGCTTCAAGGGCAACGATGCGGCGGTGGCAAAAGTATATGAAGGCACCGTGCCTCTCACCGCCGCCGACATTGCCGAAACCGCCTATTGGATCGCAACCCTGCCACCGCATGTGAATGTCAATTTCATCGAGATAATGCCCACCTGCCAGAGCTTCTCCTCATTCACCATCAAGCGCACGCAGTAATCAAGAAAACAGGGAGCATACGTAAACATGCAGTCAGACTTTACCTGGACAATCCGCGTCTACTATGAAGACACCGATACCGGGGGTGTAGTGTTTTATGCCAATTACCTGAAATTCTTTGAGCGGGCGCGTACCGAATGGCTGCGCGCCGCCGGCGTCAGCCAGCAGGCAATGACCGAAGCCCATGGCGTTATGTTCGTGGTAAAAAGCACGGCTGTTAATTATCATGCGCCTGCGAAATTAGATGATGAACTGAAACTAACAGTTGTTGTCGAACGCCTTGGACGCGCGTCCGTTCATTTCGTACAGGAAGCGTGGCGAATTTCCGGCGATCACCAGGAATTGCTCAGCACCGGCCGGATAAAAGTGGGTTGCGTCAACATGCGCACTTTCCGTCCGGATATGATCCCCGAGAGCGTCATGCAAAGAATCCAGGCCATACCGGACGCCGCGCCGGCCGGGAAACCCTAGGCATTACCAAGGCAACCTGTTGGCCAGCCGTAAAGAATCGGGATTTGCGAATACAATTGACCCCAAATTTGACTAACCAGCTAATCAGCTATCTACATGACCGTTACCCAGGATCTATCCTTTCTTTCCCTTATCACCAACGCTTCCCTGCTAGTACAACTTGTCATGGCGCTTCTAGTCGCGGTGTCGGTGATCAGCTGGACGTATATTTTTCGCAAGATGTTTGCAATTCGGAACGCGCGCGCGCAAACGGAAGAATTCGAGCGTCTTTTCTGGTCTGGCGGCAATCTTGATCTATTGTATGAAGACGCCACATCGACCCGCCGCAAGCGTGCCGAACAAAACGGCGCGCTTGAGCGTATTTTCGAGTCGGGAATGAGCGAATTCAATAAGGTCCGCGCTTCGTATTCCGGCAAGGCTGCGATCGACGGCGGCGCCATGCTCGACGGCGCGCGGCGCGCCATGCGCGCGGCCTATCAGCGCGAGATGGATGCGCTGGAATCACACCTGGCGTTCCTGGCATCGGTCGGCTCGGTGTCGCCGTATGTCGGGTTGTTCGGCACCGTATGGGGCATCATGAACGCGTTTCGCGGCCTGGCCAACGTCCAGCAGGCGACGCTTGCCACGGTGGCGCCCGGCATTGCCGAAGCCCTGATTGCCACGGCAATCGGCCTGTTTGCGGCGATACCGGCGGTGGTGGCCTACAATCGCTATTCGCATGACGTAGACCGGCTCGCAATCCGCTTCGAAACCTTCATCGAAGAATTCTCCAACATTTTGCAACGGCAGGCACGCTGATGTCGAACTCCTCTTCCATGCGCGGCGGGCGCACCCGCAAATTCAAGGCTGAAATCAATGTTGTGCCGTATATCGACGTGATGCTGGTGCTGCTGGTGATTTTCATGGCGGCGGCGCCGATGGTGAATCCGAGCGTGATCAATTTGCCAACCGCGGCCAAATCGACCTTGCCGCCGACCGAATATATCCAGATTTCGCTGAAGCCGGACGCATCGGCAAGCATTGCCATCAACGACAAGAAAGGCGGCGCCGGAAAACCGGAAACGGCATCCGGCCGCACCGACCTGGTTCGCAAACTGGCCGCCCTGCACCAGGAAAATCCGGAACTGGCAGTCATGATTTCGGCGGACAAGGACATCAAATACGACGAGGTCATCCACGCCGTGTCGGAAGCGAAGAAACTCGGCTTCAGCCGCGTGGGCCTCGCGACCAGGTGAACAACGTCTCATGACTGACGCAGCTCCATACACCGTCCCGAAAGAACCAGGCCGCTGGCGCGCGATCGCCCTGGCGGCGCTGGTGCACGTGGCACTGATCACCTTCCTCTGGATTGGCGTTCGCTGGCAAAATGAAACCCCGATCGCGGTCGAAGCGGAGATCTGGACCCCGCGCGCGATCGAAGCCGCGCCGCGGCCGGAACCGCCACCCCCACCCCCACCTCCCAGGCCGCCGGAGCCGAAGCCAAAGCCGGTCGTGAAGGAAATACCGAAACCGCAGCCGGTTGAAACGCCGAAGCCCCCGGTGGCCAAGCCAGACATCGCGCTGGAACAGGAAAAGAAAAAGCGCAAGCTGCAGGAAGAGAAAGCGCAGCGCCTGGCCGAAGAACGCGAAGAAGAACGCAAGAACCTTGTGCGCGAAAAGGAACTGGCCGAGGCGGCGAAGAAAAAGGAACTGGCAGACGCCGCGAAGAAAAAAGATACGGCCGAACAGGAGAAGAAGGAAGCGGCGGCCGCGGACCTCAAGCGCAAGCAGCTGGCGGAGGCGAAGCGCAAGCAGCAGGCCGAAGCCGAAGCAAAGGCCGAAGCGCAGGCGGCCGAGGCGCGCCGCCAGGAAGACATGAACCGGCTCCGTAGCCAGGCGCAGGCCGGCACCGGCGGCGCCGGCGAAGCGCCGAAAGCGCAAGGATCACGCGCTGACGCAAGCTACATCAGCCGGGTTGGCGCTAAAATAAAATCGAACACGACATTCAACGTGCCGGATGATCTGCCTGGAAATCCGTCGGTTGAATATTCCGTCGAATTATTACCGGACGGTTCATTGCGCGGTGTGCGCAAGCTGAAAGGTTCCGGCGTCACCGGCTTCGATGAGGCGGTGCGGCGAGCGATTGAAAGATCGGCGCCCTTCCCGCCCGATAAATCAGGCTCGGTCCCGTCCGGCTTCACCGTATCCCACAAACCGAAGGATCTGTAACCATGATGAAAAAAATTTTTCTGCGACTGATTACGGTACTCGGCCTGGTTGCCGCAGGCGCCACGCACGCGCAGCTGCGGGTCGAAATTTCTGGCGTCGGGGCCAACCAGATTCCAATTGCGATCGCCGGCTTTGCCAATGAATCGGTCGCGCCGGCGCAAGTCACCGCCATCATCAAGGCCGATCTTGCGCGCAGCGGCTTCTTCAAGATCATCGACACCGGCAACGTCATGTCGGAAACATCGTCTATCAATTTTGACGAATGGAAATCTCGCGGCGCCGATGCGCTCGTGGTCGGCAGCGTGCAGCGTCTGGCCGACGGCCGCTTCGATGTGCGCTATAAATTGCTCGACACAGTCAAGTCCGCGCAGCTGTCCGCGCTCGCGCTGGCGGCCCAGCCGCAATTCACCCGTGTCACCGGGCACAAGATCGCCGACGACATTTATGAAAAGCTGATCGGCGCGCGCGGTGCGTTCGCCACGCGGATTGCCTATGTCACCAAGGCCGGCAATGAATATCGCCTTGAAGTCGCCGACTCCGACGGCGAAGGCGTCAATGTCGCGCTGCGCTCGAATGAACCGATCATTTCGCCGGCATGGTCGCCGGACGGCACCAAGGTGGCGTATGTCTCATTCGAAAGCAAAAAACCGGTCGTGTATGTGCAGGACCTGGTCACCAGGCAGCGCATACAGGTAGCCAATTTCAAAGGAAGCAATTCGGCGCCGTCATGGGCGCCGGACGGATCGAAGATCGCGATCGCGCTTGCCAGGGACGGCCTGACGCAGGTCTACGTGGTCAATGCCGACGGGTCCAATTTGCGCCGCCTGACCAATACTGACGGCATCGATACCGAGCCGCAGTTTTCGGCGGATGGGCAATCGATCTATTTCACCAGCGACCGCAGCGGCGGCCCCCAGATCTACCGCATGAGCGCGAGCGGCGGCGCCGCGCAGCGCGTGACGTTCAACGGCACCTATAGCATCAGCCCGCGCGTTTCTCCCGATGGCAAGGCGCTCGCTTACATTTCGCGCCGCGAGGGCCGCTTTCAGCTGTTCGTGCTTGATCTGACGAATGGGCAGGAGCAGCGCCTGTCCGACACCGTAAAAGATGAATCACCGAGCTTTTCACCCAATGGCAAGTACATCATGTATGCCACTGAATCCGGACGCCGCGGTTCGCTCGCGGTCGTGTCGGTGGATGGCCGGGTGCGGCACCGCTTGACAACTCAGGCTGGCGACATCAGGGAGCCTACCTGGGGCCCTTTCATGAAATAATCCCATTGATATAACCAGGAGAAATCTATGCACTTTTCAAAAACCCTAGCCCTTATCATTTCGAGCACCGTTCTTTTCACCGCCTGTTCGTCGCCCGTCAAGCTCGACGACAAGGCGCCGGTCGTAGATCGCAGCGGCAGTGCGGCCAACCCGCAGGCGGGCACCGGTGCGGTTGACCCGCGCACCGTCTCGACCGTAAGGGCTGGCTCCACCGACCCGCTCAACGATCCGCAAGGCGTGCTGGCGAAACGGAGCGTGTATTTCGATCTGGACAGCTATACGGTCAAGGATGAATTCAAGCCGGTGGTTGAGGCGCATGCCCGGTATCTGGCGGCAAACAAGAGCCGCAAGGTCGTCATCCAGGGTAATACCGATGAACGCGGCGGACGTGAATACAACCTGGCGCTGGGACAAAAGCGTGCCGAAGCGGTGCGCAGGTCGCTATCGCTGCTGGGCGTTTCCGACACCCAGATGGAAGCCATTTCGTTCGGCAAGGAAAAGCCGAAAGCATTGGGCAGCGATGAAGCCGCATGGGCTGAAAATCGCCGCGCCGATATCACCTATTAAAGACCATGAAAACCCTACTTCGATCTGCGCTGGCGGCCGGACTGGCAGCAACCTTTTGTTTCGCGCCGATGCAAGCGAGCGCAGGCCTGTTCGATGATGAAGAAGCGCGCCGCGCGATTCTCGACATTCGCGCAAGGCTGGACTCGCTCAATTCACGGCTGGAAGGCAAGGCCGATAAAACGACAAGTCTCGACCTGTCTGGTCAGAACGAGCAACTGCGTGGGGAAATCGCCAGGTTGCGCGGGCAAATCGAAGTGTTGACCAACGAGCTTGCGAATGAGCAGCGGCGCCAGAAGGATTTTTACACGGATCTGGATGGCCGCATCCGCAGGCTCGAGCCGCAACGCGGCATGGTCGATGGGAAGGAAGTTGACATCCTGCCCAACGAACAGAAGACATATGAAGCGGCATTAACCTTGTTCAAGGCTGGCGATTACAGAAGTGCAGCCGCGGGGTTCGCTGATTTCCTGCGGCGCTATCCCGGGTCGGGATACACGGCCTCGGCCAACTACTGGCTCGGCAACGCGTATTATGCGCAGCGTGATTATCGCAATGCGATCGCGTCGCATCAGATCGTCGCCACCAGCTTTCCGGACCATCCCAAAGCGCCGGATGCCTTGCTGAACATTGCAAGCTGCCAGATCGAGTTGAAGGATAAGGTTGGCGCAAAACGCGCGCTTGATACATTGGTCGCGCAGTACCCCGATTCTGCTGCCGCGCAAACGGCTAGAGAACGGTTGGCGACCATTAAGTGATGCGCCGGGCGAGTCGTGGAGGAAGTTTGCACCACGTCTCGCCGCTCTCTTGAATCCGCGAGTAAATAATTTAGCGCATCGATTTGACAGAGTGTAGGGTGTTGCTTATAATTGCGGTCTTTCGGGTCGTTAGCTCAGCTGGTAGAGCAGCGGACTTTTAATCCGTTGGTCGCAGGTTCGAATCCCGCACGGCCTACCACGAATACAAAGGGTCTAGATCACAAGTCTAGACCCTTTCGTGTTTTTGGCGTTATAAACGTGTGGCAAAACGCGTGTGGCACTTTTCGAAGCAGCGTCTTCCTGTTTCCGTTATGTCGAACGCGCTCCATCCTTTGCGGCGACAGTCAAATTATCAGTCGCGTACTTCGTATCACCACTTCCGGTCACAGCATGGACAATGCACTGACTGTTGAATCCGGCATGATCTATCAAGTCTGCTGATTTTTCCTGGTAAGCACTTTTTTAATTTTTCTGCCATGGGACGATTCCGGCAGCGATTCCCGGGCCGCGTCATCGATCGTCGTTTTCCGACAAGGTACGTGCCGGACTAGCCGGTAAGGCAACCGAGCAACCCATGCATTACTTGCCTATGCCGGCAGAACCGATTTGTCCACGGATCAGCCATATGCGACTGCGTTCGCCCTGTTTGAGGCTGCTATTTACGATTACCACGGTTCCGGCGCCGCTCACTGCCAGTTTCGTCATCAGCAATCCTTGGTGGCTCCCGTTCGTTCCGCCGCCAGGGTCGCTGCTGTCCGGTACGATTGCCGGCGGCGTGAAGTGGCGGCCCCCATCGGGCGATACCGCTATTCCGAGACCGCGGGGTGGCTGGCGGTGATCCGGACTGCCGCAAATCGTTTGCGAAGTGACTGTTCGAGCCACCATGTCGCCGTGGCTTCACAGTGATCGATTTTTCCTGCCGCAGCCACTAATGCAACGCCCATGCAATAGGCCCAGAATGCAGTTCGTTTCGGGGCTTGACGTAGCCAGTCGATGAGGAGCGA
>JAQGMO010000360.1 GCA_028292315.1 Herminiimonas sp. | reverse complement strand
TGCTGGACCAAATGGGCGCCGAAGCATTGCTCGGACATGGCGACATGCTGTTTTTACCGCCTGGTAGCGGCTATCCACAGCGTGTGCACGGAGCCTTCGTTTCCGATGAAGAAGTGCATCGGGTGGTCGAATATTTGAAGCAGTTCGGCGAACCGGAGTACGAAGAAGCGATTCTGGCCGGCGCCCCCGGCGACGATGCCGGCGCGGAGCCGCCCGTTGACGGCGGCAATGTCGAATCCGACCCGCTCTATGATGAAGCGGTCGCTTTCGTCATCCGTACCCGGCGGGCATCGATTTCATCGGTTCAGCGGCAGTTACGCATTGGTTACAACCGAGCAGCGCGGCTCGTGGAGCAAATGGAATCCGCCGGCATTCTCTCATCCATGGCCTCAAACGGGAGCCGCGAAATACTGGCTCCACCAGCCATGGATTGAATGACCCGTTGTCGAACTCGAATTCGCCGGACCGGCGATCGGTCTCGGAAGCATTCTCGGAAGCGGTCTTAAAAGCGCCCGCCGCCGACCTTCGGCTTCTTGGGTTTTTTCGGCTTTTTCAGCACTTGCCCACCGGTATCGGTCACCGGCACCCGGTGTTCCGGCTCAAATCCCGGCTCTTCGGTTCGCCGCAAGGTTTGCCGGGTCAAGGCTTCAATCGCCGCCAACAATTGCACCTCATCGGCGCACACCAGCGAAATCGCCTCACCCACGGCGCCAGCACGGCCAGTGCGGCCGATACGGTGAATGTAATCCTCGGCAACGATCGGCAAGTCAAAGTTGACTACTTGCGGCAGATCGTCGATATCGAGCCCGCGGGCCGCCACGTCAGTCGCCACTAATACCTGCACCTCGGCAGTTTTGAAACGTTCAAGCGCGCGCAAGCGGCCCGGCTGCGGCTTGTCGCCGTGGATCGAGTCGGCAGTGATTCCCTGCGCGAGCAAAGACCCGACCAGTTGCTCGACACCCTTACGGGTTTTCACGAATACCAGTACCTGGCCCCAGCGTTTTTTCCTTAATAGGTTGGTGAACAGCTCGGTCTTGCGTTTCTTATCGACCGGAATCATCCACTGCTTGACGCCCTTGGCCGTGGTATTGCGCGGGCTGACTTCAATGCTTAGCGGATCAACCAGCAGGGTGCCCGCCAACGCCCGGATAGCATCGGAGAAAGTCGCGGAAAATAATAGCGTCTGCATGCGTTTCGGCAATGCGGCAAACACCGCATCCAGTTCACGGGAGAACCCCAGGTCAAGCATGCGGTCGGCCTCGTCCAGCACCAGCGTCTCGACCTGGTTGAACCTGACTGCATTCTGCCGGTGCAAATCGAGCAGGCGACCCGGCGTGGCGACCAGGACATCGAGGCCCTTGCGCAGTTTCATCATCTGCGGGTTAATGCTTACCCCGCCGAAAGCCACTGCCATGCGCAGCGGCAGGTTGCCGGCGTATTCATGAAAACTTTTGTGCACCTGAACCGCCAGTTCACGCGTCGGCACCAGCACTAGTACACGCACGGAATTGCTGGCCACCGGCGAGCCTTGTAGCGTGAGCCGTTGCAGCAACGGCAGGGCAAAGCCCGCGGTTTTCCCGGTGCCGGTTTGCGCAGCCGCCATCAGGTCACGCCCGGCAAGTACTGCCGGAATGGCTTGCGCCTGTACCGGCGTAGGGGTCTTATAGCCGAGAGTGTCGAGGGCGCGAAGCAAGGGATCGATCAGGCCTAGAGATGCAAACGTCATAGTAAATTCTGGTAGAAAAGTTCCCATTATCTGCTAAACGGCGATCTGACTCATATGAACGGCTGTTTATGGACGATTGGGATAGAAAAGCGACGTTTGCCCTATGCCGTCGTTCCGATTCGGTTAGACGGTAGTGCGACAGTGAACTGGAGATTGAACTGGAGATTTCAGGATGGATGACAGACTCGAACCGGACATTCGAGATTACGGCTATTCCTGAGTGAGTCCGGTTCGAGCGGCAACGAGCGTCGATTAATGAAGCACAATCTGCGCGATGACGCCACTGGCGATGGTAACAAGAACATAGTCGCTACCTGTTTGAACCCAATGATGCCCTCGAGGCGGAGCGCTCAGACGATGGGAGCGCCAATCATTGACAACATATTGTCTGTGGCGGTATTCCTGTGAGATGCGCTGTCCTCTACGCCAATTATGACGTGGGCCGTTGTCTCGCCTGTCGTCGTACGCGCGCTGGTGATCGTCGCGGCGTTCGGCTCGATAACTGTCTCGCCTGTCGTCGTACGCGCGCTGGTGATCACCGCGGCGTTCGGCTCGATAACCGTCTCGCCTATCGTCGTTTGCGCGCAGATGATCAGCGCGGCGTTCGGCTCGATAACCGTGGCCACGATCATCGCCTGGGCCACCGCGCTGGACTTGCTCATTGCGGCTACGATCGTTATGGCGATCATTGTTACGGTCATATCCTTGGGCAAAAGCAGAGGTGCCTGCCATCAGGGCCATTGCCATGACGGCAGAAATAACAACTTTATTTTTCATGTCAGATCCTTGTAATCGTGCAGAAAGTGCAATGTATGCCGCTAGTCATGCAATCGTTCCACCTGACCATTAAAGCGCTTGAGTGCCATGCTTGCTCTTGCTCTTGCTCTTGCTCTTGCTCTCATGCGACAACTCTATTAAACAGGAGAAAGTTCTGTGAACGTAATGATGGTTTGTAACGCACGTTACAAGACGTATCTCGCCTGGATTGAAAACAGACCCTGGATACTTGCTAATAATAGAGATGCAACAGCCTGTGCTGCAATAACTTGATGCCTGCCAGGCCCGTCGGCTCCAGCGAGGAATGACAGGGATTCGATTCTTGAATCGGAGTCAATTAAAAGGTTGTACCCCATCACTATATAGTGACTTTAATTTTAAAGTTGTTTATTCTTAACCGCACATACCAGGTCCAGCGTCAGATCTGGTGCAATTTAACTGAACACATCGGGTTCTCTGACATGTACGCATTTGAATTAAACCTGCAATATCGCGCAGCGGTTAAAGCGCGTAATCTTGATGCCATCCTGTCTATGTTTGCACCGGACGCAGTGATTACCACACCATTGCGAGGGGCTTCCGACGTTAAAACCTATCACGAGTGGTTATTTTCGGTGGTCAAAGAATCAAACGTCAAAGTGCAAAATGTTTTTCAGGCGTTAAATGGCGATATTTGCATCGCTGTACAAGCCAAATATAAATGGGTATTAAATAACGACAAGGTGATTAATTTCGGCGGCATGTCGGTTTTCGAATTTACACCGGATCGAAAACAGATCAGCAAGATGAATACTTTTTATGACACGGCGCTCGTGCGCGCGGCACTTGCCGAAGCAAACTGATGCGCCTGCGATGGAAAGGCACCGACGCATCGAATTCCGCCGGGAGCCGTGCCGGTACAAGGCTTCCCGGCGTCAGGATCAATTCTTGCGAGCAGGCGATAATGACAGAAAGGCATACAGGATAATCGCGCCAAACGTGGCCGTCCCGATCCCGCCCAGTGAAAATTGTCCAAGCTTCAAGGTGAAATCGCCGGCGCCAAGCACCAGGGTCACGGCCGCGACGATCAGGTTGCGGTTATCTGAAAAATCGACCTTGTTTTCCACCCAGATGCGCGCGCCCGCAACCGCGATCAAGCCAAACACGACAATCGAGACGCCGCCGAGCACCGGACCGGGAATGGTCAGGATGATCGCACCGAATTTCGGTGAGAATCCAAGCACCAGCGCAATCATGGCCGCCACCACGAAGACCAGCGTCGAATAAATTTTCGTCACCGCCATGACACCGATATTTTCCGCATAGGTTGTGACCCCGGTGCCGCCTGCGCTGCCCGACAGGATCGTGGCGACGCCGTCGCCGACAAATGCCCTGCCCATATAACGATCGAGGTTTTGTCCGGTCATGGCGCTGACCGCTTTGATATGACCGAGATTTTCAGCCACCAGGATGATGGCGACCGGCGCCAGCAAGGCCATGGCATCGAACTTGAATACCGGCGCGACGAACTTCGGCACGCCAAACCAGGCGGCATTGATTACCGGCGTGAAATCGATCGGTTTCCCCAAGCCCGCACCGTTCGTCAACAAGAAATAAATCGCGTAGGCCAGCAGTAATCCGATAAGGATCAGCAGGCGCTGCACCATTCCGCGCGTGAAGACGGCGACAATGCTCACGCAAAGCACAGTCATCAATGCCATCCAGGCATCGAAGTTATTCGCGGTCGCGCCCTTGACCGCAATCGGCGCCAGGTTCAGGCCAATGACCGCCACGACTGCGCCGGTGACCACGGGCGGCATGAGCTTTTCGATCCAGCCGGTGCCGACAGCCATGACCAGCAGCCCGATCAGCGTGTAAACAATTCCACAAGCAATGATGCCGCCGAGCGCGACACCGATATTGGCATTCGGTCCCTGGCCAGCGTAGCCGGAGACTGCAATGACCAGGCCGATGAAGGCGAAGCTCGATCCGAGGTAACTGGGTACCCGGCCGCCGACGAACAAGAAAAAAAGCAGGGTGCCTATGCCCGACATGAAAATCGCCAGATTGGGATCAAAGCCCATCAACAGCGGCGCCAGCACGGTTGCGCCAAACATCGCCACCACATGCTGCAGTCCCATCGCGATTGTTTGCGGCCACGGCAAACGCTCTTCGGTTCCGATCACGGGCCCAAGGCCATCGCTGGTGCTCTGCCGCACGCGCCATTTAGGGAAATAGGACTCTGCCATCGGGATTCTCCAGGTAGTCCGAGCGGCGGGCAGGCACATTGCACCGTCCGGCAGCTCGTTTGATTAAAAGAAATATTTACTGGCGGATAGTGTATTGAGAGCAGAGCAAAATGACAATCTTGAAATGCCTGTCGCAGCCCGCGCGGCGATCCGCTTGGTTTACCCGGCAAACTTTCTGCCGTTGCCTGCATGGCGCAACCAGCCTTGACCACAATGCCGGATCTCCCGCAGCGCGGCGACTTCGCGGCGGCGGCTTCCCCTCGACACCTGCGGCTGCGCCGTGTTGCCGCACACCGCAGGTGTCGACGTACCGAGGCCCGCTATTTTGTGCCGAACAGCCGGTCTCCCGCATCGCCGAGGCCGGGCACGATATACGCGTGGTCGTCCAGATGCGAATCGAGGGACGCGACATAGACCTTTACATCGGGATGCGCGGCCTGGAAGACCTGTACCCCCTCCGGCGCCGCGACCAATGCCATGAAAAGAATCTGCTCATCGGTAACGGCGCGTTCTTTCAATACATTGACCGC
>JAQGMO010000119.1 GCA_028292315.1 Herminiimonas sp. | reverse complement strand
CCTTTAATTTTCCAACCTATTCACGTTGCTTCGCTTTACTAATTCAATCTTAATACGGGCTCCTACATAATGAATCATTTTGAATCATTTCCACTCCCGATGATTCAACTTGTCGCCAAGTGCGAAGTTGTTACGGTTGAGCTCAAAACGCACCTAACCTGGCCCGCGCGCATAGGTGCCAAGTTCCTTGGCCAGATGGTCGAACACTATCTTCACGCGGCGTTCGTTGCGCCTGTCACGATGCATTGCCAGCCACATATCCAGCGAAAACTTGAGCGAATCGGCAAGAACCGGCACCAGTTCGGCATGGCGCCGGGCGATGCCTGCCTGGCAAACCCCGATACCGATCCCGGTACGCAGCGCAGCTAACTGGGCGTGCTCGCTATCGGAACGAAATGCAAAGTCTTCTCGCGCCACATCCAGGCCCCACGACTTGGCAAGGCGCACAAACGTCGGATCCCGGTCGAAACCGATCAGTGCATGGTTAACAAGGTCGTCAAGTTTTCTGGGTGTGCCATAACGCTTCAGGTAATCGCGATGCGCAAACAACCCCAATTGCACGGCGCCAAGGCGTTTTGCCACGAGTGCCGTCTGTTCGGGCCGGATCATCCTGACTGCCACGTCGGCTGCGCCATGCAGCATGTCCTCATTGCGGTTACTGAGCGCCAGCTCTATGCATATTGCCGGATGCGCGTCCCTGAGACGAACCAGGATAGGCGGCAGCACCTCGACGCCAATGACCTCACCTGCCGTGATACGCACGGTTCCTCCTTCCTCGGCGGCTTCTGCCGATACCGTTCGCATCATCGATTTCGATAGCAAGGACATGGCTTCCGCCGATTCTTGCAGCCTGTGGCCAGCCTCAGTCGGGGTCAGGCCATCCAGCGTACGGGTAAACAGCTTTACAGCCAGTGCAGCTTCAAGCGCGTCGATATGCCGGCCCACGGTTGGCTGCGTTGCGCCTAGCGTCCGGGCAGCTCCGGAAAGGCTGCCTTCTCTCATCACTTGCAGGAAAGAGCGGTAAAGATTCCAGTCAGGTTCATTTTTATCCATACAGAAATGTATAGTAATTAGTCGGCTTTAGGCAATTGCTGTTTATCTTTCTGCCTTGTAAAGTTAGCTCAGCAAAATTGCTTTCACCTACCAGACCGGAGCCTGACATGCACGCACGCGTTCCAGCATCACTTCCAAGCGACTTTCCTGCATCAATCAAGCCGAATGCCATCAGTCGTCCGGCTGAAGTCACTCAATTCCTTCAGCTAGCCGACGGTAAGATTGCCTACGATGACACGGGAGGAAACGGTCCATTGGTGATTGCCGTGCCAGGGATGGGTGATTTACGCCAGCAGTATCGCTATCTTCGGCCGTACCTCACAGAGGCAGGATTCCGCGTCGTGACAATGGATGTGCGAGGGCAAGGGGAATCGTCGATTCGCTGGAACGACTACTCTGCGCAGGCGGCCGGACTGGATATTCTTGCAATGATTGAGCATCTCGGCGCTGCGAGCGCCATGGTAATCGGCAACTCGTTTGCCGCCGGAGCGGCGTTCTGGGCTGCGCACCATGCGCCATTGACAATTCGCGGCGCGGTGCTGATCGGCCCGATCATGCGGGACCTGCCTGTGTCTCCGATCATGAAAGCAGTGCTGAAAACAGCATTTGCCGGACCTTGGCGTAACTGGTTCTGGATGACGTACTGGGATAGTTTGTTTCCTTCTCGTAAGCCGGCGGATCATGTGCAGTATCGCGCCCGGCTCGCCAGGAACTTGCGGGAGCCGGGACGTTTCGATGCACTGAAAACCATGGTGGGCCTTTCCAAGGCCGATACGGATGCCATCATGGAAAGCAATCGATTGCCGAGTCTGGTGGTCATGGGCACCAAAGACGTGGACTTTCCTGACGCGGCACAGGAAGCATGCCTGCTTGCCTCCAGATTAGGTGCGGAAAAGATCCTGGTTGAAGGCGCAGGGCATTACCCGCACGTGGAAATGCCGGAATTGGCAGGGCCCGGGATAGCCAGGTTTCTTGGACAGCTGGATAAATTTGGCCAGGGCTCTCCGTGTTGACTGCGCACTTGCAAACGCAGCCCGATAAATGGCAAAGATATCTTGCTCGGCTAGGTCGCGCGGATTTACTCAGTAAGATGGCGGTCTGCACCAATGCGTAACGCATGCTGTACCCGGTTCGCCATGGGATTGTCGGCTGAACTCGAACTATCCGGTGCGCTTTCGCCACCATTTATTGCACACCGGCAATATTTCTGGTAAGCTTAGTCCACTTTATCGCCTCTTTGCACCTTGCCGGTTTGCGCATCACGAGCTCATCGGCACCGTAGTCTGCGAGCCTGCTCTGCAGTAGCGTCGCGCACTATTTAGTTCGGTCGCCTACTGATGTACGATTGTTCGCGAACGAGCTCATGCCAAATATAACGTCAGATAGTAGCTCTACAACGCCCGGTAAACCGGACGCCAGTTCGGAATCCCGGCGCCAGAAGTCAATACTCAAAACCGGCGCCTTGCAAGATGCCATTTTTAACAGTGCCAATTTTTCCAGCATCGCGACCGACGAAAAAGGGGTCATTCAGATTTTCAACGTTGGCGCGCAGCGGATGCTGGGCTATGCCGCCGCCGATGTTATTAATAGCATTACGCCAGCAGCCATCTCCGACCCGGAAGAGCTGATCGCGCGCGCCACCGCTCTAAGCCTGGAATTCGAGACCGAAATCACGCCGGGCTTTGAGGCGCTCGTGTTCAAGGCCTCGCGCGGCATCGAAGACATTTACGAACTGACATATATCCGCAGGGACGGTAGTCGCTTTCCGGCTATCGTCTCGGTGACGGCATTACGCGATGAGCTGGAAAACATCATCGGGTATTTGCTGATCGGCACCGACAATACGGCGCGCAAACAGGTTGAAGCCGCTCAGGCTCTGCTGGACCAGCGATTGCGTGACCAGCAGTTTTATACGCGTTCGCTGATCGAATCGAACCTCGATGCGCTCATGATGACCAATCCGCAAGGCATCATCTCTGATGTGAATCAGCAAATGATTGCCCTTACCGGACGTACCCGCGATGAACTGATCGGCTCTCCATGCCGGAACTTCTTCACCGATCCCGCGAGGGCTGATGCCGCCATCAGGCGCGTGCTCGTTGAAAACAAGGTCAGCGACTATGAGTTGACCGTGCGTGCTCAGGACGGGAAGGAAACAGAAGTCTCCTACAACGCTGCGGCTTTCCATAACCGCGACCGCACACTGCAGGGCGTCATTGCAGCCGCCCGCGACGTGACGGAGCGCAAGCGCTTCGATCGCACGCTGCAAGGAAAGAACGTGGAGCTGGAACATGCCAGTCGCATGAAATCCGAGTTCCTGGCAACCATGTCGCACGAATTGCGCACGCCGTTGAACGCCATCATCGGCTTTTCCGAGGCGCTCAAGGATGGCTTGATGGGGTCGATGCCGGCTAATCAGCAAGAGTACATCGGCGATATTTTTACCAGCGGGCAGCATCGGCTCTCGCTGACCAATGACATTCTCGACTTATCCAAGGTTGAAGCAGGCATGATGTCGCTCGAACTGGAGACTGGCGACCTTAACAAGGTGCTGACCAACAGTCTGACGATTGTGCGGGAAAAGGCAGCAGCCCAGCGCATCGATCTCGTGCTCGACATGGACGCGGACCTGGGCACCATGCAACTGGACTTGCGCAAGACCAAGCAAATCGTCTACAACCTGCTGTCGAACTCAGTCAAATTCAGCGCCCACCGCGGGCAGATAAGCCTGCGTGCGCGAAAGGTGCCTCGCGCTATGGTTGGTACCCTGCCCGGCCTGTGGACGGTGCATGCGTTTGCACTGGCCGACAACGAGCACAGGGAATTTCTCGAGATCTGCGTGACCGATGGCGGTATCGGCATTTCCAAACCGAACATGGCAAAGCTGTTTCAACCATTCAGCCAGATCGACAGCAGCCTGGCCCGGAAGTTTGAGGGAACGGGCCTGGGACTGGCGATGGTCAAGCAGTTGGCCGAGCTGCATGGCGGTACCGTCGCGGTGGCAAGTGCGGAAGGAGAAGGAGCTCGCTTCGCCGTCTGGCTGCCTTTACGCATGTCTGGCCAAAGCGACCCCGCGTCCCTGGTCAACGGCCACCAAGGCTTGATTGCTACTGCCGGATGTTCCGAACGTGTTGCATTGGTTGTGGAAGACGACGACCGGTCCGCCGATCTGGTTCGCCTCTTGCTCGAAGCCGAGGGGTTCAGCGTCCTGCGCGCCGCGAGTGCGGAAGCAGCCTTGCAGATCGCACCCCGGCAAACGCTCAGCCTGATAACGCTGGACATCAATCTTCCTGGAATGGACGGATGGGATTTTCTGGCGCAAATACGGGAAAGCGGCGCGCTAGCGCACGTTCCGGTTGTAATCATCTCCGGCGCGGCCGAAAGCAACCTCGCGCTGAACCGCGGTGCGGCAACGGTTCTTCAAAAGCCGATCAGCCGCGCGCAGCTGAAATCGTCCCTGGAAAATCTCGGATTACATCCGGTCGCGGAAAGCACCTGCACGGTACTGGTGGTCGATGATGACCCCAAGGCCGTTGAAGTGATCGCTGCGTTTCTGCCGTCACCTGCCTACGCCGTCGCGCGCGCCTACGGCGGTATCGAGGCAATTGCTCTGGCGCAGCGGCTACGCCCGGATTTGATCCTGCTCGACCTGATGATGCCGGAGGTAAATGGCTTCGACGTGGTCGAGGCGCTTCAGCGCACCGCGGAAACCGCGGACATTCCCATCGTCGTAGTCACGGCAAAACAAGTGACGGCGCAAGATCGCGCTACCCTCAACAGCAATCCGGACAACGCTATCCGGATTGTCGAAAAGGCAGGCTTTAACCGCGTTGGCTTCCTCGCCGAAGTACGGCGCGCACTACAACCGCATGGAAAAAAATAGGTACGATGCATGGCCAAAATACTAATCATTGAAGACAATGTTGCAAACATGAAGTTGGCCACAATCCTCCTGAGTAACGTCGGCCACGTGGTGATATGCGCAGTGGACGCCGAGAGCGGGCTGACGCTGGCGCGCTCGGAACTGCCCGCATTAATACTGATGGATGTTCAGCTGCCGGAAATGGATGGGCTCACCGCAACAGCGTTGTTAAAACACGATCCGGCGACGGCGACCATTCCAGTCATCGCGCTCACTGCCATGGCGATGCAATCCGATCGGGAGAAAAGCAGGCTTGCGGGCTGTGACGCCTATATCGCCAAGCCATTGCGGTACCAGGAATTGTATGCGACGGTCGACACCCTCCTTGCGGAGAGAAAGGCACAGGCACCCCCGGTAGCAACCCATCCGCAGGAGCGATACACATCATGACCAACCCGGCCTCCACCATACTTATCGTGGACGATGAAATTCACAACCGCAGACTGCTTGAGGCGCTGTTGCAGCCAGAAGGCTATCGGACATTGACAGCGGTGAATGGAGAGGATGCGTTGGCGGCGACTGCAAGTCATCAGCCGGATTTGATCGTGCTTGACGTGATGATGCCCGGCATGAACGGCTATGAGGTGGCGAAACTGCTCAAGGCCAGTGCGAGTACCGCAAGCATTCCGATCATCATGGTGACTGCGCTGGACGATCGTGGCGCGCGTTTGGCCGGCCTTGATGCCGGCGTTGAAGATTTTTTGACCAAGCCTGTCGACCGCGCCGAATTATGGCTACGGGTACGCAACTTGCTGCGGTTGAAATCACTCAACGATTTGCTGCAAAGCCAGAGCTGGATGCTGGAGCAGAAAGTACAGGCTCGCACAGCTGACCTGCAGCGTTTTCGAACGGCGATGGACTTCACTGCCGACTCAATTTTTTTAGTGAGCCGCTCAACCATGCGCTTTGTCGAGGTCAATGCGACTGCTTGCAAAATGCATGGATACACGCGTGATGAATTGCTCAAGCTAGGACCAGAGCATTTGAGCACTCTGTCTCGCCAGCAACTCGAGAACATCTACGACGCCACCATTGAACGGCCAGGCACCAATGACATGGCCGAATCCCGACTGAAGCGCAACGATGGATCCATCTTTCCGGTGGAAATGCATCGACAGGCACTTCCCTCGGACAATGACTGGATCATGGTTTGCGTAATACGCGATATTACCGAGCGACGGGAGGTCGAGCGACGTTTGAAGCAGCTTGCTCATTACGATTCTCTTACCGGCCTGCCGAATCGCTTGCTGTTTTTTGAAACCCTCAAAAAATCGTTGCTGCAAGCCTCTGATGGCGCATGGAAAATCGCCGTCATGTTCATCGATCTCGATAATTTCAAGAACGTGAATGACACCTTCGGACACGCCATCGGCGATGAATTGCTGGTTCAGGTCAGCAATCGCCTGGCTCAATGCATTCGAATAAGGGATACGGTCGGCCGCCTGGGGGGTGACGAATTCGCCCTGATTCTCAATATGCAGGATGGCCAACAAGGTGTAATCGCCGTCGCCAACAAGATTCACAAGGCATTGGCCATGCCTTTTGATCTCAACGGGCACGAGATGGTGATTACTGCCAGCATAGGCATCACCGTGCATCCTGAAGATGCATCGGACCCCGAGACGCTCATCAAGTATGCCGACACGGCAATGTACCGGGCCAAGCAAGCGGGCCGCAACACGTTCCGGTTTTTTACCGCGCAAATGAATATAGACGCGGTCGCACGGCATGAATTGGAAACGGCGTTGCGAAAGGCGATAAACAATAACGAATTTGTCTTGCACTATCAGCCGAAAGTCTTCGTTAACACGGGACGCATTGCCGGACTTGAAGCATTGCTGCGCTGGCAGCGCCCGGGACACGGCCTGATAGCCCCCGACCTCTTCATGCCGGCACTGGAAGAAACAGGGCTCATTGTGCGGGTAGGAAGCTGGGTGATCGCCACGGCTTGCCAGCAAATCGGAGAGTGGATGCGCAGCCCGATTGGCCCGGTACAAATATCCGTGAACGTCTCCGGACGCCAATTTATTGAAGGGAACCTGGAAGACGACGTCAGCGAGGAACTGGTCAGAAACGGAATCCCCGCCGAACTGCTCGAACTGGAACTGACCGAAGGTTCCCTGATGGAGAACACCGAGCGTACTATCTCCACGCTCGAGGGCTTGACGAATCGAGGGGTTCAAATATCCATTGACGACTTCGGCACCGGTTATTCGAGCCTCGCCTACCTGCGCCGTTTCCCTATCAATAAACTGAAGATCGACATTGCCTTCATACGCAATATCACCACCAACCCCGACGACGCTGCGATCGCGCTGACGATCATCCGGATGGCGCATAGTCTCAAACTGGCCGTAATCGCGGAAGGCGTCGAGACGGCGGAGCAGCTCGCTTATTTGCGACACCACCGTTGCGATCAGATTCAAGGCTATCTCTTCAGCCGCCCATTGCCGGCAACAGAGGTGGAGCAGATGCTTCGTGACGGAAAATCATTGCCGATGCCGCCGCCCGAAAAGGCATTCCCCTTCTTTGGAGATAGCCTTATTTGCAGGTCAACCTTCGTGGTGCCGGGTGACAGTTCTACCTTCGAGCACCTGGTGCACATCTATGAAGACGATGCGACTCTTATGGAGATGCTCGAACTTTACATCCTGACTGGCCTGTTGGCCGGTGAAGCAGCGATTGTTATCGCAACAAAGGCACACCTTGCCGAGCTCGAAGAGCAGTTGACCGCTGACGGAGTCGACCTCAATGCGGCCCGAGCCCATGATCAATACATTCCGCTCGTGGCCGACGAGACCCTCGAACGGTTCATGAAGGATGGCATGCCGGACGATGAACTATTTGCATCGGTTATGCTGCCTGTACTGGCGCGCGCGCGGCGTAACGGCAGAAGAGTTCGCGGGTTTGGAGAAATGGTCGCGCTGACATGGGCACAGGGAAACAAGGAAGGCACTGCACACCTGGAGACCCTTTGGAACCGGCTTTGCAATAAACAGATGCTTACCATTTTTTGTGCGTATCCGCGCGCCGGCTTCACGGTAGATCCGGCCGAATCAATTGCGCATGTCTGCTCGATGCACTCCAGAGTGATCGAGGTCTAGAGCAGTTTCCATTTCATAGGCTTATGCGGATTTTTCCGGCTATTCATATACTTTTATATTTATTATATTAGAGCGGAAATTACGAACAACGCCGCCTTGCGCCCGAAGCGGCTCGCAACACCGTACACTAATGCGCAAACCGCTCCAGGTGGGGCAGTTCATAAGCAGGTACGCAGAAAATGTGCGCATGTTTGGGCACAGGGCGTACGGCCGAGGGACAGTCTGATCTGACGCCCGGACGATCGTCCATTGCCGCGGCGAACTGCTTACGGCAAGCGAAAGGGCACGCTGACGACGTCATTGTTCGCTTCGACGAGCCGGATCAGATGCAGCAGGAATTGTTCGCGTTCGAGCTTTGGCAAATGATCGATGGTACGGTCATGCGCGCGCTGCGCCGCAGGCGCAATTTTGGCCACCAGGTTCTTTCCCTTACGCGTCAGCTTGACCAGTTTCACTCGGGCGTCATCGAGGCTTTTCCGGCGATCCAGCAAGCCGCGCATCTGCAATCGCAAAACGGATTCGGCCACACTGGTGCGTTCCAGTCCGATCTCCAGAGCCAGGCTGTTCTGATCGAGAGAAGTGGTCCCGGAAATTCGGACAGTAGGTTAAGCGGGAGGGAGTTGATGTAACAAAATGAGTTGCTGCAACCACCAGGAGTCTGCGCGGCGGAAAAAAAAAATTGGAAATTCACGCCAAATATTCGGCCTCCTAAAACGCACTGCAAGCGATTTTTTCGGCATATGGAAAAGGTAAAGGACCATGAAAGCGCCGAAAATCGGGCTTCAATCCTTCTGCCGCGCAGACTTCCAGGCAATATGTAATGTGTCCGATCTTCTGATGAAGAAACTAGTTCGGCAGTCGATGTTTTTTCACCATCGAAGTGAAAACTTTTACATCCTTTGGGGTCTTAGTAGGGTCGTTCCGGACGTCGCCCGGCGTGGGCGGCGCAGGTACCCGGCGGCGCGCCCGGCGAACGCATATCACTCGAAGGAGAAAAACATGCAGATGGTTTCCGAAGTAATGACTCGCGACGTCAGGTTCGTGACGCCGCAGGAGAGCTTGCAGCACGCAGCGCAAATGATGGACGAGCTGAATGTCGGCGCACTCCCGGTATGTGACGGAGAGCGCCTGGTAGGGATGGTCACTGACCGGGACATCACGGTACGAGGTACCGCCGTTGGAAAGAGGCCTCAGGATGCGCATGTCGAAGATGTGATGAGCGGCGAGGTGCGCTGGTGTTTCGAGGACCAGCCGGTGGATGAGGTAATGATCCAGATGGCGGACAGCCAGATTCGCCGCGTGCCGGTGGTATCTCACGACGAGGCGCACAGGCTGGTAGGCATTGTGGCGCTCGGCGACCTCGCCGCCAAGACGACCGATGCCGGACAGAAGCAGGATGTGGAACAGGTGGTGGAAATGGTGTCGACGCCTTCGCAACCAGAGCGGTCGGAGCAGCGCCCCGGCCCTGCCGGCGCCGCATCGAACCGTGACGATGCTGCGCCGGACGATCGCGCCATACGCGACATCGACACAGGCTTTGCAGGAATGCATTCAGGCGCCGCACTTGCCGCGAATGCGCCCACTCCAGGTACGTCGGCCGGACCGGGGAGCACGCTAAACATCGGCCAGGCTGCTGGCGTCCCCTTGGCTGCTGCGGCAACCGATGCAGGCGGGACGAATGCGCCGGCCCGGAACATGACCGACGCCGCAGGCGGTCCGGGCATGCCGGCCGGTGGCACGACGGCAAGTACCGGCGCGGCAGGCTCCGAGCGCGCGACCGGCAGTACCAATGCGACCACCGGTCCGCGCACCGGGGCCGGGAAGGACGCGACCTAGGAGTCTGCGCGGCAGAGCCACGCCGCGTCATCCGAGGGATGAGGTAACGTTAATGGCAATGACGGCAAACCACCTTCCCTGCGACCAGCAACAGCAAATGCTGCTGCCGCCCGCGCTGCAAGTTAGCGCCGACGCTGCGGATCCCGTGATCTGATGAGTCAGCGGCATTGCGCAGAATCCGGAAGCGGGTCACGCGGGCGGGGCCTGCCTGAAACTTGAAGCGGTCAGGGACCGTTCCAAGCCGGATGCAGCGTGAGGAGCATATGATGAAAGCAACGATACGCGAGCGTGTCAGCGGGGCAAGACTGCGCGATGCAGTACCGCCGCTGTACCGCGATGAAATCGTAAAGGGAATTGATCCGGCCGGCGTCTACAGCCTGGTGCTGTGCGCCCATAACCCGCGCGATGTCGTCCATTCCGCGCCACTCGTGCGGGCATTCAGGCGACTTGAAAAGCCGGCGGAGAACGGCGTGATCGTCGTCGGGACGGTGTTTACCGAAGAAGCAAAGGCGGTCGCCGCGCAGCATGGCGCGCGCATTGTCGCTCTGCACAAGGCGCTATGGACCGACGAGTCGGCACGCGCCAGGCAGCTCTGATCTCCCTGCCGGACTACGTACATCGCTGGAGCATGGATGCGTTTACTTGTCTTTATTTTTCTCTGCCTCTGCCAGCAAGCTGTCACCGCTACAGCGTCTGCTTGACAATACCGTTCCCCTAATCTGATTAGCCTGTTGGCGTGTTTTCCGAGCTTCTCTTTGGAATAGCTTTGCGGCATCAGATTGATCTGAGTCCTGCAATTCTGCCCCCGCTTTTTCAAGCAACATTGCTGCTTCTTCCAATCCGCGCATGGCCTTTCGGATAGCTCTCGGGTAATTGTGATGCCGCCCATGCGTTTGATGTTCCAGGGTCCTGACGTGCCGTCGTCGAGTTGGCATTCATTCAAGAAGCCATCTTCCCATGGGTGAACATATTTTTCCTGCGTCACTCTGGCATTTGAAAGAAGTTATACGCTCATGACAAACCTGCTCATGTATGCGTAACGAGTCGAAAGCACATTACAAATTGTAGCTTCCACTTCCTTATGACTGAACGGCTTGAGGAGGAAAGCACATGCACCGGCTTCCATCGCCACGGTTCTATAACGCCGATCTCCTGAGATGGCGATCACCGGGACGTAATAGTCGGGCTCCGTAGTGTGCAAATGACGCATGACGTCCAAACCACCCAGGTTAGGCATATGCATGTCGAGGAGTATCAAACCATAGTGATTCGCCATGTGCAAGCTACGCACTGCGTCGGCGTCTGTGGCCCAGGAGACCTGCTCATAACCCTTCAGTGTCAACAGTTCACACAGCAGCCCGGCTGTGTCGCAACAGTCATCGACTATGAGAATGCGGGCGCGGTGGATGATCGTTGAATCTGTCATAGCGGATTAAAGTGGATGGATGAACATAAGCATCTTGCGCCTATATAGCAGCCTCTTCAGTCATGTTGCATACATAAGCCCAGTAAAAATGCCTTAATCCCCTGGTATTTACTTGGCTATCGTCCATAAATCGAAGTAACGATATTAAAGATGTAATGCATGAGTGTAGATTGAGCTTGCCTCCTTTACGATTTCGCAACTTCCATTTGTCCAACTTGTCGCAAACTACAACATAACCATCGGCCGTACATTGCGGGCACTTTTCTACTGCCTTCTATTTTCTCTAAAGCATGTATGTAGTTCTTTTTCTTACATCGGGTTCAGTTAATGTCCGACTGGATTGGTCGAATGATCTTTTTATACAATAGGTAATTATCAGCATGCCTATTTGACAAATTATCGCCACTTCAATTAGTAATTGATGGGCTTCTTTTATTACTCCATCAGGTCTGCTTTCTCAAGCTGTCTTATACATAACCGCAGGTCGAAAATATGGCAACCATCCGCCTTACTACGAAAGAAGTTCAAGTAGATCAAACAATTTATGTTTTTGATGTAGTACAGGTCGCCGACAAATTTGAAGCGTGTGTTGCCATGCTAGATGTTGCCCATTGCGAAATCGAGCACACACCTGTCGAGAAGCGCCCAGCCCCGCAATAACCGCAAATTCACAAGGAAGATGATTAGGCTGGCAAACACCTATTTGGTTAACATTAAATTCAATACCACACGGACAGAAATGAAGAAGCATTAGTAGCCTGCACGACGGCACATTTAAAAAATTGAACAAACCTTCAGAATCGGCCTTTATAAGTATCGTAATTAAATTGTGAAGCCCTATGCAAACAATCATTGTCTTTTCACATCTGCGCTGGGATTTTGTTTATCAACGTCCGCAGCATCTTTTATCAAGGCTCGCCGAGCATTACCGCATTGTCTTTGTGGAAGAGCCCGTGTTCGAGGCTGGCAAGACGGATCTCTCCGTTTCATATCCCCTGCCTAACCTGGCGGTTTGTCGTCCTGTCACGCCAGTCGACAAACCAGGTTTTCATGAAGCGCATCTTCCGTATCTCCAAAAGATGGTTCGCGAGATAGGCAAGCAGCATGACAATCCTATTGTGTGGTTCTATACGCCAATGGCGCTGCCCCTGCTCGATGAAATAAAAGTAAAACTTGTCGTGTACGACTGCATGGACGAGCTCAGCGCATTCAAAAATCCTCCTCCGAGCCTTTTGGAATACGAAGACACTTTGCTTAAGACGGCCGATATTGTTTTTACTGGCGGGCCAAGCCTGTATAACGCGAAACGCCATCGCAATCCCAACGTCCATTGTTTTCCCAGCAGCGTTGATGTTCACCATTTCCGCCAAGCGCT
The DNA here is from genome assembly GCA_028292315.1 of Herminiimonas sp. Classification (GTDB taxonomy): domain Bacteria; phylum Pseudomonadota; class Gammaproteobacteria; order Burkholderiales; family Burkholderiaceae_D; genus JAQGMO01. Next base: position 8,461 of record JAQGMO010000119.1, on the reverse strand, counting down.
CGACAGAAACACCGCTCATCCTTCAATGAGTGCGTTGCCGAGGCCGCGCCTGGGCTTTTATGGCGTGATAGATGAGCGTTTTGATCCTGGCATAGTCAGCCAGATGGCCGATGCGCATCCTGAATGGCAAATCGTATTGGCCGGGCCTGTAGTCAACAAGATTGATCCGCAATTATTGCCCCGCCAAAAAAATATTCACTATATCGGACAACAAAATTATAGTGCGCTCCCCAAACTCTTGGCCGCCTGGGACGTTTGCCTGATGCCGTTTGCGATGAACGAATCCACCAGGTTCATCAGCCCAACCAAGTCGCTTGAATATATGGCAGCGGAACTGCCGATTGTCAGTACGCCCATAAAGGACGTGGTTGATCTGCATAGCGACGTCGTTGAAATAGCCGCTTCGGCACGCGACTTTATCCTGGCCTGCGAATTTGCATTAAGCATGCCTAATGAAGTTAAACGGACAAGGATACGGTTAATGAGAGACAAATTATCAAAAACATCGTGGGATGCAACTGCTGCAAAAATGAATGAGCTGTTATTAAAGGCACTGAATTTTAATAAAACTTCTTCCAGGGCAGGAGCACCGATCCCATCAGGCAGACTTGATCATACCAGCGGCATACGTAAGCAATGATTTGCCAATGCCTTCGATTGCATAGGAATTGCCTGAACATTTTCTATGGAAGTGCATTCACCGGACGCTTCTCGTTCAGTCAATTTCTTTAATTGTCTTATGATTTTGCGTTTTCAGTTACAGCTTGTTTGAAGAATTTTCGTTAGAGGTTTGGATATATATGGACGTTAAATCTACGCAAAATTTGAGTCCCTCACTTGAGTTATGGGGTGGCCTTGAGTGCACAGTCAACCGGGTAAGGGATGAATATTTCAGCCAGATGGAAAGAAACGGCCATGCCAGCCGTAGAGATGACCTGGAACGGTTTGCATCACTTGGCATCCGTGCCATTCGTTATCCGGTTCTTTGGGAACGAACAGCGCCGGAAGAAGTTGGTCAAGCTGACTGGTCGTGGTCTGACGAACGTTTGCCGGGCCTGCGGGACCTTGGGATCACTCCAATCGTCGGGCTGGTTCATCATGGCAGCGGCCCCAGGCATACCAGCCTGATTGATCCGAATTTTGCAGAGCAGCTGGCTGAATTTGCGGGTGCAGTGGCACAGCGTTATCCCTGGGTTGAGTATTACACACCAGTCAATGAACCATTGACCACAGCGCGTTTCAGCGGATTATATGGCGTATGGTACCCGCATGGCCGGGATGACCGCACCTTCATTAAGGCGTTGATCAATCAATGCCGTGCAGTGGTCCTGTCCATGCGGGAGATCCGCAAAGTCAATCCTGCTGCCAAACTGGTGCAGACGGACGACATCAGTAAAACTTACAGCACGCCGGAGATGGATGAGCTGGCCAGCTTCTACAATGAACGCCGCTGGCTATCGTGGGACCTCTTGTGCGGCAAAGTGGGACCGGCTCATGCGTTATGGAATTATCTGGTGAGCACCGGTATTGATACAGCGGAGTTTCTGTGGTTCCGTGAAAACCCCTGTCCTCCTGATATCATCGGCGTCAACTACTACATCACCAGCGAGCGGTGGCTGGACCACAGGGCTGAGCGTTATCCCGAAGAATATCGTCAAACCGGCCCCAATCAGATCTATGCTGATATCCATGCTCCTCGAGCATTAGCGACACCCACGCCAGGCATTGGCCCGCTGCTGCAGGAAACATGGGATCGCTATGAATTGCCGATTGCTGTCACCGAAGCGCATATCGATGCCAACCGCGAGGATCAGATGCGCTGGCTGATGGAAATTTGGGATGCGGCAAAAGGAGTGCAGCAGAATGGGGTCGATATTCGTGCCATTACGGTATGGGCATTATTAGGTTCCTATGACTGGAACTGCCTGGTCAGCCAATGCAAAGGCTACTATGAACCGGGCCCGTTTGACGTACGGTCGCCGCAGCCGCGGCCCACGGCGGTTGCCGGCCTGATGCGCGAATTGTCGATTGGCGCGCAACTGGATCACCCGGTATTGCAGGGGCAAGGATGGTGGAGACGACCGGGACGGTTTCATTGCCCGCCGGTAGCAACCAATGATGTCGTGGCGTCCATTGCCCTGGAACGGCAGGCAAAAGACCATCTCCTTCAGCCGATCCTGATTACGGGAGCAACCGGCACGCTGGGCCAAGCTTTTGCACGGATATGCGAAACGAGAAACCTGGCATATAGGCTGGTAAGCCGCAAAGACATGGATATTGCCGATCCAGAATCCGTGGAACGTGCAATTGAACACTACCGCCCATGGGCCATTATCAATACCGGCGGATATGTGCGGGTCGATGACGCCGAGCGCGATGCCGAACGCTGCTACCGTGAAAATACGCTGGGGGCGTCGATCATTGCAATTGCCTGTGTTCGCCATAAGATACAGTACATGACATTCTCCAGCGATCTGGTTTTTGACGGCCGGCAGCAAAACCCTTACCTGGAAAGCGATCCGGTCTCGCCATTGAATATTTACGGCAGGAGCAAGGCCGGTGCGGAACGGCGGGTTCTGGACTCCTGTCCGGAAGCGATGGTGGTGCGAACAAGCGCATTCTTCGGCCCATGGGATAGCCATAACTTTGTCACGCAAGCATTGAAAGCGTTGAAAAGCGGCACATCATTCGTTGCGGCAAACGACATCACCGTTTCACCGACTTATGTTCCGGACTTGGTCCACACATGCCTGGATCTATTGATCGACAAGGAGAAAGGGATATGGCATCTGACCAATGCCCAGCCGGTAACCTGGGCGGAACTCGCGATCAAGGCATGCGAGTTGGCAGGAATAGACGCAAGCAGGCTCGAATCAAAATCGCATGTCTTGATGGGCTATCGCGCGCCGCGTCCGTTGTATAGTGCGCTGGGAAGCGAAAAAGGCATCTTTATGCCGAACCTCGACGACGCTCTGGGGCGATATCTGAGAGGACAGCAGGTGGCTACTGAAGAGGATTATGCCGGCCAGGCAGTCTATGGAGGACAAAACTAAATCGGTTATTGGTCCGGTACTGGCTGATAGCGGTCATTCTTGGCAAGAAAATCCAATGGCCGCTTCCGATCTGGTGTGTTGTAAATGCTTGGCGACAAAATATTCAGCATGATAATTTTCCTCTCAACAGCAGGCATCAGCGGAAATGATACCCAGTCTATTTAAGTAGACATGTTAATCATTCTTGGCTTAATTCTTTTGAATGGCGTATTTGCCATGTCTGAGCTTGCCGTTGTTTCTTCCAAACGCATTCGCTTGGAAAAACTTTCCGAAAACGGCAGTCGAGGTGCAAGAACCGCCCTTAAGTTAGCCGATAGCCCCAGCCGTTTTTTATCTACCGTCCAAGTCGGCATTACCTTGATTGGCATCTTCAATGGTGCATTCGGCGAAGCCGCGTTAGTCGAGAAACTGTCCCCACAAATTGCTGCCATACCTGCACTGGCCGAATATGCAGAAAAAATTGCTTTGGGTATCGTCGTGGTAAGCATTACCTTCACTTCAATTGTGCTGGGTGAACTCGTGCCCAAGCGTATTGCCATGCAATATCCGGAAACGATCGCCATATTGATTGCAACACCGATGCAATGGTTATCCAGGCTGATGGCGCCCTTTGTCAAGTTACTGACATTAGCAACCGATTTTTTTATGCGGATTTTGAATCTGCACCATGCCAAAGATAATACAGTGACTGAAGAAGATATTGCCGGCATGATCAAGGAAGGCGCGGAAGCCGGTGTTTTTGAACGAACTGAACATGATATTGTCACCAGGGCGTTGCGCCTCGACGATCTCCACCTGGCCTCATTGATGACCCCTCGGGCAGACATCATTTATATCGATCTGAATGATACGGTTGAACAGAATTTACAAAAGCTGGCCGATACGCCGTACAGCCGTTTTCCTGTCTGCCGGGGTGATTTTTCCGATGTCGCAGGCATTATGCATTCAGGCGATCTGTTTGAGCAATCAATCCGCAGCAAATCCTTTTCGAACATCGATATTGCCGCGGTAACCAAGCCAGCCTTGTACGTTCCGGAGACATTAAGTGCCATGCAATTGCTGGAGTCACTTAAGAGGCATCGTTCTGAACTGGCCTTGATCGTTGACGAGTACGGCGAGATAGGAGGCATGATTACCTTGAGCGATGTGATGAGTGCCCTGGTTGGCGATGTCACTGTCATTGATGAAGAACCGGTATCAGACGCTGTTCAGCGCGAAGACAATAGCTGGCTTCTGGACGGCGGAATGACGATTGACCGTTTCCGTGAAATATTTGATACGGAGGTGCGTTTTCCTGAAGAAGATTCGGGCACTTACCATACGCTTGCCGGCTTTGTATTAGCCCGATTAGGCCATATTCCCAGTGTCTCGGAACAGTTCGAATGGGACAGCTACCGCTTCGAGGTCGTTGATATGGACCGCAACCGGATCGACAGGCTGTTAGTACAGAATATTTATACTTCGAATGTTCCGGAAGAAAACAGTAGAGAATTGGATCGATCAGCCTGATCAGTGAATTCCGCCCTTGCCACTTTATGGGACCACCGAGCCCGCAAGCGGCCCTTTGTTCCAGTTCCGATCGCGGGGCGCGCTTTGCACAGGCAGGCGTTAATGCAAACTGGCCACTATTTCAAATGGTTCGAGATCAGCTTGGTCATTTCAAACATGGATACCTGCTTCTTGCCTTCGAACACAGCCTCCAGTTTTGCATCGGCATTGATCATGCGGCGGTTCGCCGGATCTTGCAGATCGTGCTTTTTGATGTACTCCCATATTTTTTTCGTTACCTCGGTACGCGGCATCGGTTCTGAGCCGACTACCTCCGCCAGCGTGCTGGACGGCGTAACGGGTTTCATGAAACCGGTATTCGGTTTGCTTTCCTTCTTTGCTGCTGTAGCCATGAAATACTCCGAAAATTCACTAAATTCCAAAAACACAAAACCCCGCATTCGATTTCTCGGGCGGGGCTTGCGCTGGGGCGCCGGCAGATCCGGAACGTAAAGACGATTCTAACCGACTTCGGCCATGACCAGACCATGACCGCCGCCAAACGTCCTCTTCTTTCATCAAGGCGCAACCTGTTCCAGTCAACGACCAGGCATGTCGCGCTCCGTATATACCAGCTCGACTTTCGCGTCACCATCATTCGGATCGGCGCACCAAAACCTGTACGGTTACTATCGATTAATTCTTCTGAACGTGCACGTACATGAAAGGTGTTTGCCCGTCGCCCTCGTCAAGACCACGCTCGATCAGGCCGTATCGCACCTTTCCGCCTACCGACACCTTGAACGCAAGGAAGCGGTCGTAGCCGGCAGCACCGTTGATCGTGCTCGAATTGACAGCCATGAACTGGTCGGCGGTAATTACTCCGTCAGGAGTCGTGATGCTGCCCCCCTTGCCCGAGAACTGAAAGCTGGTGGGACCATCAGCTGAACCGGTCAGCGGGCACCCTTCGCTCACGCCAAGCCCTTCCATATTCATCGCCGCACCGTTGATCAGTTCAGACAGCGGGACAATGGTCGCCGCCTTGTTCAGCATGACATAGGCATTACCGCCGGTGCAGATCGCCACAATTTGGGCATCCATCCGTTCATTCCCGGACTGACCAGACAACGGCGAGATGCCACCGTCGGTTCGGTCATAGTTGCCGGTCACCGTGATTTGGCTGTGGGAAGCTTTTGTAAAGGTGAGCTTGCCGGTGCTGCTTGTGGCGGGCGAGTAAATGGCCGTATCGTCCGCAATAGCGGCCGTATTCGTACCCAACTCGCGCGGCGTACCGCTGCTCAGACTGTTGAACACGTAGTAATCAGGCCACAATGCGGCCCCGGCCGCATCGCTCGTAATGGTGCCGGTGCTGGCTTTTATAGTAAACAAGTTCACCGTGCCCGTTTTGTCCTGCACCGTGATGTCGCCGGTAGTGCTGTCCTGGACCACCTTGATCCCGTCCATGATGGCGTCGATGCCAGTGCCGTCAGCCGCAAATGGGCTATGCACCAAGTCGAAGTCAGCCGGCACGTTGATATTACTTGCACGCATAGCCGTGATCAATGCAGTCTGCGCGTCCTTCAGTTTTTGGGCAAGTTGTGCCGGCGTGGAGCGCAAATTCAAATTCTGCCAGATCGTCGTCGGAATGCCACCCGCCGCGCTGCTCGAAATCGCCATGGTCAGCGGGGTGATGTTGATCACTTCGTTGTTCGAGATTGAAATCGACTCCCACGTGTAGCGGACGCCACCGTGACTTTCAGCTGTCACGCCGGACGCCTGCACTACCATCGGCGGGACGCACTTGCTGGTGTCCGCTTCGTAGTAGCCTTTTTCGTCGGTGTGGACTGCGGTCGCCAGACAGAGCTTGCCGGTGCTGTCCGTTACCTTGACAGTGGCATTGACCAATGGCAGGCCCATGGCGACCACGCCTTTAATACTACTTGGGGTGCCTGCCGGCTCGGGGCTTGGGGAGCTGCTGGTTTCAGTGCTATCACCGCCACCGCTGCAAGCAGCCAATGCCATTGATAGCGTTCCAACGGTGAGAAAATTGCGAAGTGTCATATTTTTCCTTTGTTATAAAGTTGTTAGATCGCGCGTATAGGTAAGACAAACTCGATTGACAAAGCCGCATCTTCTTCATGGAACCGGGATGATGCCTTGGCGAGCGCCCAGGCGAGATGTCCGGATGTGTCCTGTTTACCGTCCGGGAAGCCTGCACCTTCTATCCGGGCGTCCTTGAATTTAGGTTGTGCGAGCTTTTGGTTAACTGCTGCGTTTATTTTTCCGACGGTTTTTGGCGCGAAGGCGGCAGCGTTTTTCTCATTGGCCTGCTCACAGGCAGTTACGAGAAAAAGTATGGTTGAAGCCAGCAGGAATTTGGGCAAATTGGGCGATTTGATTTTGCGGTAAAAAATCATTTTTAATCTTCGCTCAATAAATTGCTCTAATGTTTATAGCAATAATAGCTGCGCAAGTAATTCCAGTAAAGAAATTTTTCTAAAAAACAGCAGGAGTCGCCTGGAGTGGGCAGGTTGATTTAATGCCGGCTTGCTATCGAACGTTGGCCGCCTTCGGAGGCAAAAAAGACAGCAGCATCTTCATCGTATAAACAACCATCAGGCTACCGAGCAAGTCGCCGATGACCATGACACAATAGCCGGCTGCCGACACATCGTCGTTACGCGCCAAAAACCACAGATGGTGCAGAGACGGGCTGGCGAGTGAGTACAGCAGGATGAGGAACAGCAGCCTGCCGGTGGTTAAATTCGTTAATGAAGCGCGCAGACCAAAGGCGTATTGCGCCAGTCGATAAGTCAGATATGGCGCCGCCGCGGAGATGATTCCGCCTATGAACGAGCGCACCGGGTCATCGGGGAAAAAATAAAAAAAACAGGTGATCCAGGACGTGATCATCACCCCGATCGCGCCCGCGGCGCCAAACAGCAGCGTGCACAGCAACCGAATCCCTGCTGGAAGGTAGATCCAGTTGATGCCGCGGATGAATTCCGAGCTGGTAAATAGCCACTGGTTCGCCAGGAAGGATAACAAAAAGATCAGTGAAGAACCGAGCACCATTGAAACGTTCAGGCGAAACCGAGACACGAAAAGACCCTTCATGTAAACTAGCTTTAATTTTTATACTGAAGTGTGCCGCGAGCACACGCGCCAAAGGGGCCAGTTCCTAAAAAACAGAAAACCTACCTGCGTGCTTGTCATGAAAAAACCGACCCGTCCCGCCGACATCTATCTGCGTTTTCTGCAATTAGCAGACGCATTGCGCGGTTTACCGTCCTTGCCGTCCCTTGACCCGCTTGAGGAACGCATTCTGGCACGGGTTGCGCGCGCGGGGCAAGACCAGGAACGACTTTCCGTGCGCGACATGATGTCAAAAAGTGAACTTGGCTCCCCTGCCATGCTCCATGGCCGCCTCAAATCCATGCGGGAAAAAGGCTGGATCATGCTGAGCGATACAGAAGATACGCGACGCAAGCAGATCGAACTGACGCAAGCCGCCTTACTGCATTTCGACAAGCTATCCAAGTGCCTGATCAGCGCGGCGAAAGGCGCCGGCTAGAGGACGCCGGGTTAATTGGCCTGACTTCGTCCCGACACGCATCTCCTTTTTCATGTGGTCGAATAAGGCTTGCGAGGCAAATGCCGGCGCAATTTTCGGCGGCGATGCGCTGACGCCAAAGAGCAAATGCTCAACAGCGCCTGCGGCATAAGACGAAAAAGCCTTCTTTTCAAATCGTTTTCTGGATAACTGTCGCGCTTAACCGTAGTGCGCTTGGTTGGCTTTTAACAAAGGACGGCTCCAGTGCTCTACGATCGATTATGGTTATGGGAACTCGGTAGGCGGCTTTCGCCATCCAGGCTTTACGCGGCGAGTCTCCTCCATTCAACTCAGGAAAACATACAGT
>JAQGMO010000305.1 GCA_028292315.1 Herminiimonas sp. | reverse complement strand
TGGCGCCGGGTGCGCGGCGCCGGATTTGCGCTTGGCATACCGTTCAGCCTGCTATGGGCCGGCGTTGCATTGGCTGAAGCGATCGATCCGCCCGGCGCGCCGACGTATACCTTTTTCGTGTTTGCCTTGCTGCCGGTCGGCGGCACCCTGCTCGCGGCAGCCTATACCGCTTCAGTCATGCTCGCCAACGAGGCAGTCGGGCGCTGGCTGGCCAGATGGCTGGCGCCGGCCGGCCGCATGGCGCTCACCAATTATCTTTCACAGTCGGTATTGTGCGCCTTGCTGTTGCAGGGAGTGGGCCTGGGACTGGGGGCCAGGCTGTCGCATGGCGGCCTGCTTGCGGTCGCCGCTGCGATCATGATTTTCCAGGTGCTGGTCAGCCGCTGGTGGTTGCGCAGATTCCGGCAGGGACCGGTCGAGACGATTTATCGCCGTCAGACCGTGGGTTGAACCATGCCGGTTCACTTACGCCATTGCGCACGGCCGTGTGCTACGCAACGCATCCGATAACGGATCCTAATAGCACATTGCCCGGCATGCCGGTTACCGTTTTCTTACCAACGTCGTCGCAACAGCAGGGTACACAAATACCAAGCGAAAAGCACGCCAAGAAAGTTGACTCCGAAACTGGCAAGTCCATTCCGCCAAACAACTTGAACCGCCGGATGAAGTTCTTCATTCGAAGAAAGTCCCCAAGCAAAAAGCATTGCACGGGGAAATGGAGGATCAAACCTCTCTTGATTCTGTATTATAAAAGCCATCGGCCATCCAAACTCAAGATGCTTTAGGGTGGCCCGGTCATAAGCAATATCCTTGGTCCAGAAAAGAGAACTAATCGTTAAAAGCAGGGCAAGGAGTGTAAGGTAACCAATTTCTTTAAATGAAATATCCGTTGACTGCAGTCTCATTAGCCGTACACATGCGAGAACGAGGAGTGCGGTAATTACACATAAGATGATGGCCGACGCCGTGGGCATAATTTTTACGGACAAGGTTGACTTCGTTACAGACTGATGATTTCAGAGGAGCGTTTCCGACGTCCTTTAACATGCCGCCCTGGTTGTATTGTAGTAGTTCCAATAGTATTTCCTGCACCCTGGAACCGTGAAATGATCCTGAAATGGTATCGTAACGTAGTTATTGTACGTATCGCATCCGAATGAGCACCATGTCGAGGTACATCCTGTCGGGGTCTGAACGCCTCGTTGAGAAGAAAGCTTAATCCAGCTAGACGCTCCCCTACCTGCCCACATACGAGTAACTGTGTAATACCACCGGCCTGGAGTAAGAAGATTCGCATTGCCAGATCCGATGGTTACTGCTTTTTCTCCGGAGGGATCTCCGAACTGTGTATCAACATAAGGGCTAGGCATGTTAGACGCCCAGTATCCACCCGGACGATCACCATATGCCTTACCATCATAATTATAGAAGAACGCGTCGGGCTCATAAGTGGTATCGATGTAGCTCCTGAGCCATAGCAGTCTCTCGGCATTGTGCCAGTACATCCATTGATAAATATAACGGCCGCCAGAATCTTCATTGACTTCAACCATGCCTATGCTCGGAACAAACTGGTTGCCGTCCGTTGACGTGGATTGACAAGCCATGGTCTGTGCATATGCCTGGATGCCAGCGGACAAACAGAGAATCAACACTAATTTAAGTGCATACTTCATGAGGTGTCCCGTTTTACTGTTAACAATTATTTGCAATAATGTTGATTACCGTCCCAATGGAAGTATTGCCGGCTGTGGCTTACCAGGTACCTTGAGTTCAATTACTTTCACAAATGAATTCTTATCTCGGAAATCGGCCAGTTCCTTTGCCTTTCCATAAAGTTCCACGCCGACGATCCGGATTCCTTTTTGCCGAAGGTCAAATTTCATATCCTCTGCTTTTCTTAGATGTGAAATCAGCGCTTCCCGGGCTTCGTGATCCGTTTCCACAGCCGCCATTCTCGCGGCTGATTCCATTATCTTTTCCATCACGCTCAGATGATCGCGACGATAGTTCGCGATCGCGTCGTCAAGCGTTTCCCCAGGGTTTAAGGTATAGCCACCACCGTCTGAAGGCGTGCCATGCAAGAAACCTTTAATCGTAAGAGGAGCATTCTCAAGAGGCTCCCGCACTCGGTCTAATAACATTTCGTTAGCAAAAAATATCGTTGCCGCTATGCTTTTATCCGGGGTGTTTCTTAATTCCTCGCGAAATGTTTCATCCGCCAACGCTATGCGTCTTTGAATGGCAAGAATTTGGTTTGCTGGAATTTGAATTTTAGGGTGCTCAATTGCACGATTTTGAATATCCAGAATTCGAATGGTGGGGGCCGTAATAGTGGATTGCGCGAAGGAGACCCCACAACATATAAAAAACAGAATTAATAGAGTGCGCTTTGCAACGGCTTTCATCTTCTGTCCTTAATAAATTATGAAAAGCCATTGTATGAAGGAAGCTGAAAGTCAAATTAAAGCTTTAAAAATAAAGCTACTGAAAGATACAAAATGAAGTGTTGGATTCCTGCTAAGAACTGCTGGATAAACCATGATGCGGCTAAATTTTTTTATCATTCTTGCTGCATACAGTATGCCTGCTAAGGGCAGCGATCAGTTGCCGTGCGTTGATCGACTGAATAATTAACGCTTGCTGTTTGATGATGGCATCCACGTCATTTAACTTGCATGCAAGGCTGCGCTTCCCGTGCCATACCGCCCGTGACGACGCCTGCGCGATTTTGCCACTGCTTTCCGGCGGATTATGACTGGCCAGCTTCCGGCAGGGACCGGTCGAGGCGATTTATCGCCGTCAGGCCGTGGGCTGAATCTTGCCGGTTCGCTCCCGCCATTGCGCATGGGCCTGATCCGAGGTCCATGCGTCGCGATGCAATTGCGATAGCGCCAGCGGATCATTGAGCAGGGTCTGTTTCTGCGATTCGGACAATGCCGCGGGACCGGACCGCAGTGCCGATTGCACCAGCGCGGCGCGTTCGCCCCGCACGCGTGACGGCAAGCGTGCCCGCGCGGTGCCGGCTGCGCAGACCAGCGCATTGATGGCGGGATCCGCTACCGCGTCAGTGAAATCCGGTTCAGCCGGCGCCCGGGCCGCATAGGCGGCTGTCGCCCGCAATTCCTCCGGTGGCTCCACTTCTTCCGGAATCGCGAACAATTTCATGCGCCGCAGCCTGCGTCCCGGCGCAACCCGGCTCGAGAGCACCGAGATCGGAATCGACAGTGCAAGCGCACCCGCAATCGGCAACAGCCACGGCAAGAACGCCGGGTTAAGCCAGTAGACGCCGACGCCCCAGGCAAGCCCTAGGATGGTATGCCCGCCATGCTTGCGCACGGCATGGCCCCACGTGGTTTCCGTATCCTGGCGCGGCGGCGACACCCAGTGCAGCGCCCAGCCGAGAAGCGCGGCGAGGACGAAATTCGTATGAAACAGCATCCGCACCGGCGCCAGCAGCATGGAAAACAGCATTTCGACCAGCATGCTGATCACGAGCCGCGGCGCGCCGCCGAACAGCCGCACCGGTCCGCGCAGGCAGATCAGCAGCACGCTCAATAGCTTGGGCAGCACCAGCAGCGTGGCCGTGGCGCTGAACAATGCGATCGCCTTTTCCGGATGCCACTGCGGCCAGATCGGAAACAACTGGCGCGGCGTGACGAAATATTCGGGCTCGGCCAGCGTGTGCAATGCCAGCATGCCGGTCGACACCGCAAGGAATAAAAACCACAAGGGCGCGGACAGGTAAGCCATCACGCCGGTCAGGAATACCGCGCGGTGGACGCGGTGGATGCCGCGCGCGCCGATCAGGCGGAAGTTGAGCAGGTTGCCATGACACCAGCGGCGGTCGCGCTTCAGCTCGTCGAGCAGGTTCGGCGGCATTTCCTCATAGCTGCCCTCGAGGTCGCAGGCGATCCAGACCGCCCAGCCGGCACGGCGCATGAGCGCGGCTTCCACAAAGTCGTGCGACAGGATTTCACCGGAAAGCGCGCCACGCCCCGGGATCGGCGAAAGCGCGCAGTGGCGTATGAAAGGATCGACGCGAATGATCGCGTTGTGTCCCCAATAGTGCGACTCGCCGAGCTGCCAGTAATGCAGGCCGGCAGTGAACAGGGGACCGTATACGCGTGTGGAAAACTGCTGGATGCGCGCATACAGGGTATCGCGGCCGGCGGCGCGCGGGGCGGTCTGGATAATGCCGGCCCCCGGGTTGGCTTCCATCAGGCGCACCAGCGAGGTGAGGCATTGGCCGCTCATGACGCTATCGGCGTCAAGCACGATCATGTAACGGTAGTTCTTGCCCCAGCGGCGGCAGAAATCGTCGATGTTGCCGCTCTTGCGCTTGACGCGGCGGCGCCGGCGCCGGTAAAAAATGCGGCCGAATCCGTCTACTGCCTGACACAGCGCGGCCCACGCCGTGAGCTCCGCGGTGCAGGTTGCGCTGACATTGCTATCGCTGAGCAAAAAGAAATCGAAGTGCTCGAGATCGCCGGTCCTGGCCACCGATTCATAGGTGGCGCGCAAGCCGGCGATCACCCGGGTCACATCTTCATTACAGACCGGCATGATGATCGCGGTTCTTGCCGCCGGATCGATAGTCGCCGACACGCCGCCGCAGCCGGCGGAAAGGAAATGGTCGCCGCCGCGCAGCGACACCAGGAAGCCGGCCAGCGCGGTCCAAAAGCCCGCCGATACCCAGCAAAACAGCACGCTGAACAGGGTCAGCAATATGATTTCGGGCGGCGTGCCGCCCTGATAGGGCAGCACCTGGCTCATGTACCAGGTCGCGCACGCGGTCTGCGCAAAAATAAGGATCAGCAAAACGACGCGGCGGACATTGCCGCCCCGTTGCCAGCTGCCGCGCGGGTCCGGCGCATCCACCACATCATCGCCGTCATCATGCGGCACGGTGGCCGGCCACGGCTGCCGCACGGCGCTTCCGGATTTGCGTTCGATGTGCTGATGCGGCCGGCGCCGCGCGCGCGATCCGAGCCAGCGGGCGAACGGATTGAGCGTTCCCCATGGATGCGGCACCATCGACGAGCGGTTCAGCGGCGGTGTATAGAGCGGGCGGCGGCCGAAAGCCAGGCGCAGGCGCTGTTCGATCGAGGTGGGCGCCAGTCTGGCTGCGCCGGCCTCGTCGGGCTCCTGCGCTTCGCGCGTCACTCCGGGGGAATTATGTAGCTCCACGTCTCTGATAATGTGAGGTTGTTGCTGCGTAAATAGGCGCGCAATTCAACGGGTTTCTTATCTTCTTCGCGGCGTACCCGAA
>JAQGMO010000251.1 GCA_028292315.1 Herminiimonas sp. | reverse complement strand
GTCGGTCAGTATCCGCAGCAGCTCCGGAATCGCAAGGACCGGATGGGTGTCATTGAGATGGATCGCCACGCTGTCGGGCAGGGAATAGAAGCCGGCATGCTTGCGTAAATGCCGGCGCACCAGGTCCTGCAGGCTGGCCGAGACAAAAAAGTATTCCTGGCGCAGGCGCAGCTCGCGGCCGGACTGGGTGGAATCATCCGGATACAACACGCGAGACACATTTTCCGAGTGATTCTTGTCTTCCACCGCACCGAAATAGTTGCCGCGATTGAAGGCCGACAAATCGATTTCAGCGGTCGCTTTGGCCGACCATAACCGCAGCGTGTTCGTGCTTTCGGTCGCATAGCCGGGAATGATCGTGTCATACGCGGTGGCGAGTACGTCCTGGGTGCCGGTCCAGGCCGGCTTGCCATTCACTTGTTCCACGTGCCCGCCGAAGCGGACCCGGTATTGCACCTCGGGCCGAGGAAATTCCCACGGATTGCCGCCAGCCAGCCAATAGTCGGGACTTTCGACCTGGCTGCCATTGATGATCTGCTGCTGGAACATGCCATAGTCATAGCGAATGCCATAGCCCATTCCGGAAATGCCCAGAGTTGCCATGGAATCGAGGAAGCATGCCGCAAGACGGCCGAGGCCGCCGTTGCCGAGGGCCGCGTCGCGCTCGAAATTCGCAGTCTGCTCCATGTCGACGCCGAGTGCGCCCAGCGCTTCCTTCACTTCCTGGTAAATCCCCAGCGCGAGCAGCGCATTGCCGAAGGTGCGGCCGATCAGGAATTCCATTGAAAGATAGTAGACCCGTTTTGGATCCTGGACGTCGTAGGCGCGATTGGTTTTCATCCATCGCTCCATCATCCGGTCGCGCACCGCCAGCTCGGTTGCGCGTAGCCAGTCTTGCGCGCTTGCCGTTCCAGGGTCCTTGCCTACGTAATAAACCAGCTTGTTGGAGATTGAGCGTTTGAGGCTGTCAACGTCGTTATAAAGGCGGTCACATCCAAAATCTGTCAGGTTCATATCATCTTCTAATCGTGAAAGGAGACGGAGCAGACCGATGCCGACGCAAGGTGCTCCTCCGCTCACGCGCCGAACTACGGCGTTACCTGCTCATACAGCGCCAAATATTTTTGCGCCGCGATATCCCAACTGAATTCCTGTTTCATGCCGCGCTTCTGCACCTGCGTCCAGTCGCGCTTGCGGCCGTACAAGGCAAAGGCGCGACGCAGCGCAGCCATGAAGGCATCTTCCGAAAACGCATCGAATACAAAACCGGTGGCCAATTCATCGCCTATGTTCTCGAGCGAACAATCGACCACGGTATCGGCCAGCCCGCCAACCCGGCGCACCAGGGGCAGGGTGCCGTACCTCAGGCCGTAGAGCTGGGTCAGCCCGCACGGCTCGAAACGCGACGGCACCAGCACGACATCGCCGCCTGCGATGATCCGATGCGATTTTTCTTCATCATACCCAATTTGCACCGCGACGGCTTCCGGATTTGCCAGTGCCGCCGCCTGGAATGCCGCTTCCAGCGCGGCGTCTCCGCTGCCGAGCAACACCAGCTGGCCGCCGCGCCGCAACAATTCCGGCAAGCCCGCCAGCACGAGGTTCAGGCCTTTCTGATCGGTCAGCCGGCTGACCACGCAAAACAGCGGGGCGTCATTCTGTACCCGTAATCCGGTTTCCTTTTGCAGCGCAACCTTGCATTCAAGCTTGCGGCTGACGGAGCGGCTGGTATAGGGCGTCGCGATGGCCGGATCGGTGGCCGGGTTCCATACTCCCGGGTCGACCCCGTTGAGGATGCCGGCCAGATCGCCGGCCTCATTCCGGCTTCTCAGCAAACCGTCGAGCCCGTAGCCCTGTTCAGGGTCCTGGATCTCGCGCGCATAGGTCGGGCTCACCGTCGTCACTTTTCCCGCGTAGAACAGGCCGGCCTTGAGGAATGACAGCTGATTGTGAAACTCTACGCCATACACGTCGAAGAATGCGCCCGGCAAACCCAGGCCGCCAAAGGTATCGGCCGGGAACATGCCCTGATAAGCCAGGTTATGCACTGTGAAAACGCTGCCCGCGAGCGCGCGGCCGCTGTGCGCGGCGGCGGCCCTGAGATAGGCCGGGGCCAGGCCGGCGTGCCAATCATGCCCGTGCACGACGTCCGGCTGCCATGACGGATCAAGCCCCTGCGCCAACTGCGCCGCCATCCATGAAAGCAATCCGAAGCGCCGGTAATTGTCGGGATACGGCTGGTTTGCGGCGTCGGCATATGGATTGCCGGCGCGATCGTAAAGGCCGGGGGCTTCTATCACATACGCCGGCACGCCGCTATCAGGCAGTACGCCGGCATGCAGGCTGATCCCCGCTGCGCCGAAGCGCGCAGGAAGTTGCGTCACCAGTCGCCGCTCGGCTATTCCCGCCAGTATGGCGGGAAACCCGGGCAGCAGGATGCGGGCATCGCATCCCAGCCTGATCTGGGCCGGCGGGAGGGCGCCGGCCACGTCGGCCAGGCCGCCGGTTTTCAGCAAGGGATAAATTTCGGAACAAACATGCAGCACAGACGTCATTGTGTCAGCCGCCATTCAAGCAGTTGTAGGGAAAAAGCGAAGCAAGCAAAATAAATCGGCCGAATCGCCAGTTCACAGTTTAGCCAGCATGGCGCTGGTTACCAGTACCACGCCGTTTTCCGTACGCATGAACCGCTCCGCATCGAAATCGGGATCTTCGCCGATCACGGTGCCCTCGGGGATCTTGCAGCCACGATCGATCACCACTTTTTTCAGGCGGCAGCCGGCGCCGATCTCGGTATGCGGCAGGATCACCGCCTGCTCGATCGTGCAATACGAATGAATCCACACATTCGAAAACAGAACCGCATGGTTGATTTCCGAGCCCGAAACGATACAGCCGCCCGAGACAAGTGTGTTGGCGGTCTTGCCATGCGCGCCGCTTCGGTCGGGGACAAATTTCGCCGGCGGCAGTTGTTCCTGATAAGTCGAGATCGGCCAGTTCGAATCATAGAGATTCAGTTCCGGCATATTGGACGCGAGGTCGAGATTGGCGGACCAGAACGCATCAATGGTGCCGACGTCGCGCCAGTACGGTTTGGTTTGCTGCGGCGGCGGCACGACCGACATGCTGAACGGATGGGCCAGGGTGCGTCCTTCCCGGACCACGCGCGGAATCACATCCTTGCCGAAGTCATGGTTCGAAGCGGGATCCGCCGCGTCTTCATCAAGCAGTCGGTAAAGATAGTCGGCGTTGAACACATAGATGCCCATGCTGCCCAGCGCGACATCGGGCTGCCCGGGCATGGCCGGCGGATCGGCCGGTTTTTCAATGAAGTCGGTGACCTTGCGCTCTTCATCGATCGCCATGACCCCCAGCGCGGTCGCTTCCATCCGCGGAACCTCAATGCAGCCGACCGTGCAGTCTGCGTGGTTTTCGACGTGATCAAGCAGCATCAGCGAATAA
>JAQGMO010000113.1 GCA_028292315.1 Herminiimonas sp. | reverse complement strand
TGGAAAATGCACCGGAAGAGGCGCAGGCGGAGACGGTATTGACCGCTGCAATCGCCGCGCCGTTGATTCCGCAGGAAGTGCCGCACTCGCCGGAACTGGCGGAAGCCATTGCGCAAGCCGCCGCAGCGGAGGCGACCCCGCCCGAAGCGCCGGCTGTCGAAGCTGCGCCGTCGCCCGACGTGGCGGAAGCACCGGTGACGCAGGCAACTGCGGTGGAGCCGATCGCTCCGGTTGCCGCGCCAGCCGAAGCCGCAGCATCTGCCGCGGCCCCAGCGCCTGCCGAACTTGCGACCCCGGCCGAACCTGTGCCGGTTGAAGCCGAGCCGGTTGAAGCCGCGCCGGTCGAGGCTGCGTCGGTTGAAGCCGCGCCGGTTGAAGCTGCGCCTGCCGCCAAGGCACCTGCCGCGGCGATGCCAGCCAGGGTGACGCCGGCTGCGTCGGCGCCCTCCGCGGGCCCGCAACTGGAAGAGTTCCGCGAAGTGTTGAACGCCGCCGGCCTGAGCCTCGCCGTGACCGACCCGGAAAAGCTGCGCGCGGCGCAGGAAGCGGCTGCACAGTATGCGCCGCCTCCACGCAAGCCGCGTGAACGCAAACCTTTGCCGCCGGCATCTTCGGACCCGCTGGTACAGGTGGAAACACAACGTTGACGCATGACCGCATTTCCGCTTGCAACAGGGGAATGCGGGTATAAAAGAAAGCTTGCTGGAACGTGCGCCTGGCGCGCGGCTCACCGGTTGAAAATGGATGATCTGTTATATCCTTCAACTCTGCCGGGAAGCCGTGCGCCCGGCGCACGTTTCACGTGTAGACCGTGCTCCCTGTGCCTACCTTGCATTCAACATCGCGTCGCAACCGTCGCCGTTGGAAGGACAAGCGTCGGCCGCGCCATCTCAATCCGCGAACAACCATGACTACTGAAACCGTCGCACTCGAGCGCCCGCCCCAG
This sequence comes from Herminiimonas sp., assembly GCA_028292315.1. GTDB lineage: Bacteria > Pseudomonadota > Gammaproteobacteria > Burkholderiales > Burkholderiaceae_D > JAQGMO01. The sequence goes on along the minus strand of JAQGMO010000113.1, from coordinate 25,758 downwards.
ATTTCCTTGTCCGAGGCATTCTGGTATTGGCTCAAGCTTGGTTTCATCAGCTTTGGCGGTCCGGCCGGACAAATCGCATTGATGCATGCCGACCTGGTCGAGCGACGGCGCTGGATTTCGGAACAGCGCTTCCTGCATGCCTTGAATTACTGCATGCTGCTGCCCGGTCCGGAAGCCACCCAGCTCGCGGTATATATCGGCTGGCTGATGCACCGGACCTGGGGCGGCATTGTGGCCGGCACGCTGTTCGTGCTGCCGTCATTGGCGATCCTGATCGGCCTGTCCTGGATTTACCTGGCCTATGGCGATGTGCCGGTGATTGCCGGCATTCTGTACGGGATCAAGCCGGCCGTGGTCGCCATCGTGCTGGCCGCCGCCTGGCGCATCGGTTCGCGCTCGCTCAAGAACGGATGGCTGATCGCGATCGCGGCGCTGGCATTCCTCGCCATCGCGGCGCTGCGGGTGCCGTTTCCCTTGATTGTCCTGAGCGCCGCGGCCATCGGCCTGATCGGCGGCCGCGTCGCGCCGGACGTATTCAGGATCGGCGGCGGTCATGCGGCGGCCAAAGCATCGTTCGGCCCGGCGCTGATCGATGACAATACGCCGACGCCGGTTCATGCCCGGTTTTCATGGCCAAGGCTGTTTGCGGTGCTGGCCAGCGGCATCGTCATTGGCGCCGCCGCCTGGCTCGCCATCGCCGCGCTGTACGGCGCCGGCAATCCGCTGGCCGTGATGGGCTGGTTCTTCACCAAGGCCGCCATGCTGACATTTGGCGGCGCCTATGCTGTTCTGCCGTATGTCTACCAGGGTGGGGTCGAAACTTATCAATGGCTCACGCCCGCGCAAATGATCGATGGCCTGGCGCTCGGCGAAACCACGCCCGGACCACTGATCATGATCGTCGCATTCGTCGGCTTTGTCGGCGGCTGGACCAAGGCGCTGTTCGGCGCCGACAGCCTGCTGCTGGCCGGCACGGCGGCAGCCTGCGTGGCCGCCTTCTTCACCTTTTTACCATCGTTCATTTTCATCCTCGCGGGCGGACCGCTGGTTGAATCGACGCGCAACAATATCCGCCTGACCGCGCCGCTCACCGCAATTTCAGCGGCCGTGGTCGGCGTGGTGGTCAGCCTGGCGGTATTTTTTTCCGAGCATGTATTCCGCCTGGCGCAGCCGCCTGCGCAATGGGATTTCATCGCCATGGCGATCACGCTGGCCGCCTGCATCGCGCTGTTCCGCTACAAGGCGGGCCCGGTCAAACTGATTTTTGCCTGCGCGCTCGCGGGTCTCGTGGTATCGTATTTGCGTTGAAGGCCGATGCCTTCTCCTGAATCGAGATAATGAGCGCTAAAATCATTCCCGTCGCCGACCACCGCTATTTGAATGCGGTGCCAATGATTCCGGCCAGCCTGGAACCGGCGACCGGCCTGCTGGCCGATACCCTTGCCCGTCCATTGCGCGACTTGCGCATTTCAGTGACGGACCGCTGCAATTTCCGCTGCGTGTACTGCATGCCGAAGGAAACTTTCGGCAAGGACTACGCCTTCCTGCCGCAAACTTCCCTGCTCTCTTTTGAGGAAATCACCCGGATTGCCCGCTTGTTCGTGGCTCATGGCGTCGAGAAAATCCGTCTTACCGGGGGCGAGCCGCTGTTACGCAAGCACGTCGAAAAACTGGTGGCGATGCTGAGTGCGCTCAAGACCCCGGACGGACGCGCGCTCGACCTCACGCTCACCACCAACGGCTCGCTGCTCGCCCGCAAGGCGCAGGCGCTGAAAGATGCCGGTCTGAACCGCGTGACCGTTTCGCTGGATTCGCTCGATGACGCGACCTTCAAACGCATGAACGATGTCGACTTCCCGGTATCGGAAGTGCTGAACGGCATAGAAGCTGCGCACCGCGCGGGGCTCGGTCCGGTCAAGGTCAACATGGTAGTCAAGGGCGGCATGAACGACCAGGAAATCGTGCCGATGGCGCGCCATTTCAAAGGCTCGCCGGCAATACTGCGTTTTATCGAATACATGGACGTCGGCGCCAGCAACGGCTGGAAGATGGATGAAGTCATCCCTTCGGCTGAAGTCGTTCGCCGCATCAATGCCGTCATGCCGCTCGAGGAAATCGAGCCTAACTATACCGGCGAGACCGCGGCGCGCTGGCGCTACCGCGACGGCGGCGGCGAGATCGGCCTGATTTCCAGCGTCACCCAGGCGTTTTGCCATGACTGCACGCGGGCGCGCCTGTCCACCGAAGGCAAACTTTACACCTGCCTGTTCGCTAACAGCGGGAACGACTTGCGCGCGCTGCTGCGCGGGGGCCGCAGCGATGAAGAAATTTCAGGCGCCATCGCCCACCTGTGGCGGGCCCGCGGCGACCGCTATTCCGAGTTGCGTACAATTAACACGAACGGGATGACAGCGGTGGTGAAGCGGGTCGAGATGTCGTATATTGGCGGCTGAAAATTTCGCCGGACCGCCCCGATGACCCACCCTTCCCTTTCCGACGTCGTCAGTTGCCTGTCGGACTACGATCCGAACGCCCTGCCGGTTGCGCAGGCCCGGCAAATCATCCGTGAATTCATCACGCCGGTGAATGCCGTGGAAAAGGTCGCAATCCGTTCAGCGCTCGAGCGGGTCCTTGCCGCAGACGTCATTTCGCCGATCGATGTGCCCTCGCATGACAACTCCGCCATGGATGGTTATGCCTTGCGCAGCACCGACCTCGATCCGCAGGCGGCAGTCGCACTGCGGGTGCTGGGCACCGCTTATGCCGGCCGCGCCTACGATGGCCCGGTCGGCAGCGGCGAATGCGTGCGCATCATGACTGGCGCAGTCATGCCGGACGGATGCGATACAGTGGTGCCGCAGGAATTCACCGTCGACGGGTCCGATACGTCCGTCAGCGTGCCGGCCGGCGTGGTGCGCGCCGGCGACAACCGCCGCTTCCGCGGCGAAGACCTGGCGGCCGGCAAACCCGCGCTATCGAAAGGCAAGATTGTTCGTCCGGCCGATCTCGGACTGCTGGCATCGCTGGGTATCGCCGAAGTGCCGGTGCAGCGCCGCCTGCGGGTGGCATTCTTTTCGACCGGCGATGAACTGCGTTCGGTCGGTGAAACGCTGGACCAGGGCTGCGTGTACGACAGCAACCGTTACACCCTGTACGGCATGCTGACCCGGCTCGGCTGCGACATAATCGATATGGGCGTCATCAAGGATGACCCGGCCTCGCTTGAGGCGGCATTCCGCTCGGCTTGCGAAAATGCCGATGCAGTCATCACCTCGGGCGGCGTCTCGGTCGGCGCGGCCGATTACACGAAACAGATGATGGCCGAGCTCGGCGACGTGACGTTTTGGAAAATTGGCATGCGCCCGGGCCGGCCGATGGCATTCGGAAAAATTGCATCGAATGGAAAGAGCGCTTATCTGTTCGGCTTGCCCGGCAATCCGGTGGCGGTCATGGTGACATTTTATTTCTTTGCGCGCGATGCATTGCTGCACATGATGGGAGCGCAAGTCCCGCCGTTGCCGCTATCGCGCGTCATTTCGCAGTCTGCGATACGCAAGAAGCCCGGTCGCACCGAATACCAGCGCGGCATTCTGTCGATCGGCGAGGATGGCAGGCAGCAGGTGCGTATTACCGGCTCGCAAGGATCGGGTATTTTGCGCTCGATGTCGGATGCGAACTGCATGGTGGTCCTGCATCATGAGCAGGGCAGCGTCAGTGCCGGCGACGCAGTGGATGTCTTGCTGTTCGAAGGCCTGATCTAGAGCGGAATGCGCATTGGCGCATTGGCGCATGGTGCCGCGGGCCGCTCTGGAGCGGCTCTAAACCTGCCTGCTCACTCTCAACGCTTCAACGTGCGTCAACATCAGCTCGGCAAACTCATTGGCGGCAATCGGTTTGCTAAAGTAATAGCCTTGCATTTCATCGCACCCATGGTCAAGCAGGAATGCTTCCTGCTCTGTCGTTTCAACCCCTTCGGCCACTACCGTCATGCTTAAGGTTTTTCCCATTGCGATGATGGCTTCAGTAATGCCCTTGTGCTTGGAATTCGTGGCAATGTCGCGGATAAAGGAACGATCGACCTTCAAGGTATCGATCGGGAAATTTTTGAGTTGCGCCAGGGATGAATAACCGGTGCCGAAATCATCGATGGCGATCCGGACACCGATATTTTTTATCGCCCTGAGCAGCGTGATGGCCCGATCCGTGTTAACGATCACCATGCCTTCCGTGATTTCCAGTTCCAGCAATTCCGGCGGCATGCCGGTTTCCTTCAGAACCGCCCTTATATCGTCCAGCAGATCCGCATCGGCAAACTGCCGCACCGAGAGATTGACCGCCATGCATATTGGCGGCAAGCCCTGGCGTTGCCATTCCATGTTCTGAATACATGCACTGCGCAAAACCCATTTACCGATAGCAATGATCAAGCCGGTTTCTTCAGCCAGCGGAATGAACTGCGCCGGCGAGACTGAACCCAGTTCGGCGCACTCCCACCGTAGCAAGGCCTCCACGCCTGAAATTTTCCGATTTACCAAATCAACTTTGGCCTGGTAATGCAGGAAGAGCTCCTTGCGTTCCAGGGCGTGACGCAGGTTGGCTTCAAGCGACAGGCGTTTCAGCGACGACGTCTTGATTTCTTTAGAGAAAAACTGGAAATTGTTCTTGCCTTCTTCCTTCGCAGCATACATCGCTATATCCGCATTCTTCATCAGCATCGGCTCATCTTCGCCATGCGAGGGATACATGGCAATTCCGATGCTGGCCGTGACGCGGCACTCCTGGCCCATGAGGACAACCGGATCGAATGCCGCAAGCAATATCTTACGCGCGACGATGGACGCCTGCGCGGTGTCGCTCACTTCCTGCAGCAGGATTACGAATTCATCCCCGCCCAGCCGTGCCAGCACATCGCTCGCGCGTATTGCATTTTTAAACCGCTGCGAAATTTCCTGAAGCAGCAGATCTCCGGCTTCATGGCCCAGGGTATCGTTGACAATCTTAAAACGATCGAGGTCGATGAATAACACCGCGAAATTGCGTTGATAGCGCAAGGCCCCGCTGACGGCAATATTCAGCAACTGGCTGAACATCGCGCGGTTTGGCAGTTTGGTCAGCGTATCGTGCGTGGCCATATACTGAATGCGCTCTTCGGCGAGCTTTTGATCGGTAATTTCGCGCGAGACGCCGCGATAACCGGTGAAAACGCCCTCGCAGTTGAAAACCGGTTCGCCGCTTACGTTGACGAAATGCCGCTTTTCCCCTTCCAGTTGGCGATGCATGACGACATCGCGGAAAGGCTGGTGCGACTCGAGCAGCTGCCGGAAACCGTTCCATCCTTCATCACCCTGGATGTCATACCCGGTCTCCCAGGTTCGCTTTCCAAACAGTTCATTCCGTACCGAATCACGCGTGGCATCGCGACTTTCCAGACGCGTAAAGCGGAATTCCTCGTCCTGCTCCCAGTACCAGTCGGAAGAGAGATGGGTCAGCGCGCGAAATCGCGCTTCGCTCTCACGCAGAGCCTGTTCTATTTTTCGCTGCTCGGTGACGTCGCGCAGAATGCCGCGAAAACCGGCTAGTTCGCCCTTGGCATCCCGTACAAGATTTACCGACCCTTCCACCCGCACGGTGCTGCGATCCTTGTGTATGTATTCCCAGTCCAGGCTTTTTTTCGATACCCCGGTTTTGTAGACCTCGATGAACGCACGGTTTATCAACGCCGCCATTTCCTTGGTATGGCGATCATGAGGCGTCAGTTTCCACATTTGTTCCGCCGTGTATCCGAGGAGCTCGCAGTAGGCGGTATTGAACTGCTTGAGATTACCCTTCAGATCAACTTCGTAATAGGAATCCTGAATGCTTTCGATGATATCCTGGATATGTCGCGCGTTGTTCAGGGTATTATCTTGCAAACTGCTTCGTTGCGAACTGCTTCGGTTATCGCCAGACTGTTCATCCGCCGCATTGACCGGCTCCGCCTGATGTTTGGATCCGCTACCGCCGAGATCGTCGTTTTTATACGATGCGCTCAATTGATGTCTCCTGTCTCCATTAGCGCACCAGCGGATCGTTTTATTTTCTCCTTAGCGCAGCCATATGATGTTAGGTGTATCACATAAATTGCATGACAAAAACTATTATCGCGAACTACGCTTTTAAGTCACAGCTACAAAGCGATTCTTATTGCGTTTTCACAACATATTAAGTTTTGACATATTAAATTATCACCAACCAATTTATTCCGGAGTTTGCATGGCACGGCATTCGACCGTGATTGGAATCCATGGTTAACTTTCGCGGCTTGGCCCGTCGAGCAAGCGTTCCGCAGCCTCGCTTGGAAGCGCCTCGACTGATTTCAGCTTGCGTGTCATCTGGCGCGTGCGGGTTTCCGCCTGCTCGATATTTTTTGCCGCTTTTTCAAGCGTAGCCTTGGTTGCGGCCAGCACGTCGCCGAACTTGCCGAACTCGGTCTTGACCGCACCCAGCACCTGCCACACCTCGGATGAACGCTTCTCCAGCGCCAGCGTGCGAAAGCCCATTTGCAGGCTGTTGAGCAAAGCCGACAGGGTCGACGGCCCCGATATGCAGACCCGGCAGACGCGCTGCACTTCATCCGCCAGGCCGGGACGGCGCATGACTTCGGCGTACAGCCCTTCGGTCGGCAAAAACAGTATCGCAAAATCGGTGGTCAAAGGCGGAGACAGGTATTTTTCCGAAATTGTTTTCGCTTCCAGCCGGACAGCGCGCTCGAGTTCGCGTCCTGCCAGCACAACGCCATCCGCATCGGCATGCTCGGCCGCTTCAACCAGCCGTTCATACTGTTCCTTCGGAAATTTCGCATCGATCGGCAACCACACCGGCACCGATCCGCTATCCATGCCGGGCAGCTTGATTGCAAATTCGACCCGCTCGCCGCTGCCGGGCACCGCTTCCACATTCTTTGCATACTGGTCGGCCGTGAGAACCTGTTCCAGCAGCATGCCCAGTTGCACCTCACCCCAGGTGCCGCGCGTTTTGACATTGGTCAGCACCCGCTTCAGATCGCCGACGCCGATGGCAAGCTGCTGCATTTCGCCGAGGCCCTGATGCACTTTTTCAAGCCGGTCGGATACCAGCTTGAACGATTCGCCGAGTCGGTGCTCGAGCGTCGCATGCAGCTTTTCATCGACGGTACGGCGCATCTCTTCCAGGCGCGCGCCATTATCGGTCTGCAGTTCCCTGATCTTCGCTTCCAGCGTCGAACGCACTTCCGTCATGCGCTGCGCATTCGATTCAGTCAGGCTGGAGAGCGTCTGGTTGAGCGTGTCGCCGAATCGCTTGAGCACAATCGATTGCTCCTCACGTCCGGCCTGCGCCTGCCGCGTGATGGCCTGGCGCATGGCTTCCAGCTGCAAGGCATTGGCTTCATTGAGCTTGACCAGCTGCTGTGAAAACGAATCGATCTGGCTATTTTGCAAGGTCGCGACGCTGGTCAGCTGCACGGCGATCGTCTTTTGAAACTCCGCCAGGTTGCCGGTCAGCTCCTGGCGCGTGCTTTGCGCGCTGGATTGCACCTGGGCGCGCAACTCGCGTTCGGTACGTTCGCTGGTCTGCTGCTGATGCCGTTCAAGCGCCGCCTGCAACTGTGCCAGCTGCTGCGCAACATCGGCCGCGCCGCCGCGGCGCATTGCCACGATCTGCAGGATGAGGATAAGGACTGTTGCAAGCAACAGCAAAATGATTCCGATTTGAGTCATGCAATTCTTTAGTAGAAAAAAACTAGCCTTGGCTATTACGCATCCAGTCGGCCGTTTGATAAAACGATTCCATCAGACGTTGCTGCAGCGGCTCGGCAATGCCGACATCCTGCATCGCCAATGCCATGCAGCGCAGCCATTGGTCGCGTTCGCTCGATGCGATGGAAAATGGCAGGTGCCGCGCCCGCAGGCGCGGATGGCCGAAACGTTCGATGTAATGGTTTGGGCCGCCGCTCCAGCCGGACAGGAACCAAAACAATTTATCGCGCGAGCCCTCGAGCGAGGCCGGATGCATGGCCCGGATGCCGGCGAATTCAGGTTCCAGCTCCATCAGGTCATAGAAGCGATCGACCAGTTCGCGCAGCGTGATTTCGCCGCCGATTAACTCGTAGGCGCTTGGTCGTGGAGATGTTTCGGTATTCATGAAACGAATGATAGCGCATCAGCGATTTGATCTGCGCCAAATTGCATTTCGGATCGGCCGCCGCTTGTCTATAAAGCACACTTTCAGCGCGGCTATCGAATCGTCGTGTGAACAGTTTCAGGGGGGGTTGTTCGTTTGACGCGCCTCAAGCAAGTCCCACTTACTATTTTTATAACAAATTTAATGATTAATATTCTCTCAACACCGATCCGATTACCGTAAAAAACAGCCACTCGGTCCAGCAACGGTGAGAAATTGGTGCAGATTCTGAGAGCTTATATTTTATGCAAGATTTAATAAACAAAAACTCTTCCCGAATAGAGTTCTCAATGCGCGTACTGGATATCATCGCGCTTTGGGCGGCCGGACAGCTTTGCAGTTTGCTTCGCTTCAGCGCCCCGTTGAGCGACGCCGCTCCGGTTCATACGATACTTCTTTACTTCGGTTGCGCACTCGCCTTTTTACTGTTCAACCAGTTCGATCTGTATGGGTCCTGGAGGGGTCGCTCGATGCCGGCGATGTTTGCGCAGCTTGCCACTTCATGGGCCATTGTCCTGGTCGTCGGCTTGCTGTTCAGCTTCCTGATCCATCATGTCGGTTACCTGTCGCGTCTCTGGATGTTTTACTGGTATGGCGTCGGCCTGGTCTTCCTCATGGTCTCGAGGGCCTTGCTGTATTCGATGCTGCGCTATTTGCGCGGCAAGGGCTTGAACAGCAAGCGCGTCGTGATCGTTGGTTATGGCCATACCGGCCAGGAAATGCACCGGCGCGCAATGCAGCAAAACTGGTATGGCTATGAAGTGACCGCGGTCTACCCGGGCCCGGGGCATGCCGACGTGACGATCGATCCGGCAATCGTTCGCATTGATACGCTGGAAGGGATACACGAATACGTGCGGCAGAATCAGGTTCATGAAATCTGGATCACGCTGCCAATGAGCGCGTCGGCGCAGCTGCAGACCCTTCAGTACATGCTGCGCAATGCCCTGCTCGATATCCGCTGGGTGCCCGACACCATGAGCATGCAAATCCTCAGCAATAAAGTCATCAACTTCCTCGGCTTGCCCGCGGTGGAACTGAACCAGCCGGGAGCAAGCGATATGCGCGGCATCGTCAAGGATTTGTTCGATAAAGTATTTGCGATTGCGGCATTGCTCCTGCTTGCGCCATTGCTGGTGGCAATCGCCATCGCCATCAAGGCGACATCACCGGGACCGATCCTGTTCCGGCAGCCGCGGCTCGGCCTGAATGGCAAACATTTCAACGTCTACAAATTCCGCAGCATGAAGGTGCATGAAGAACATGGCACCGTCACGCAAGCGACAAAGGACGATCCGCGCATTACCAGGATAGGCGCGTTCCTGCGTCGTACCAGCCTGGATGAACTGCCGCAATTCATCAATGTCCTGTTGGGCGACATGTCGGTGGTAGGACCAAGGCCGCATGCCTTGCAGCACAATGAGCTCTATAAGGACAAGCTTGAAATGTACATGCTGCGGCACCGGGTCAAACCCGGCATCACCGGCTGGGCCCAGGTTCATGGTTACCGCGGCGAAACAGACACAGTGGACAAAATGGCGAAACGCGTGCAATTCGATCTGCATTATATCCAGCACTGGTCCTTCTGGATGGACCTCAAGATCATCGCCTGGACGGCATTCAAGGGATGGACCGGCAACAATGCCTATTAAGGTTCATTAATGCCGGTTGCGGGGATTCGTGCCGATATGTATTGGAGACGGTACGGAAAATTGCGTAGCGTCGCATGATTCGTCCATGGTTCGGCCACAGTTCGGCCACGGCGCAGTTCGGCCGCGTTTATCACGTCCTTCAATTTTTTTGCTGAAGTAATTCAACCCTTCAACTACTCAATTCAATAATGAGCCAGCCTCCCCTCATTCCCGTTATCCTCTGCGGCGGTTCCGGCACCCGCCTGTGGCCACTGTCGCGCGAAACCTATCCCAAGCAGTTCTTACGGCTGCTTGGCGAGGATAGCCTGCTCCAGCAAACCATGTTGCGCCTGCGCGGTATTGCCGGCTTGGCGCCGGCGCTGCTGGTGAGCAATGAATCCTCACGTTTTGTTGCGGCAGAACAATTGCGTGAAATTGGCATAACCGATGCCACGATCATACTGGAACCCGCAAGGCGCAATACCGCGCCTGCTATTGCCGCGGCCGCGCTGCACGCATTGGAACTGCATGAAGATCCCTTGCTGCTAGTGTTGCCTTCAGACCATGTCATCAAGAACCGGCAAGCCCTGCATGATGCAATTGAACAGGCAAAAGATGCCGCGATGCTCGGCGACCTGGTGACCTTCGGTATCAAACCGCGCGGCGCGGAAACCGGTTATGGCTATATCCGCACAGCGCGTGCTGATTCAAAAGCGGTGCAGCAGGTGCTCGAGTTTGTGGAAAAGCCAGACCGCGCCACTGCCGAAGAATATGTAGAAAGCGGCAATTTCTACTGGAACAGCGGAATGTTCCTGTTCCGCGCCAGCTGCTATCTGCAAGAGCTGACGCGCTATCAGCCTGAAATCGTGAAAGCCTGCCGCGATGCCGTCACCCTCGCAAAGAAGGATTTCGATTTCATCCGGCTCGACGGCCCATCCTATGCTGCGAGCCCGGACAACGCGATTGATTATGCGGTCATGGAGCGCACCGATCGCGCGGCAATGATTGCGCTGGATGCGTCCTGGAGCGACATCGGCTCGTGGGCATCGGTGTGGGAAGCGGCCGAGAAAGATAGCGCCAACAATGCGACCCAGGGCGATGTGCTGCTGCAGGATTGTGAAAACTGCATGGTGCATGGCACGACGCGGCTGGTCACGGCGGTCGGCATGCGCAATACGGTGATCGTGGAGACTGCCGATGCGATACTGATCATGGATGCCGCCCACGCCCAGGACACCAGGAAGGTGGTAAATCAGCTGACCGGGACGCGCCGCAGCGAAGCGACGCAGCACCGCGAAATTTTCAGGCCATGGGGTTCATATGACTCGATCGGCAATGGCGACCGGTTTCAAGTCAAGCGCATTACAGTCAAGCAAGGCGCCAAGCTATCCCTGCAAATGCACCATCATCGCGCAGAGCACTGGGTAGTGGTGTGCGGCACCGCGAAAATCTCCAATGGAGATCGTGAATACCTGTTGACGGAAAACCAGTCCACTTACATTCCGGTCGGCGTGGTGCACTCTCTTGAAAACCCGGGAAAGATCCCGCTCGAACTGATTGAAATCCAGTCCGGCGGCTACCTTGGCGAAGACGATATCGTGCGCCTGCAAGACAGGTATGGCCGGGTCTGACGCGGTCTGAAGGCGCCTTGACGGCGTCCCCAGGGCCGCGGTATGCGGCGCAGGATGCCGGACCGGAATGGCGCGGCAATAACCTCGCACCAATACCTCATGACATGGACGGACCATTGGCATAAATGGATCACGCATCCGCAAACCTATTGAAACACGATACAAATCAGCAGCATGCAAGATTCTTCGATATTTCTTGTCGGAACCTGACACAAGTCAAATCCTCTCCGATGCATAAATCCAGAATAACACCATTGCCTTACAGGCAGCGAATAAAAACAGGCAAGCCGGGTTCCCTGCGCCGGCCGACAACACTAATAATCGAGGATGTATCCCATGACCAAAGAACCACGCGTACCAGACCAGTTCATGAACCGCCCCGATGCAAAGGTGGCGCTGATTACCGGCGTCACCGGACAGGACGGGGCCTACCTGTCCGAACTCTTGCTGGAAAAAGGGTATATCGTGCATGGCATCAAGCGCCGCACTTCCCTGCTCAATACCAACCGCATCGACCATCTTTACCAGGATCCGCACGAAAATCCACGCCGCTTTATCCTGCATCACGGCGACATGACCGATAGCTCCTCGCTGATCCGCATCATCCAGCAGGTGCAGCCGGATGAAATCTATAACCTCGCCGCGCAAAGCCATGTCGCGGTATCGTTTGAAGAACCTGAATATACCGCCAATTCCGACGCGCTTGGCCCGCTACGCATACTTGAAGCGATCCGTATCCTCGGCCTCGAAAAAAAGACCCGCTTTTACCAGGCATCCACTTCGGAACTGTATGGCCAGGTGCAGGAAATTCCTCAGCGCGAGACCACGCCGTTCTATCCGCGCAGCCCCTATGCGGTAGCAAAACTGTACGCTTACTGGATCACCGTCAATTACCGTGAAGCCTATGGCATGTATGCCTGCAACGGCATTCTCTTCAATCATGAATCGGCGCGCCGCGGCGAAACCTTTGTCACCCGCAAAATCACTCGGGCGCTGGCGCGCATCGCGCTCGGACGGCAGGATTGCCTGTACCTGGGAAACCTCGAATCCAAGCGCGACTGGGGCCATGCGCGCGACTATGTGGAAATGCAATGGCTGATGCTGCAGCAAGAACAACCGGAAGATTTTGTGATTGCAACCGGCATCCAGTACAGCGTTCGCGATTTCGTCAATGCCGCCGCGGCCGAGCTCGGCATGACCCTTGCGTGGCATGGTGAAGGCGTGCAGGAAACCGGCGTCGTTGTCGATCCGGGACCGCACCAGGGCGTGCGCAAGGGACAGACGATTGTCAGCGTCGATCCGCGTTACTTCCGTCCCACCGAAGTGGAAACCCTGCTCGGCGACGCGAGCAAGGCGCACCGCAAGCTCGGCTGGCGACCGGCGACCAGCTTTGAACAACTGGTCAAGGAAATGGTCCAGTGCGACCTCGAGGCGGCGCGCAAATATGCACTGATCCGGGACAACGGCTTTGCCGCGTTTGCGCATAATGAATAGTGATCGGCGCAGCCCGACCTAAGGTATCCCTGCAATGAAACTTTTTGAGATCACCCATCATGCCGCACACTGAAACCGATTTGCAGAAACGCATTTTTGTCGCCGGCCATCGTGGCATGGTCGGATCGGCCATCGTCCGCGCGCTGACCCAGCGCGGATACCAGAATATTGTCACCCGCACCCATGCCGAACTCGACCTGACCGAGCAGGCGCAGGTGCGGGAATTTTTTGAATCCGAAAAAATCGATGAAGTCTATCTTGCCGCTGCGCGCGTCGGCGGCATTCACGCCAACAATACCTATCCGGCGGAATTCATTTATCAAAACATGATGATGGAGGCAAACGTCATCCATCAGGCCTGCCGCAGCGGCGTGAAAAAATTGCTGTTTCTCGGTTCGTCCTGCATTTATCCGCGCATGGCGCAGCAACCGATCGAAGAGCAATTTCTGCTGACCGGCTTGCTCGAGCCCACCAATGAACCGTATGCGATCGCCAAGATCGCCGGCATCAAGCTTTGTGAAAGTTACAACCGGCAATACGGCACGGATTATCGCAGCGTGATGCCGACCAACCTGTATGGACCCGGCGATAACTATCATCCGGAAAACAGCCATGTGCTGCCGGCGCTGATCCGCCGTTTCCATGAAGCCAGGGTGAATGCAGCCGACCATGTCGTCATCTGGGGTACCGGCACGCCGCGCCGCGAATTCCTGCATGTCGACGATATGGCGGATGCGTGCCTCCATGTGATGGCGCTGGGCCGCAGTGTTTACGATGCCAATACGACTCCCATGTTGTCACATATCAATGTCGGCAGCGGTGAAGAAATCACAATACGTGAAGTCGCCGAACTGGTCCGCGCCACTGTGGGCTACGAGGGAAACATTGAATTCGATCCACGCAAACCGGACGGCAGCCCGCGCAAGCTGATCGACAGCACGAAGCTGGCGGCGCTCGGATGGCGCGCCCGGATCGGGTTGAAGGACGGACTCGCGACAACCTACCGGCACTTCAAGGCGGAAAATCCGATGACATCGACGCCCCTGCCGGGCACGGGATCGGGATCGGCAGGCATGCCGGACACGGTGCAGGCCGAGGCAGTTCATCAATGATTTTTCACCGGCGCCTGTTCGAATATAAATAATTTCAATGACCGGATTGAACACTGTCATGACACCTATTAATACCCTTGGCATCTTCCTGATGTGGCTGATGGTGATACCGATTATTTTCGGGCTTTCACTGCGCGTGCCGAAACTGGTGGCGACCGGATTCATCGTCGTGCTGTTTCTGTTTTCATCATCGACCTGGGGCCAGCTGCAGGCGGAAAACACGATTTATGCGCGCGGCGTCGGCATGTTTTATTTTTCCCTGCTAAACCTGGCGCTGCTGATCGCCGGCGTGGCCACGTTCGTGCGCAAACTCGCCAATCCGTATTCGACGCATCTCAACCTGCCGCTCGGAAAATATTTCCTTGCGTTTGTTTTCCTGCTGTTTTCACATGTGGTGCTCGGCCTGATGTCGGGCGTCGATATTTTCGACATACTCGGCTATAACGGCATCATCAATATCTTGAACATGCTCGTTTTCATGTATCTGGTGGTAATGGCATTCCATAATGAACGCGACACGCGCCATCTGTTGTATACGATCATCGCGCTGGCCGCCGTGCGCGCGCTGTTCGGGATCATCCGCTATGTCTGGTTTGACGGCGACAGCGCCAATCCTTACAAGAATTTCGAAAACCTCGATATCAAGATCCTGTTCTTCGACATTGCCGATAATTTCATTGCAAGCCTGGCCGCCTTTTGCGCCGCCTGGCTGCTGACCTCGCGTGAGGTACGGCTGTCGCTGCTCAAGCGCCTTATGCTCTGCGCATTCCTCGTGCTTGAAATCGCCGCCGTGGCGCTCTCGTTCCGTCGTTCCTCGCTGGTCGGCCTGGCGCTGATGTTTGCGTTGCTGCTGTACCGGCTGCCAGGGGCGAGCAAATGGAAATTCCTGCTGCTGGGGCTAGGCATGCTATGGGTGACCGCGCTGGTGTTTTTCCAGCAGCGCCTGCAATTCAATATCGGCGATAACACCGGCGGCATCCTGTCCTCTCTCATTTACGATATTGCGCCGGAAAAGAATCTGAACGACAACCGCTTCTATGAATTGTTTGCGGCTGCCAAAAGCTTAGGCGACAACTGGCTGTTCGGACTCGGCTCGTGGGGCACCTTCAGCGGCGACCAGGAACTGCTCGGCTACCATTTCGGAAAGTTCGATTTCGTGCACAGCGGATTCGGCCATATCATTCTGAAAGCGGGGCTGGTCGGCCTGCTCCTGTTCTGCCTGCTGCTGGTTGCTTACACATCGTATTACTTCAGGCATCGCAAGTACCTGAACGGCAATGCAAGGCTGATCGCCGATGCCGGTTTTGCGGGCTTCCTGTTCTGGGTCCCGACCCTGCTGATCGGCACCCCGATCATCGAGTTCCGTTCAATGCTGCTCATCGGCCTGACTTTGGCCATGCCCTTTGTCGCGGTAAGCCTGGAAAAATACAGAGTGCGAACTTATGTTGTTGCGTAACTCTCTCTGGAACGTCAGCGGATCGGCAATACCCGCCATTGCGGCGCTGGCGACGGTGCCGCTGCTGATCGGCGCGCTTGGGGTGGAAGGCTTCGGCATCGTTACCCTGATCGGCTCCGTGATCGGTTACTTCGCGGTGCTGGATATTAATCTGAGCGCAGGCGCAATCAAGTACCTGGCCGAGAATCATGCCTCCGGCGATCGCGAGCGGTTCGCCGAAACCTTCTGGTTTGGCGCCATGTTCTACGGATTGCTGGGACTGGTCGGGGCCGCCGGCATCTATTTTTCTTCGGCCTGGCTGGTCGGACGCTTCTTTGAAGTATCGTCCGACCTGCGTGAAGCCACCATCACCGCATTCCAGATCGGCGCCCTCGGATTTGCGCTGACCCAGGCGCAAAACTATCTGCTCGGGGTGCCGCAGGCGCTGCAGCGCTATGACCGCTCGGCGCAAAGCGAGGCATTCTTCGGCGTGTTCGTCAATCTCGCGTCGGTCGGGGCGGCGCTCGCCGGCGGCGGCATTGTCGGCGTCACCGCGGTCCGCGTCGGCGTGTCCGCCATCAACGTGCTGTTCCTTGTCTGGCTGATTCGGGGCCTCGAACTCGGCCTTGCTTTCCGCTGGCCGCGCCGGCAGGTCCGAGGCGCCCTCACCTCGTTCAGCGCATATGCCTATTTGAGCAAGCTGGCGTCGACCCTGCACCAGCACGGCGACAAGCTGATCATCGGCGCAATGGCCGGGCCGGTCGCACTGGCGTTCTATACGGTTCCGGTCACCCTGGCCAGCCGCATCCTGGGCCTGACCTACCGGCTTTCAAGCGTCATCTATCCACGCGCATCGGCGCTGGCCGCGCTTGACCGGATCGACGAGCTGCGCAATATCTATCTCGGCGCGATGCGCCATATCACTTACATCAACCTGGTCGCGCTCGGCGTAATTGTGCTGGCCGGCGAAGAGTTCCTGCGGCGCTGGGTCGGTGAGGAATTCGTCGCACAGGGATACCCGGTCATGGTAATCATGACCATCGCCCTGCTGGCCGATTCGCTGACCAACATTCCATCGCTGGTCAATGATGCGCTCGGCCATCCGCGCATCACCGGCCGCTTCGCGCTGGCGCGCGGCGTGATCGGAGTCGGCATGGTCTATGTCGGCGTGCTGACCGGCGGCATCGTCGGCGCCGCCATCGGACACCTGCTTGCCTCACTGCTGCTGGGCGGCGCATTCCTCTGGTATGTGCATGGCCGCAGCGTGCCGATTTCACTGCGCGAGGTGGTGCGGGAAGGACTGGGACGCAGCCTGACGGTCGGCCTGGTGATTTACGGCGTACTGTTTCCGCTCAAATGGCTGTTCCCGTCGGGCATTATCGGAACGCTTGCGATCGTGTCGATGGCCGTGCTGACGCTGGTTTTGGCCGGCATCGCATTCATCGCCAGCGTCGATGAGCGGGCCGCGCTGATGGCGGTGGCGCGCCGTCTTCGTTCGTGAGGCCTGGAATCATGCGCATTCTTATCGTCAGCGAAGATATCCCTTACCCGAGCATGGGCGGCCTGGCCAAGCATGCCCTGACCCTGGCGCGCGCACTGGTGCGGGCCGGGCACCGGGTCGATATCCTCGGCGGCAGCCAGCATCCGATCGAAGCGGCCGGAGAAGAAGGCAAATTCGGCGGCCGGTTTTTCGGCGAACTGGACGGCCATATCGCGGGCTGGAAAGAGATCCCGCTCGGTCTTTACCTGCCGCCGCGGCGGACCTGGATCGCGCGCCGCTTCGCCCGCATCATCCTGCGGTTTGCGCCGCGCTATGACGTCATTCATTACCATGGCCATGTGCCGAATGTCGCGCGTTATATCCCCGAATACGTCAACTTTGTCCAAACCCGGCATGACCAGGGTGGAGACTGCCTGATCAACACGCGCTTCCGCGACGGCGAGATCTGCTCTTCGGTCGACCCATCCGATTGCGCGCGCTGCCGTACCGCGCAGCCGAATGCATTGCAGACGGCGGTCTCCTCGATCGCGGTGAAACGCTACCGCGCCGAAGTGGCCGATGCCTTCCGCCGTCACAAGACGGTATTCGTCTCGGACATGGTGCAACGGAACTTTGCCCGCGCGATGGGACCGGGACCGTGGGGCGCCACCGTACATAACTTCGTTGACCTGAACAGCATACGGCGCGCCCGTAATGCGACAGCGGCGACAGCGGCCGCATCGGCCACGTCCGCCGCTCCGGCCGCCTCCTCCGCAGCCAGGCCCGGCCTGTTCCAGGTGTTCGTCGCGGCCAAGCTGTACCCGGCCAAGGGCATCGAGCCATTCCTGCGCGAAGTGGCGGGCATCATGCCGTCCAACATGCGCATCAGCATTGCCGGTGATGGCGCCGATGAAGAACGGCTGCGAAATGAATTCGAAAACGCGCAGATCCGGTTCCTCGGCTGGTGCAGCATGGAAAAGACGCTGGAACTGGCAGCCGCGGCGAATGCCATCGTGGTGCCGTCGGTATGGGAAGAGCCATGCGGCACCACGATTCTCGAAGCGCTCATGCTGGGCAAGCCGACCTTTGCGCTGGCGCGCGGCGGCACGCCGGAACTTGCGATCTACGCCGCGGCGCCGGAACAGCTGCGCCTGCACCCGGACTTGCCGTCCCTGGTGCGCGACCTGGCTGCATTCGTGCCGCGCCCCGACTACGACATGCGAGCCGACGGCGCCGGCGGAGCCGAGCGGGCTGCCCAGCGGCTGCTTGAAATATATCGTTTGCCACCGGGCCCGGCCGCGGCCCATTCCCATTGACATTGAGATTGACAGGTTACGCCCTATGCCCCTTGGA
Organism: Herminiimonas sp.; assembly: GCA_028292315.1. Lineage (GTDB taxonomy): Bacteria > Pseudomonadota > Gammaproteobacteria > Burkholderiales > Burkholderiaceae_D > JAQGMO01. The sequence goes on along the minus strand of JAQGMO010000113.1, from coordinate 7,423 downwards.
TTTTCGATCATCACTTGCACCTGGAACAGCGAACCCTATCTCGAAGCGTCCATCCGATCGGTGCTGGCGCAAGACTATCCGCATATTGAATATATTTTCGTGGACGGCGGATCAACCGATGGCACGCTGGAACGGATACGGGCGTTGACACGCCCGTACAAGCTGATCGAGAACGTACGCGGCGGCATCAGCCGCGCAATGAATGCGGGCATTGCGGCCGCCACCGGTGAAATCGTCGCACACCTGCACTCCGACGATTATTACCTGCGGCCGGACGTCCTGTCGACCGTCGCCCGCCACCTCGAGCCAGGCCGGCAAGGCTGGCTATTCGGCCGCATGCTGCGTGATATCGGCGGCCGCCTGCTGCCGGAAAACTGGGAGGCGCCGCGCTTCTCCGCCGAACGCCTGTTGCGCGGCAATTTCATCGCGCATCCGGCCACTTTCGTGCGGCGCGACCTGATGCTTCGCGCGGGCGGCTTCGACGTCAACCTCAAGTATGCGATGGACTACGATCTCTGGCTGAAACTTGCCGAGCTGTCGGAACCGGTGCAACTGGACGAGTCGCTCACGGCATTCCGCGAACATGAAGGCAGCCTCTCCACGCGCGAACGGATCGCCGCGATGGAAGAAGATTTTCAGGTGCGCATGGCGCATGTCGGCAACCGACGACTGGCAAAGCTGATGCACTATGCGCGTTATCACGTACGGCGCCAGCGCGCCATTCATGCCGCAGCGGGAAAATAACATGGCCGCCATCTCGCTTATCCTGGCCACGGTCGGCCGCACCACGGAACTGAACCGGCTGTTCACTTCGCTGGCGGCACAAACCTGGACCGACTTCGAAGTCATCGTGGTCGACCAGAATGCCGACGACCGCCTTCTGGCGCCGGTCGAGGTCGCCAGAAATCTCGGCCTGGCCGTCAAACACCTCAAGCACCATCCGCCCAATCTGGCGGCGGCGCGCAACGCAGGCATTGAAGCATCATCGGGCGCCTGGCTCGGCTTTCCCGATGACGATTGCTGGTACGAACCGGATGTGCTGGAGCGGCTCGCCGACCGGCTCGCACGGCCCGATGCGCCGCAAGGCGTGATCATCCGCTGGATCGAACAGGGAGAACCCGAAGTCGTGGCGCCCGCGTTGAGCTGGGATCGCTCATGCCGGTTCCGCGACGTTGCGGTCAGCTCGATCACCCTGTTCATTCAGCGCCGGCTGTTCGATTCGATCGGCGGCTTCGACGCCCGCCTCGGCGTCGGGCAGTGGTTCGGCGCCGGCGAGGAGCATGACCTGGTCCTGCGTGCGCTGCGCAGCGGCGCCGCGCTGGCTTATGAGCCATCGGCGCTGGTGCACCACGCGGTCGGCCCGGCCAGGCCGAATGCCGACCGCCAGGCGCGCCGCGCGGCCCGCAGCCGGGCCCGCGGCACCGGCGCGCTGTATGCAAAACACGGACTGCCGTTCTGGGTGATCGCACGCGGTCTGGCGGCGCCGGTTATACGGCCGCTGCTGAAAGGCGCGTTCGGCGCCGATCTGGCGCATGGTTGCGCCGTAATGCTGGGCCGTCTCGACGGGCTGCTTGGATGGGGGCGCCGGCATCAATAATGGCCGGGCGCTCTCCTGTTTCGTTAATTCGTTGAGTTTATGAAACAGGACGCTAAAACGCCGGCGCGGGTCGAACCCACGCAAAGTATGTCTATCCGCAAAGCATCCTGACAGACTTTCGCTAGACTGGAAGAAAATGTAATCGGTTGAATCATGGGTGAATGCTGCGAGCGCCTGGCCCGCCGAATTCCCCTGCTTCGGCCTATCAGTGAGATCAACCAATGCTAAGACTCGCAATTGTCGCCAACACGCCGCCGCCTTACCGCGTACCGATCTTTCAAAGACTGGCACGGATGCCGGGCGTCGACCTGCATGTGATTTTTTGTTCGCGGCGCGAACCGAACCGGCTATGGGACCTCCCGCCCATGGACTTCCCGCACTCATTCCTGCGCGAACGCTTCATCGCGGTGAAAGACCGTTACATCCATAACAACTTCGAAGTGTTCGCCAGCCTCAGGAAGCTTGCGCCGGATGTGATCGTGACCGACGGCTTCAATCCGACCCATCTATATGCGTTCGCCTATGCCGCCGCCAAGGGCCTGCCGCATATACCGATGACCGATGGCACGAATATTTCGGAGCAGGCATTAAGCGGCGTGCATCGGGCGGTACGCCGTATCGTATATGCGCGTTCGAGCGCGTTCGTGTCCGCCAGTGTGGGCGGCGACCGCTTGTATCAAAGCTATGGCATTCCCCTGGAACGTTGTTTCCACTCATGCCTGTGCGTCGACAACGATGCTTTTATCGCGCCGGACATGCCCCAGGAAAAACGTTTTGACTTCATCTTTTGCGGCCGTATCGAGCCAGGCAAAAGCCCGCTGTTCGCGCTTGACGTGGCTGCCGAAGTGGCGCGCAGGCTGCAGCGCCGGACCAGCATGCTGATCGTCGGATCGGGCAGCATGGAACAGCAGCTGCGCGATGCGGCGGACAAGTTGTCGGATCTGGTAAGCACCGAGTTTCACGGCTTTGCCGCGCAACAGGAATTGCCGGGACTTTACCGGTCGGCGCGGATATTCCTGTTTCCGACGCTGGCCGACGTCTGGGGCGTGGTGGCGAACGAAGCATGCGCCGCCGGCCTGCCTGTCATCGTATCGCCGCATGCCGGCGTGATCGGCGAACTGGTGCGCGACGGCGAGAATGGATTTGTGTGCGACATCGACGTCGCCCTATGGGCGCAGCGCTCGATCGAGCTGCTGACCCGGCCTGACTTGTGGGACCGGTTTTCCGGACGAAGCCAGGAACTGGTCAGCGAATATACCTTCGACAATGCCGCCACCGGCCTGCTCGACGCGTGCAACGCCGCCCTCGCCGCCCATAACTCGAAAGGCGGCAAGCCGCCGCGCGACAAGACCCGTCGGGTCGTGATCGTGGAACGGCGGCTGCTTCCGTACCGGACCGAGTTTTACAATCGCCTGCGCAGCATGCTGAAAAACGAAGGGATAGAATTGCAACTGCTGGTCGGCAAGGGCACGCGGGCCGAGGCCATGAAGAAAAACGAGGCGCCGCTCGAATGGGCGCGGCCGATCCCGACCCGGTACATGCTGGGTGACCGGGTATGCTGGCAACCATTTGGCCATTATGCGCGCGAAGCGGACCTGGTCGTGGTCATGCATGAAAACAAGCTTCTTTACAATCTGTGGCTGCTGTCATTCGGCCGCCCACGGCGGCTGGCGTTCTGGGGCCATGGCCACAACCCGCAGTCGGACCAGCCGGCAGGATTGAAAGAGCGCTTCAAGCGCTGGACCGTCAACAAGGTTGACTGGTGGTTCGCCTCAACCAGGACCAGCGCCGACGTGGTCACCGAAACCGGCTTCCCGAGCGAGCGTACCACCGTCATCGAGAACGCGGCCGATACTCTCAAGATGAAGCAATTGTGCGACCAGGTAAGGCCGCAGGACTGCCGCCGCCTGCGCGATGAACTCGGACTCGGTGACGGCCCGGTCGGTCTGTATCTTGGTTCGCTCGACAAGGAAAAGCGGATTGGCTTTCTGCTGGACGCCGCCGCCAGGATACAGCAGCAAATCCCCGCTTTCCGTCTACTGGTGGCAGGCGACGGCAGCGAACAGAAAATGATCGAAGCGGCGGCCCGGCGCTTGCCATGGATTCATTATCTCGGACCGTTGCAGCCTGGGCGGAAAGCCGAAGTGCTGGTGCTGGCCGATATCATGCTGAACCCGGGGTTGGTCGGCCTCGGCATTCTTGACTCCTTCGCCAGCGGCACGCCCCTGTTCACCACCGATTATGATTTCCATTCGCCCGAGATCAGTTATCTTGAGTCAGGCACCAACGGCATCATGACCGCGGACAGCATCGACGCCTATGCGCAGTCGGTAGTGGACGTATTGTCGCGACCGGACACGCTGGCCAGCCTGCAGGACGGCGCATTGAAAAGCGCCCCGCGCTACACCATCGAGAACATGGCGGACCGCATCGTCGGCGGCATTGTGCGCTGCTTGTCGGTTACCGGACGGTCGCCCCAGGGTTGATTCGACAGGACAAATCATTCAAGAGGATATCAATGGCAGTAGTTTTTACCTGTTCGTTCGACGATGGTCATCCTTCGGACTTGAAAATGGCGGCCCTGCTCGACAAGCATGGGCTTAACGCAACATTCTATATTCCAATTAAAAACCGGGAAGGGTTCGCGGTCATGTCCGAACCGCAAATCCGCGAACTGGGTACGCGCTTTGAAATCGGTTCGCATACCTACGACCATTGCTTTCTGAAATCTGTAGATATTTCTGAATCACACTATCAAATAACGGAAGGCAAAAAGCGACTTCAGGAATTGCTGGGCAAAGAAGTCTCGGGCTTTTGTTATCCCGGAGGAAAATACCGGCGGCGCGATTCCGATATGGTCCGCTCAGCCGGATTCCGCTATGCGCGCACGACCATGAACCTGTGTTTCGAAGCCGGCGACAATCCGTTCGAAATGCCGACCACCTTCCAGTTTTATCCGCATGACCGATTTGTGTATCTGAGAAACTTTGCACGGGCCGGACATTGGGGCAGGCGTCATGAGGGTTTGCGACTGGCGGTAAGACATGATGACTGGGAAGCACGCCTGCATGCGCTGTTCGACTATGCGTGCGAACATCAGGGCACATTTCATTTATGGGGCCATTCAAGAGATATCGATGAATTACAGGCCTGGAACAAGATGAATCGCTTCCTCGAACATGTGGCGGCAGCGGTGCCTCCTGACAACAGGCTGGACAACAGGCAGCTTGCAGCACGCCACTTCTGACAACGCCGTTCCCCTCCATCTTTTTGCTAGTGACCGGGAACCGGATTTACATTGCCGTTACTTAGAAGCTGTCCGGACAGGGTGCGGTCCCGGCCCGTAGCTTCCGAACATGATGCCACCCGCCTCGACCGCTCCCGCCGGACCGCTGCGCAGCGCTGTTCCAATCCGGACAGGCTCTGGCATACACCCTTCAATCATGTTCAAAGGATATTATGCACTCAACGGCAAGTGGGAATAAAAGTAAGGCACCTACCTTACTGGTAGGCACGCACACGTCTATAACAGAAATATATCGTACTCTGCAGAACGCGCCTGCGGACTCGTTCCCGTACGCAGAGTACAAGAACTCTATTCCGGTGATACAGGCCAAACCGAAATCCTCCGATCCAACCGCCCGTTTAAATCTTCACAATGCGATCCGCATGGCGCTTGCAAATGGCACCGGACTTCCACGCGACAAGGCAGAAGTACAGCGGGTCAAGTACGCAACCCGGCATGATAATCCCGAAGAGTTAACTGTCGAAGAACTGCTTGGGACGATAAAGCCTCTATACGAGGCGGAAACAGTGCGCCTGAAGTCCCGAAACGCTTACAGCCGCGCATGGGAAGACTCGCAAATCACGTTGACGAAGCACCTCACTTCGAACTGTTTCTATGCAGTGAGGAAAGTCCTGTCCCTGCTACCGTCCGGGTTCGACAGTGAAACAGTGCCGGAAGCGGTAAACAATGCATTAGTCACAGCTGTCGGAAAATTGACCGATACAGAAAAATTATTCCTGTTAAAAGCAGTAGACACTTTTATTGTCCATGCGGAAATTTTACGCCCGCTCGGTTTTCCTTCGGCCATATCACACCTGTTAAGAGCGGCGAGCACAATAGTGGCATTGCTTGATCACGAAGATATAGACGAGAAGCTGCTTCCCGCACTAATAAACACTATCGCATCCGCTCACCAGCTTACTTTGCTTTCTGCCCTGACGCCGCAAAGTTCACGACCGGTCATGACGCCGAAATCGCGCCAAAAGTCCAAGCACTCCCGATCTTCACACAAAGCAAGACGGCGCGAAAAAGGTCTGTCCATGCCGGATTCTTCGGCGTTGAAAGACGAACCAGCGACGCCGAAGCGCACTGCCAACACCAACACCCATGCTTCAACGCCCCGTCGCACGCCCAAGCGACCTGCGATCAATGATCAGAGCATCACGCCCCAGAGTTTGAGCAGGTCGGACACAGGCGAACTTTTAACTGTCGTGTCACCAAGATCCGCAGTAAAACCAGCGCAAGAACCCGTCGATCTGATTAGCATGGACGACAAAGTCCCGCCGCGCCCTGAATCCAGTACCGATGCTACTCAAGAGCGTGAGAAATCTAACCATCGTGACACGCCGAACGGAAAACACAGGCGCATGAAGTCGATGCAAACAGACGTGCCGGCAAGGGTACGCCCGGATACGCCGCAATCCGAGAAAACCAAGACACGTGTCTTGCCAAAAATAAATGTCGACGCTCTCGAGCGAGGCGCCCGGCGCCAACCGAGCCGGATCCGGGCAATCGAACGCGATGAAAAACCGGTCGAAGTCAATATCAATCTTGCCCAGGTTTGGAGAGACCTTCCGCAAACATTGAAAATCAGGCTTCCCCAACGTTGTGGCACAACAGTATTACGAGTACTAATGAATGTAGGTGACCTGTCTTCTCATAGTCGTTCCGAGCTTGCGGGAATTTTTGAGCATGCTATCAAGGAGGCGCAGCTTACTCCACAAGACGTGGAAAAATTCAAGGGCGCCGTAGCGGGGCTAAACGCAAATCAAAATCTTTTTACTAGCGATGACGAAAAAAAATTAAATTACTTTCTCATCCAGCTTTTATCGTTGATAGAAGGTCAGGAACCGACTTCCAACTTGACAAACAGCGCCAGCAACTGATCAAACGAAAAAGTTGAAACCGACCGATTTTTTAACCGGCAGGTAGCAGTTGCATAGCGGACTGATGCTTCTCGGTTCATCCACCCGGGAAGCATCAATAAATCGATCGTAAAGCATGACATAGCAGAGCCGCGAACCGTGCTCAGTTGTTAGATATCAACACTGTTTGCCATAGGTCCAGGAAAATTATGTACACCATTAATATTCCTGATCTCGATGCTACCAAACTCCCACCCCGCGTACCGGCCCGATGTAGATGGTCTGCGTGCGATTGCCGTCCTGGCAGTCATCGCCTTTCATGCAAATCCCAAGATATTGCCTGGAGGCTTTGCCGGCGTCGATGTATTCTTTGTCGTTTCCGGATTTCTGATCACCGGCCTGATTTACAAGGGGCTTGAGCAAGGCAGTTTCCGCTTCCTCGACTTCTATACGCGGCGCATCAAGCGTATTCTGCCGGCCTATATCGTGGTCGCGCTGGCGACCCTGGTCATTTCCACTTTCCTATTGATTCCGAACGACTATATTTTTTACACGACCTCGCTGGCCGCTTCATGGGGATTTGCGGCCAATGTATTTTTTTCGATGCTTAGCTGGGGGTATTTCGGACAACGCACTGAAGAATTCCCGCTGTTGCATACTTGGTCGCTCTCGGTG
>JAQGMO010000235.1 GCA_028292315.1 Herminiimonas sp. | reverse complement strand
GCTCGAATATGGCCTGTTCGAAGGCGAAATTCCAGCACATCAGTATGGCGCCGGCACGGTGCTGGTATGGGACCGGGGAACCTGGTTGCCCGACGGCGATCCGGCCGAGGGATACCGTAAAGGCCAGCTCAAGTTTGAACTGGAAGGCGACAAGCTGGCAGGCCGCTGGGCTCTGGTGCGCATGGGGCCGCCGAAAGCGGAAAAGGAAAACTGGCTTCTGATCAAGGAAAAGGATAGCGCGGCCAGATCGGGCAGCGACGCTGATATCACGTCCTTGCAGCCGGATAGCGTACTTGTGCCGGGGGCAGGAAAGGCATCGGCAGGAAAGGCACCGGCAAAAAAAGCGGCACCGAAAAAAGCGGCGGCGAAGAATGCGGCGGCGGATGTGGAAAGCGCCACGGCCGAATCATCGGGCCCGAAGTCCCGCTCGTCAACCCGAAAGAACACCGGCAAGGGCGCCGCCCCCAGCGCGAAAACTGGCGGCGCGATCGAAAGCGCCATGCCGGAAATGATCAAGCCGCAATTGGCAACGCTGACCGACCGTGCGCCTGAAGGCGATGACTGGCTGGCGGAATTGAAATTCGACGGTTATCGCGCAGTGTGCCGGCTCGAAAACGGCGCCGCCACATTGTTCACCCGTACCGCCAACGACTGGACCCAGAAATGGAAAATGGTGGCGGAGGCGGCGGCGCAATTGCCGGCGGCGCAAGCCTGGTTCGATGGCGAAATCGTTGCGCTCGATGAAAATGGACGCGTCAATTTCCAGTCGTTGCAAAATATCGCCCGCAAGAATACGCCGGGCCGCCTGGTTTATTATGTGTTTGACCTGCTCTATCTTAATGGCTACGACCTGCGGCAGGCACCGCTGGTCGAGCGCAAGGAATTGCTGAAGTCGCTGCTGGCCAAAACCGACCCCGAGGGGCCCATACTTTTCAGCGACCATGTCACCGGCAATGCCGCCGAAGTCTATTCACATGCGTGCATGCACGGACTTGAAGGCATTATTGCCAAGCATGCCGGGGCGCCCTATGAATCGACCCGCAGCGGCAGCTGGCTCAAGGTGAAATGCCAGATGCGTCAGGAATTCGTGATCGGCGGGTATACCGATCCGGCCGGCAGCCGGGAAAAGTTCGGCGCCCTGCTGCTCGGTGTGTACGATGATGAGGGACAGTTGCATTATGTCGGCCGGGTCGGCACCGGGTTTGGCGACGAAACGCTGCAGTCCCTGTCGAAGGATTTCTCGAAGCTTTCCATCAAAAGTTCGCCATTCGTCAAGGCGCCCCCGCGCGTCGGCGCGCCGGCGCTGCACTGGCTGAAACCGAAGCTGATCGCCGAAGTGAAGTTTGCGCAGTGGACCGATGGCGGCATTATCAGGCATGCCTCTTTTGTCGGCCTGCGCAGTGACAAGCCTGCGCATGAGATCCGGCGGGAGCGGCCGGTCCCGGTCGAGCAGGCTGCGGCCACTGATCCGCTTGAACCGGCACCGGCCGCATCCGCTGCATCCGCTAAATCCGCTGTATCGGCGCGGCGCTCCGGCGCGAACCAACCGGATCAAACGCATGCCGCCGGCCGGCGCGCCGATCCGAAAGAGGCGACGGTCGCCGGCGTAAGGCTCACTCACCCGGCCCGCGTATTATTCTCCGATACCGGAACAACCAAGCTGAAGCTGGCGCAATATTATGAAAGCATCGCCGACTGGGTGTTGCCGCACCTTGCCGGCCGGCCGCTCACCCTGGTGAGATGCCCGAACGGCGGCGGGCATCACTGCTTTTTCCAAAAGCACGCGAATGAAACCACTGACAGCGAAATTGAAAAAATTCAAGTTCCGAGCGGCGGCGGCAGCGCTACTTACATGACAGCGAATTCACTCCAGGCGCTGGTGAGCATGGTGCAAATGGGTGTGCTCGAACTGCATACCTGGGGCGCCCGCAAAGGTCATCTCGAGAACCCGGACCGCATCATATTCGACCTTGACCCGGCTCCCGACTTGCCATGGATAAGCGTGGTAGAGGCCGCGCAACTGATAAAGGGGATGCTGGACGAGGTCGGACTGACCAGCTTCGTCAAGACAACCGGCGGCAAGGGCTTGCACGTGGTAATTCCGATCAAGCCGGAACGGCCGTGGGATGAAATCAAGTCATTTTCGCGCGCGATCGCGGAACACCTCGAAAAAATGCTGCCGGACCGGTTTACGGCGACCATGTCAAAGTCCAAGCGAACTGGAAAAATTTTCATCGACTACTTGCGAAATGCTACGGAAGCCACGGCGGTAGCGGCCTACTCGACACGCGCCAAACCCGGGGCGCCGGTTTCCACCCCGCTTGCATGGGAAGAACTCGGCGACGCAATTCGGTCGGATAGTTTCAACGTGGAAAATCTGCGAGAGCGGCTGGATCACCTGAAGAAGGATCCGTGGGCCGATTATTTTTCGCTGACGCAGCGGGTGACAGCGAAGATGATGAAGCGGTTTGGAATGACCTGATCGACGCTGGCCCGACATACCTCCCTTACCTCCATTTGCCTCCGGGAACACCAAAAACAGGTTTCCCGGCATTCCCTCGCCCGGCTAACGGACGAGCGGCGTGGAAATACGGGAATCGCCTGACATCCTGTTACTATATTACGCCGACATAAAACGATGTTAAGCACATAATGTCCATAAACATTTCACCCAATAGCAGGGAATTGGACCTGTATCGGAGCATGCTGGCAGCAAACAATCTGACGCTAGCGCACATTGCACGGAACGCTCCGCTTGCCGAGACGCTGAGTTGCATCGTAAACGGCATTGAGGGGCAATATCCGGAAATACTCGGCGCCATTCTGTTACTGGCAGAAGATGGCAATCGCTTGCATCTGGGCGCGGCGCCCAGCCTGCATCGAAACTACATTGCCGAAATTGATGAACTTGCGATTGATGCCGGCGCCTGGCTACATCAACCTGTATCAGTTACCGCGGGTCACATTGATCCGGCCAATATCGAGTCAAGCAAGTTCTGGCCGGGCTTTCGCGACCTGGCGCTGCGACACGGGCTGTACACCTGTCTGGCGACCCCGATCCGGTCCGCCGCCGACAGTCTGCTAGGCATTTTCATTGCGTATTCCCGCGAACCTGACCGGGCCGGCGACGGGCATCGACATGCCATTGCCGATGTCACTGCTTTGGCTTCGATCGCCATTGAGCGCAGTATCGCCGAAGTACGGATAGAAAACGTTGTGGCATCACTGCGCGAGAGCGAAACGAGAATGGCGCTGGCAATCGAGGGCAGCGGCACCGGAATCTGGGACCGGGATGTTGTCACGGGTGAAATCCATTATTCAAAGGGGTGGAAAGCGATTCTCGGCTACACGGAATCGGAACTCTCCAACTGGATTGGAGACAGTTACACGCGTTTGCATGCGGATGACCTCCCTTTTGTCAAGGAGGCGATGCAGGCGCATTTTGATCAAAAGACGGAAAGCTATGCGGTGGAACACAGAATCCGCTGCAAGGACGGCAGCTATAAATGGATATCGAGCCGCGGCAAGGTGGTAAGCCGCGACATGGACGGCAACCCGCTACGCATGATAGGCACGACGACCGACATAACGTCCATGCGAACCTTATCCGAAAATCTGCAGCAGAGCGTTGACCTGATCACCTCCCTGACCAATGAAATTCCCGGTCTCGTGTACCAGCATCGGCTGTTACCGGATGGAGCGGAATTTTTCTCCTATGTCAGCGAGGGGATCTGCGATATTTACGAACTCACGCCGGCCCAGGTCGCAGAGGATTTCTCACTGATTCATGAACGCATTCATCCCGATGATCTTGCGGATTACCGCGCTACGCTCGACGCGTCCGCCGCCAGCCTGACTCCCTGGCATTTCGAATACCGCGTCATATTACCCCGGCAAGGTTTGCGTTGGCGGCGTGGCGACGCGCGGCCTCGCCGGTCACAGGACGGCGGCACGCTTTGGCATGGTTTTATCACCGATATTACCGAACGCAAGCGGGTAGAGATCGAATTGCAGGAATTCGCGACAATCGATTTTCTGACGCAGTTACCCAACCGGCGCCATTTCATGGCACGAATGCGGGAAGAACTGGCTCGGCTGCAGCGCGCCCCCGGTATGCAAACTGCAGTTTTGATGTGCGACCTTGATCATTTCAAGATGGTAAATGACCGTTACGGCCATGCCATCGGCGACCTGGTGCTGAGGCATTTCGCATCCATACTGGGTAACGAACTGCGCAGGAACGATACCGGGGGCCGTGTCGGCGGCGAAGAATTTGCGGTTGTCCTGCCCGGCGCGGGAATGGCTGAAGCGGCCATCTTCGCTAAACGCGTCCAAAAACAGATTGCTGAAACCCCGCTTGTCGAGGGTGATATAACAATCGCGGTGACGGTGAGTATCGGCATAGCGCTCATGCAGGCCAACGATACGAACGTTAAAGCAGCGTTGACCCGCAGCGACATGGCGCTTTACCGTGCCAAGGGAAGTGGGCGCAACCGGATTGAAATGGCGCCGCATTAGCGGTCAGGAGCGATTTGATCCCGGTTTTTAAGATTGAAGGAATGCAGTGCCTTCTGGATACACAAGGGCTGGCGGCCATTCCGCTCGATGCGCTGACAGATCGTGTCAAGTGCCTTGAAACTTACCGAGCCGAAACCGGCGTGGCTCCCGACCGTTTATTCGGCGGATTTTGAATCGGCGATTCGCTTCCTGACGTCTTTAGCATTGCGAAACAAGGCCTGCCATAACCAGCCCCCACGCCTGTCCTCGCCTGTAATAATGTAGTCCAGGGCGTTCGCATTCTGCACCGTCAGATTTACAATGGCGCGCGCGACGTGCCGGCCCGCCAATAAAAGTGCATCGCCCGCCTTCAACATGAAATCGTCGCCTGGAAGCATAAACAACTGTCTCTGCCGTTCAACCATCAGGACCACGGCTGGCAATACCGCTTCACGATCCGCACTGTCACGCATCAGCTGGCTGACACTGAGAGGCCGGTTGTCGATCAACGCCTTGTATATCGCCGGCGCGGTGTCATTTTCTATCCGGACATCCCAGATTTCCGGTACAAGGCCTTCACAGACTTTTTCCAGGCTGGCCGCGAGCTGATTACACCAGCTTTCATCGGCTTGCCGCACGGCTCCGAGAAAACGGGCCAGGAGCGGCGTGGTGATAATCGAAATGCATTCCTGCGCCACGATGCGCGTGTGCACCATGCTGAAATCGGCTCGAAAAGTATCGAACAGCATATCGTTGGCGGCCTGGTTCTGCCGCGCCACCACAAAGATATCCGGATTCAGCTTCTTGGCCATCATGGCGATGGACAGGTTATTGATGTCATTGCCACTGCCAGCCACGATACCGCTCGCCTGCATGATGCCGGCCTGTTCGAGTATGCTGGCCTCGGTTCCCGTTCCGCGCACGACCCGTCCCTCGTCGGGGCCGTCGCCATCCGGGTCGACGACTGTAATTTCAATGCCGGGTAACGCCAGGTAGCGCGCAATAGCCTGTCCGAAATGTCCATAGCCGCAGACAATCCAGTGCCCCCGCGGGGGACGGTGCACCTTGGGCAAATCGCTTCCCGGCAGACCGGTGAGTATTTCGATCAGGCGGAAGCGTTCCGGGGAAGACACTGCAAGTGCAAGGTATTCAGCAAACCGCTCGTAGGCATTGACGATATGGTGCGTACCGAAGGCCGCCATATTCGCGGCAACCAATGGACTGCGAACGCGGGCCAGTACCGGCAGCGACGGATTGAGCAGACGGACATTGATTGCGATGGCGAGATTTCCCTCTTCGTCATTGGTTACCGCCAGCGCGCCGCGGCATTGTGGATGGAGCAAACCCGCCATCAGCAGATTGGCAGACACGCTGGCGTCCGCCGCCAGCGTCGGGTCATTGGTTTTGAAGTCTTCCAGGTCCAGTTCTTCGACCCGCTTCTCGTCTTTTTCCAGGATGACAAAGTCATGTCCCATGAGGTCGAGCGCGCGGCAGATCAGGCTGCCGGTTTCGCCACAGCCGCAAACAAGATAGAACGGCGCCTGTATTCGCGTCACGCGCCGGGCGAAACGGGATGCGACCAGCGTGTGCTGAAACGCCTTGTCCTGCAGCAGCGACAGCAGAGTGAGGATTGCGTAGGTCCAGGCAATGACCGTGATGTAAATGCAGGCGGTGACCCACATCCGCTGCGCGTCGGAGAACGCTGTGGGAATCTCGCCGAACCCGATGGTCGTCGCCGTATAGCTGATGAAGTAAAAGGCATGAAAAAAGCTTAAAGGCGGACCCGGCTTGCCCTCCGCCGTAACACCGGGCACGAGGGTCAATCCCAGCACCGCAATCGCATAGAAGACAATCAACGCGATCAGCGGCGCCCTCATGCGCCGCAGCACCAGGAAAAATACGCTGTTCATGCTTAACGTCGCATCATGACGGTTTCAACAATCAGCATGGTAACGGAGATGAGATTTGCTAACAATGCGCCGCCGGACAAGGAGACCACACTGGCAGTGTGCTCCGGTGTCATGCCGGCACCGGTAACATGGACGGCCACGGCCCAGGTAACCGCGGCGGCAATCAACTGGATATCGGCAACCAGGCTGGTGGATAAATGCACGGCTCCGATTTGAGTACGATCGCCAAACTTGAGTACGGTGGCAATCATATTCACAACGATGGCTGCAAATAACTCATAGATGTTGTGCAACTCCGGACGATCTATGTCGCCAAGGAAAAAGCCAAAATTAAGGGTCGCGGCAAATACGATAAAAAATGCAAAAACGACCTTTTCCAGGTTCATGACCTACCCTTACGCTCAGATTGATTGAAACCCGGTCCGCTTGCTATTGCAGTTGTTGCGGCCCGAGCTGCCCCTACATCGACATTGCGCCGACGCTTGGGAGTGTAACCCAACGTAGGGTAGATCAGTCTTGCGCCAGTCTGAACAGGCTGGTCGCTTCCAGGTCCAGCACTTCTTCGCCGCGCTGGTTCCTCATTATCCAACGCCACACGACAATCCCCATCCAGGGCTTGCTGGAAGAGCGCCGCGACTCCTTGACATGCAGGTCGAGCGTCAGCAAATCATCGGGCCGCACCGGATTCGGCCATCGTACGTAACTCAAGCCCGGCGATGCATAGGACTCGGACCCTTCCAGAATGTTTTTGCTGACCAGCGCCATCGCCATGCCGCAGGTATGCCAGCCGCTGGCGATCAGGCCGTCCCACGGTCCTTGCGCCGCCCGGTCCGGATCGGTATGAAACCACTGCGCATCGTATTTTTTCGCGAATTCAATTACCTCGTCGCGATCGACTGCCAACGGGCCTAATGTTAAACGCTTGCCTTCGGTAAGATCAGAAAATTTCATATAATCAATAAACTTAATGACTTCAACAAGTCCAATTACTTCAGCAACTTCAATAAGTTTCGACGTGGAAGCGGCCTTCTCCCACCATCTTCCCATGCAACGCCGGCCAATCCAGTCCCGCCGCCGCGCAACTATCGCGCAGTGCTTCCATGACGCCGGCTTCCATCCCTTTCAAACCGCAGATGTAAATATACGTGTCGCCTTTCAACAGATCCGTGACTGCGGTGCCGGCTGCGCGGATCTTGTCCTGCACATAAGCGCGCGCCTGATTTTCAACGCGTGAAAACGCCAGGTGCATGTCGATGAATTCCGCCGGTAATTTTAACAGCGGACCGAAATACGGCAATTCCTCCGGCTTGCGCGCGCCAAAGAACAGCATCAGTTTCCCCTCCATCGCCTGCCCTTTCACCAGCATCCGCCGCCGGTGTTCCGTCATGGCCCGCATTGGGGCAGAACCGGTGCCGGTGCAAATCATCAGCAGGTTCGAGCCGGCATGGTTCGGCATCAGGAAACTGGTGCCGAACGGGCCGGTCACCTGCACCGTATCGCCCTTTTGCAAATCGCACAGGTAGTTCGACGCCACGCCACGCACCGGCCGGCCCTCATGATCGCACACTACCCGCTTCACTGTCAGGGACAGATTGTTATAGCCTTCCCGTTCGCCTTCGCGCGGGCTGGCGACCGAATACATGCGCAGGTAATGCGGCTTGCCGCCGGCATCGACTCCCGGTGGAATGATACCGATGGACTGGCCTTCCAGTACCGGAAAAAAGCGCGTGCCGAAATCGAGGACGATATGGTGAACGTCGCTTTCGGACTCCGCCGCGGTAAGCCGGTAGTTGCCCGCCACGGTAGCCGTGACCGGGTTCTTCAGCATATAGAGGTTGATATACGGATGCGCCGCCGACCAGGGCGCCACAGTCGACGATGGGGACGTGGCCGCGTTCACCTGCATGCCGTCGACCACGTCCGCATGCGCTTCCTGCGTGAGCGCCGCGCCGCCCGCGCGGGAAGCGCTGTCGTCCGGCGCCTCGTTCTCTTGCGGGAGTTCATCCCAGCCGAACTGCTCCTCGAGCGAATAAGCGGCACTCCTTGGAATTGCTCTCCAGTGGTCGATCGAGCCGGTCGGGCACGGTGCAATGCATGCATTGCATCCGTTGCAGATATCGGCATTGACGGCGTAATTGCGATCGTTATGCGTGATCGCATCGATCGGACAGGTTTCCTCGCAGGTGTTGCAACGAATGCATACCTCGGGATCGATCAGATGTTGCCGAATCAGGGCGCTCGATTCCGGAGCATTCATGGCAGGCTCATTCAAGGGATGCGGACGATGAAGGCGTTAATTGAAACGGACGTATTCGAAATCGATGGGCTGACGGTTTATGCCGACCGGCGGCGGCGCGATCCAGTTCGCCATCTTGCCCGGCTCGATCACTCTTCCCATCAGCGAGGCGACAAATAAGCGGTCGGTCTCGGAAGGCAACCAGTTGCGCAAATTCGCTTCCCATTCGGCTTCCGAAATCAGGTTACCGTCCGGCGAAATCCTGAAATCCGCAAAACTTCCAATATGACGATTGAATGCCTTATGCGGCGTAACGAGGCGGAACGCAAGGCCAGCCTTTTCAATCACGCGGTTCCAGCGGCCCACACCTGCGACCGAGTCGCGGATGAAATCGTCGCGCAGGACTTCATTTAGCGAATTCAGCATCGGCACTTCTTTCTCGACCAGCGCGCCATTCACGACTTCCAATATCCTGTAATGCTGGTTCTTCAGCATATGGTCATCATCACGCCTGGTTTCTTCATAGCGCCCCTTAAGCCCGGAACTATAAAACGCCGCCGCATTCGATGACTGATCGGCCCCGAACAAATCGATAGTGACGCTGAAATGGAAGTTCAGGTAGCGCTGAATGGTCGGCAAGTCGATTACGCCCTTCGCGCGCACCTGCTCCGGATCTTCGATGCCAAACTCTTTCATGATCTGACAGGTCCGGTTTATCACGCGCGCAATGCCTGATTCGCCGACAAACATGTGATGCGCTTCTTCCGTCAGCATGAAACGGCAGGTGCGCGAGAGCGGATCGAACCCGGATTCAGACAGCGCGTTGAGCTGGAACTTGCCGTCGCGGTCGGTAAAGTAGGTGAACATGTAAAACGCAAGCCAGTCCGGCGTCTCCTCATTGAACGCTTCCAGAATGCGCGGCTTGTCCTGGTCGCCGGAATTGCGCTGCAAGAGCGCTTCTGCTTCCTCGCGCCCGTCTCGCCCGAAATATTTGTGCAGCAGATAAACCATCGCCCACAAATGGCGGCCCTCCTCGACATTGATCTGGAACAGGTTGCGCAAATCGTAGTTGGATGGCGCGGTCAGGCCAAGATGACGCTGCTGTTCGACCGATGCCGGTTCGGTGTCGCCTTGCGTGACGATCATGCGGCGCAGATTGGCGCGATGTTCGCCGGGGACTTCCTGCCATGCAACGGTGCCCCTGCTCTCGCCGAAATTCACCTTGCGGTCCGGTTCCTGCTGCGCCAGGAAAATCCCCCACCGATAATCCGGCATCTTGACGTGACCGAAATTTGCCCAGCCTTCGGGCGTGACATTGATCGCGGTACGCAGATACACATCGTGGTTCATGGCGCCGTCAGGGCCCATGTCGCGCCACCATTGCAGATAATTCGGCTGCCAGTGTTCCAGCGCGCGCTGCAGCGCCCTGTCCTCCGACAGGTTGACATTATTCGGGATTCTTTCACTGTAGTCGATCGCGCTCACGGTAGATTCCTTATTATCGGTTGAATACGGGTGAACCTGGAGCGGTTTGCGGACGCCTGCACGGAGACAAGGTCGGGCCGGGAAGCGCAAGCGACTTTAGTTCGCTGTGCATCGCAGTCTCGATTGGCCCGTACGGGCGTCCGCAAACCGCTCTAGACACGGGTCATATCGAACTGCGCCTTGTTGCCGCTGCCGTAAACCTTCAGTGCCCCCGATTCGCCCACGGCGTTGGGACGAATGAAAATCCAGTTCTGCCATGCGGACAGGCGACCGAATATGCGGGATTCCATGGTTTCCCTGCCGTTGAAACGCAGATTTGCTTCGAGCCCGGTCAATGCGTCGGGCGACATGCTGGCGCGTTCCTCAATCGCCATGCGGATTTCATCGGCCCAGTCGAGATCGTCCGGATCGGCGGTAATCAAGCCGAGCGCAAGCGCCTGCCGCGCGTCGAGCAGCTGGCCGGCCGTGTTGCGCGCCGCCGCCACTTCGGGTTCATTTTCATAGAAGCGGCGGCCGATACGCGACTGGCCAGTGACCATTGGCAGCAGGCCGAAATTCATTTCGGATACCGCAATGCGCGGCGCCTGATCGGGCGTATCGGGCAGCGCCAGCATGTAGCTGCGATCGGCTGCCAACGCAATTTCCAGCAGCGTGCCGGCAAAGCAGGATCCCTCGTCGATCAATGCAAACAGCGAGCGCGACGACACGTCGAGCCGGGCCAGCGTACGGCGCAGGTAGCCGATGGTTTCACGCACCAGCCAGTGCGACCGGTGCGCCAGCAATACCGTGTCTACCTTGAGCACGGCCTGCGGATCGCCTTCGGACTTTAAAAGCCAGGTGCCGATGCCGGCTTCATTGGTCCGCAAATGCAGGATCGCGTCATCCAGTTCGCGCGCCAGTTGCAGGGGCCACCACTGCACTCCCGCGGCTTCGATGCCTTCGACATCAGCCGGTTGCGCCACGCGCGGCGCGCGCACCGTCAGCGTCGCGTTGCGCGCCGCACGGTCAATCGCGACACTGACGAACTCATAGTCGAGCGTGGTTTCGGTTTGCGTGCGGTTCAGCGGCGTAAGACTGACGCCTTTGGCGGCGGCCGGCCGGTCACTAAGTGCCGCGAGCGCGACGGCGCGCTCCCTGACCGCTTGCTGGAACTGCGCCGGTTTCACCACTTCATCGACCAGCTTCCAATCCTTGGCGCGCTGGCCGCGCACGCCCTCCGACGTCGTGCAAAAAATATCGGCATGATCATGTCGCACCTTGCGCTTGTCGGTCAGACGGGTCAAGCCGCCGGTGCCGGGCAGCACGCCCAGCAGCGGCACTTCAGGCAAGCTGACCGCCGAAGAACGGTCGTCGACCAAAATGATTTCATCGCAGGCGGCCGCGAGTTCGTAACCGCCGCCGGCGCAGGTGCCGTTGACGGCGGCAAGGAACTTCAGGCCGGAGTGGCGGCTGGAATCCTCAAGCCCGTTCCGGGTCTCATTGGTAAATTTGCAAAAATTGACTTTCCAGGCGTGGGACGATTTGCCGAGCATGAAAATATTCGCGCCCGAACAGAATATCCGGTCACGGCCGCTGGTAATGACCACCGCGCGTACCTCCGGGTGCTCGAAACGTATTCGCTGGACCGCATCATTCAACTCGATATCGACGCCAAGATCGTAGGAGTTCAGTTTCAGCTTGTAACCTTCTTTCAGGCCACCGTCTTCATCGACGTTCATGGTCAAGGTAGCAATCTGGCCATCGCAGGCGAGAGTCCAGTGCCTGTAACGCTCGGGAGAAGTTGCGTAATCAATCTGGGATGAAC
>JAQGMO010000111.1 GCA_028292315.1 Herminiimonas sp. | reverse complement strand
GCGGCTCGCGGCAGCGGCTCCCATTCGCGTTGCAGGGAGCCGCTGCCGCGAGCCGCGGCGCGGCGCTACCCCAGCGCCTTTGCCACTGCGCGGCCGGCGAGCACCGGAATAAGATGGGCGCGGTACTCCGCGCCGGCGTGTAAATCCGAGTTGAGACCATCGGCGGAGACCTGGACCGACCTGGCCGCGTCCGCGGAAAAATCCGCCGCCAGCGCCTGCTCGATCGCCGTCGCCCTGAACACGCAGCCGGCGCAACCGGTCACCGCAACCCGCACGCCGGATGCGCCCTGGCTGACGAACACGCCGGCAAGGGCGAAGCGCGATGCCGGATTGGCGAATTTGATGTAAGCGGCCCGTTTCGGTATCGGGAAGCTCACCGCAGTGATGATTTCGTCAGGCGCCAGCGCCGTTTCATACAGGCCCAGGAAGAAATCATCGGCGGCGATGTCCCGCTTGCTGGTGTGGATGGTTGCGCCCAGGCCGAGCACACCGGCCGGATAACAGGCCGCCGGATCACTGTTGGCAACAGAACCGCCGATCGTGCCCATGTTCCTGACTTGCCGGTCGCCGATATGTCCGGCCAGGTCAGCGAGCGCAGGAATGGCTTGCCGCACCTCGGCCGATTCGGCTACTTCGCTGTGCCGTGTGGTGGCGCCGATGCGGATCGCATCGCCTTCGCGCCGGATGCCGCGCAGTTCCGCAATCCCGCCCAGGTCGACCAGGCTGCCCGGTGAAGCCAGCCGCAGCTTCATTGTCGCCACCAGGGTTTGTCCGCCGGCGAGCAGCTTGCTCTCCGATGCGCCGAGCAGGGACACCGCTTCATTGACGCTCTTTGGCTGTTTCAGTTCGAATGCATACATGCTGATCTCCTCAGGCGGATTTTTTCGCGGATTGAATTGCGCGCCAGACGCGCTCGGGCGACGCCGGCATGTCGATATGCGTCACGCCCAAAGGCGCCAGCGCATCGATGACCGCATTGATCACCGCCGGCGGCGATCCGATCGCGCCGGCCTCGCCGCAACCCTTCGCGCCCAGGGGATTGTGGGTGCAGGGCGTTACCCGGTTATCCACCTTGAACATCGGGAAGTCGGACGCGCGCGGCATGCAGTAATCCATAAAACTGCCGGTCAGCAGCTGCCCGCTCTCCTGGTCGTACACGCAATTTTCCAGCAGCGCCTGCCCGATGCCCTGGGCCAGGCCGCCATGCACCTGTCCTTCGACGATCATCGGGTTGATGATGGTGCCGAAGTCGTCCACCGCCGTCATGCTGACGACTTTTACCACGCCTGTTTCCACGTCCACTTCCACTTCGCAGATGTGAGCGCCGCCTGGGTAAGTGAAATTGACCGGATCGTAGAATGCAGTCTCGTTGAGGCCAGGTTCGAGCTTATCGAGCGGATAGTTGTGCGGGACGTAAGCGGCAAACGCGACCTGGCCGAACGGCACGCTCTTGTCGGTTCCCGCGACGGTGAACTTGCCGTCCTTGAATTCAATATCGCTGTCGGCCGCTTCGAGCAGATGCGCCGCGATCTTCTTGCCTTTCGCCTCGATCTTGTCGAGCGCCTTCATGATGGCCGAGCCGCCTACCGATAGCGAGCGCGAGCCGTAGGTGCCCATGCCGAACGGGACGCGTCCGGTGTCGCCATGCACGATGGCGACATTGTCGACATCCATGCCGAGCCGCGCCGCGACGATCTGGGCGAACGTGGTTTCATGCCCCTGTCCATGGCTATGGGAACCGGTGAAGACGCTGACGCTGCCGGTTGGATGGACCCGGACTTCGCCGACTTCAAACAAGCCGGCGCGCGCGCCCAATGCACCCGCGATATTGGACGGCGCCAACCCGCACGCTTCGATATAGGTCGAGAATCCCAGCCCGCGCCGCTTCCCGCGCTGCTCCGCTTCGGCGCGCCGGGCCGGAAATCCGGCCACGTCGGCCAGCTCGAGCGCACCGTCGAGGGTTGCATCGAAATCGCCGATATCGTATTGCAGCGCAACCGGCGTCTGGTACGGGAAAGCCCGGACGAAATTACGCCGCCGTATTTCGGCCTGGTCGATGTTCATTTCCCTGGCAAGCGCCGACACCAGCCGCTCCACCACGTAGCTCGCTTCCGGGCGGCCGGCGCCGCGATAAGCGTCGACTGGAACGGTATTGGTGAATACGCCATCCACTTCGCAATAAATGACGGGCGTGGTGTATTGCCCGGCTAACAGCGTCGCATACAGTATGGTCGGGACGGATGATGCAAACGTGGATAGATAAGCGCCGAGATTGGCCACCGTGTGCACGCGCATGGCGAGGAATTTTCCATCCTTGTCGGCCGCCAGTTCCGCGACCGTCGCGTGGTCGCGTCCGTGCGCATCCGTGAGGAAAGCCTCGGAACGGTCGGAGGTCCACCTGATCGGCCGATTGACTTTTTTGGAAGCCCAGGTCAGCACCGCCTCTTCCGCATACAGGAAAATCTTGGAGCCGAAACCACCGCCGACATCGGGCGCGATGACCCGTACTTTATGTTCAGGCAAACCGAGCACGAATGCGGTCAGCAGCAGCCGCGCCACGTGCGGGTTCTGGCTGGTCACATAGAGTGTGTAGCTGTCGTCGGCGCGGCTATAGCTGGCCAGCGCGGCGCGCGGCTCGATGGCGTTTGGCACCAGCCGGTTATTCAGCAGATTGAGCTTGGTGACATGATGCGCCTGGGCGAATGCGGCATCGACGGCGGATTTATCGCCGATCGACCAGGTATAGCATTTGTTGCCCGGAGCGCCGTCGTGGACCTGCGGCGCATCCGGCTTCAGTGCGTCCGTGCCGCCCACCACGGCCGGCAGCACGTCATAATCGACCTCGACCAGTTCCGCCGCATCACGCGCCTGCAACCA
The DNA here is from genome assembly GCA_028292315.1 of Herminiimonas sp. Lineage (GTDB taxonomy): Bacteria > Pseudomonadota > Gammaproteobacteria > Burkholderiales > Burkholderiaceae_D > JAQGMO01. The sequence continues at coordinate 9,003 of JAQGMO010000111.1, read as the reverse complement.
GGTTTCCGCAATGATTACCGCAACCTGGTCGCCCACGTGCCGGACCTTGCCCTGGGCGAGCGCCGGATGCGGCGGCTCATTCATGGGCTTGCCGTTCACATCGGTTATCAGCCAGCCGCATGGCAAACCGCCCACCTTGTCGGCAGCCAGGTCTTCGCCGGTGAAAATCGCGAGCACTCCGGGCGCCTTCAACGCTTCGGTCTTGCCGATACGGACAATATTGGCATGCGCATGCGGCGAACGCAGGAAATAGGCGTAAGTCAGTCCAGCCATCCGGACATCATCGGTATACATTCCTTCGCCGGTGAGCAAACGATAATCTTCCTTGCGCCGGACCGATGCGCCAATGCCCGATCCCAAATCAGCAGGTGCGTTCATCTCAGGCCTCCTTCATCTTGGCGGCGCCCAGCTGCACCGACCTGACGATGTTGTGATAACCGGTGCAGCGGCAAATATTTCCATCAATCTGTTCGCGGATGACTTGTTCGCTTGCATCCGGATGCCGGCCCGCCAGGTCGATCGCGCTCATGACCATACCGGGCGTGCAAAATCCGCACTGGAGGCCGTGGCATTCCTTGAAGGCCGCCTGCATTGGATGCATCTGGCCGTCCGGGCGCGCGATCCCTTCTATGGTGGTAACTTGCGCCCCCTGGAACTGCGCCGCCAGTGCGGAACAGGCCTTCACGGCGTGGCCGTTCACGATTACGGTGCAAGCGCCGCACTGACTCGTGTCGCAGCCGACGTGCGTGCCGGTGAGCGATAAATGTTCGCGGATGAATTGAACCAGCAGCGTGCGCGCATCTATTTCAGCATGCACGGCCTTCCCGTTTACCTGCAACGATAAATGGATATTCATGTGTCTCGTCTCCAGTGAATTTATTGTTATGCGCGCGAACGTGCCGGACTATTGTCCAGGCAGCGGGCTTACTGAACTATATATCCGGTGGAACTTGAAGGCGGGCGCCGATGCGGCGGGTTGCGTCGACCGCGGACGCGGCCATGCAGAAGCGGTCATCCCTGTGACGCATTGCGCCATCAGGAAATGCCAGGCTTGCGATCCGGGACGAGACCGGCATGCTCAATCCTCCTTTAACGGAGAGGCGGACAAGATGATTCCGCAAGCACGGCTCGCAGGCTGCTGGAGCAGGCAAAGCAAGCTGGACAAATGCAAACGGATTTACGATTCTTTCATACATCCTTTCCATGATGCTAGTTCGATTCAAGTTGCATGTCAACAAACAAGACCGCCCTGCCTTCCATTCATTGGCTAAACTGGTTTGCCGCAATTCCGGACGTAATCGGGCCACTAACATTAAAAGTCATATTTTAGTTCCGCAAAAATTGTCCGCTGCGGGAATGGATGGAACAGAAAATATTTCCGGTTGTTGATATTGTCGATCCCGGCCGCGGCGCTCCAGTGTTTGTCGAACTGGTGCCTGACCCGTGCATCGGCGACGAAATAACCTTCGAAACCCTGGTAGGTCGCGGGATTGATATCGGTGTTATCCACGGTCGCGTACAGCCGGCCGCTGTAACGGCCCGCCACGGACTATGCCCATTTGTCGTCGGGCCGGTAGGTCGCCACCAGCGTGGCACGCCAGCCGGGCACATAGGGCGTGCGCTTGCCGACGGACGTTGCGCCGGCGATCGTCGGCACATAAGCGCTATTGGCGACGATACGGGCATCCACCCAGGTCAGGCTGCCGGACAGTTCCAGCCCCTGCACCAGGCCATCCTTCTGGCGCGCCGACAGTTCGATGCCGCGCTGCCGCGTGCGGTCCACGTTTTGCACAAAGGTGACCGGGGCCGCCACCCCGGGCAGCATTGAGGTTTGCGAGATCAGCGCATCGCGGACCCGCTCCTCGAAAATTGAAATGCGCAGCGTGCCATCCGGGGTGGCTCGTTCGAATGCCAATTCGCCGGACCGCACGCTTTCCGGTTTCAGGAACGGATTGGCCTGGGTGAAAGTCGCGCCGGTCTGCACGTTCTGATACAGCTCGGCGACCGTCGGGAAGCGCAATGCCTTGCCGACCGAGCCGGTCAACATCCACGCATCGCTCGCCTGCCATGCGAGCGATAGTTTCGGTGAAAAGCCGGTTTTATCGACGACCGGCTGATTCACGGAGAAGCCGGCGCCGCCGGCCGCGGTCGCAAAGTTAAAACCTTCATATGCTCGCCAGGATTCATGGCGGCCGCCGATGGTGGCAGCCAGCGAGGGCGCCAATTGCCAGACGTCCTGCGCCCACAAGGCCGCAGTCCTTGTTTTACCGCGCGAATCGCTGAAGCGGGCGCCGCTGTCGCCGGATATCCAGTCCGCCGTATTGAAGGTCGGATTGACCAGCGTGTATCGGTCATGATGCGCGCCGAAGCTGAGCAAGTGTGGCGTGCCGGGCGCGCGCCACGTCCCTTTCAGGTCCAGCGTCGACCAGCCCGTGCCGCCCGCGTCGGCGACCCGGCCAGGGCCGCCCGATTGTGCCGCGGGATACAGGCCGGTCGAGGTCCGCGTAATGTCTTTTTGAAACCTGAACCGGCTGGCGACCGCTTCCCAGTTCCACGGGCCCTGCGTCCTGGTCCTGATCGACAGGCTCTGCATCCAATGGTCCTGCTCGACCGTGTTGCTGGAAAAAAGGCTGCCGATCGTGACGGCACTGTAAGCATTGCCGGAAATATTGACGCTCCCGATGCCGCCGAAGTACGGCGCGCCGGCGGGACTCGCAAGGTAGGACTGCGAATCCGCGTCGGCCCTGTTGCGCCAGTAGCCGAGCGTATAGGCCGCGCTGACCGACGGTGAAATGTCATAGGCAAGCTTTACTTTTGCGGTGTCCTGCCGGGTATGCGTCAGGTTGCCGGCGCCGAGCACCAGGATACCGGCGCCGAGCCGGTTGCGGTCGGCGAAGGCGCCGCTGGCCAGCGGCAACGCCGCGCCCGCCGGCGCCGCCGACTGATTGATCGTCAGATAAGTGAGGGGCTGGCTATTGCTGTCCAGGTGGCTTGCGCTGAACCACCATGCGAAGTCGCCGCTGCGATTGCCGAGGATCGCGCTTGCCTGCTTCGAAGAATAACGGTCGCTCGTGCCATATTGACTAAAATCCTGCAAGGCGCCGCCCAGTTTGGCCCCAGCCTCGAACCTGACCGGCATACGCGTCGTAATTTCTGTTACCGCTCCATACGAGTTACCGGGATACATGGCTGAAAACGGCCCGTACATGACGTCGATACGCTCGGTTTCTTCGGGCGTCACCATGAACCATTGCGGCGAGCCTATCTCATTATTATTGGCGATAAGGGTCGAGAGCAAAACGCCATCAGCGTAAATCAGGCTGCGGGCGCCGGCGTTGATACCGGTGGTGCGCGTGGACATCGGCGCCTTCGTATCGCCGATATAGCGTTTGCGAACCAGTACGGAAGGCACATATTTCAGCATATCTTCGACATTCATGATGTTCACGGTGTCGGCCGCCTGGCGTGCGGTCACGCTTTCCGTGGTCACCGGCAGCTGGTTTTTTTCAGCGGTAGAACGGACGCTTTCAACATTTACGGAAGGCAGTGTTTTTTCAATTTCCTGCGCCAGACCCGGTGCAGCAAGACAGCTCATGACAGCGGCGGCAATGGGCGAAAACGCCATTTTCGCGTTAATTCTATTCTTCATTATTTCCCTCGATTTCCCTCGATTCATTCTGCGATGCATCCAGATCGCCTGACATGGCGCGCGCAATATGCCTGCCATGCCGCGATAGACGGATCGATTGCTCTCCGACACGGAAAGCAACCGGATCCGCAGGATACGGAATTACACCAGTTGAAACAGTCAGGAAAAAACCGGAGGCGCGCGCGCTTGTGCCGCCAACCATGCGAACAGCGGGCTATGCGTATGAAAAAACAGCGATGGCCGTAATGAGGCGGGCTCGATGACGGGAATGACCAGTTCTGCGGACGGAAGAAGTGCGAACGAACCGGCGTGCGTCAGACAAAATGGGCAATGGTCGAAATGGTTCCCGGTTGTCGCGGGAACCTGGTTGGCATTTGACGTATGAGACGCTGTTTCACCGTGCAGCCGGGGCGTGCTCTCGGAACAGATTTCAGCGAACAGCACAGCGCTATTTGCGACTGACACGAATCGCGCATGACTGATGGCGGGAAGCAGCGACGACGCCAGGATTGCAAAAATCGCAATCCAGGCGCTTAATCTTTGTCGGTATTGTCGGTATTGTCGGTATCGGCACATTCCCATAACATAATATTATCCCCTGAGCCGGCCCTTCGGCCAAGCGAATAATGCGGTTCCATTAGCCTGAGCAATGTCAATCGGCGCACGAACAATGCACGGACCTGCCCGCATTCCTGAAATACCCCTGCGCGAGCGTCGTCGCGATGCGCGCATTGTTATAATAAAAAATCAATAGTCAGGTCTGAAACCGGGTGGAAACTCTTGCTTGTGTTCGCTTCCGAACAGACTCGAGCGGCGACTCGGTGCATCCTCGATACCATGAAATCCATGTTCTATTACTCAATCTAAGAGAGCCAGCATATGAACATCAGCAAGATCGTAGACAAGGCGTATGAAAACAAAAGCTTCAGGCAGCTTGCCGATGCGCCAGTGAGCGCCCTTCGCGGGGTAAGCTCAAAAGATGCGGAAGCATTGAAAAAAGCATTTAATGTCCAGAGTGTGCGCGACCTGGCCAACCTGGAATTCATCCGGTGGGCAAGCGCAATAACTACCCTGGCGGATGAAGAAGTCGAAACCGAAGAAGAAAAGGCGAAAGAAACGCTGCTCGACGACGCCGTTGAAATGTCTTTTCCGGCAAGCGATCCGATTTCGGTTTCCTCGGGCATTACACGGATTGAAGTTGCGCCGGATATGGTGTCGGCACAAACCGATCATCAAAACAGCCAGTCGATCGATCAGCCCGAGCCAGTCAAGTAAGCACAAACGGCAGAGCCGCTGTGATGACTTCACGGCGGCCCTGTCTGCGGTGTCGGATTTCTATCCGGCCCGGCAAGTTGGTGCTTGAACCCGCGGTTAACGCTTGAACGAGTAATCCCGACGCTCCGACGGTCGCCAGAGCACCCGCTCAACCACTTCCGGATTAATCTTTTTCGAATTCAGGAATTCTGTTGCCTCCAGAATACCTTCGATTTCAGACATGACGATTCCCTGCTCGACAATTTTCGCGGTTTCCATGTCCCCGCGCGAGCAAACCGGTTCTGCAACAATCAGTTCAATGTCCAGTTCCTGTGGCTTGAGTGCCTTATCATCCATAAGCGGCCTCCAATATCCTGGATTATTCAGTTACTTTATTCGGTTACTTAGCCGACATATTACCATGCAGAAATTGTTCGCAACGAGCGTTCAAATAGCGTTTGAGCGAGATCAGGCCGCCGCCGCATAATCCTCTTCAAGCGCCACCCTGATCGCCGGCGCGGTCGGCCGGCCATCGAAATCAAGCCATTGATTATTTTCATAGTCATACAGCTTGCATGCCTTGAGCGTCGCCAGGGCGCCGCCCAAAGACAGTGGTTCGACGACGACATCGTCCCCTAACAACTCATCAAGACGTTGCTGGGCCAACCGCAAGTTATAAGTTGGAACGCCCGCGTGGGCATGGTGCGCGGAGTGAGAAAAAATATTGTGGACCAGATGGGATAGCGGACCGGGCAGCGTCAGGTTGGTGGCGGTCAGCTTGAAGATGCGGCCGGTGCGGTTCGTGTCGCTCTCTCCCCTGAACCAGGGAATCCGGCGATGCGTGTGCATCAGGTAGAGCGAGCCGCCGGTCAAACAGCAAAAAACAAAGAACGGCACAATGTAGCCAAGCACAACCGCGGTGGCGCTGCCGATCTGCGCAACTGCGGGCGCGTTATACAGCGCTGCGACAAATGCGACGTGGTACGCGACGACCAAGGCAAAATGCCTCCAGGCCGAACCCCTCTGGTTTTTGGGCACTTTTGCTGTCGGGAATATCCGGACGCCCAGCATACGCTGAAAAAAATAATGAATGCCGAAGCCGACGACAGTCGGGGACCTGATAATGCGTTCGAACACTTGCCGATAGCGCGGAAGCATGTCGAAGTCGGCCTTGGAAAATGGCGTGTACGAATCGAAGTGCTGACCGTTCGTGCCCAGGTGATGAAACTGATAGTGGTCCCAGATCCAAAGCCGGTAGTTATGCATGCAAGGGATAAAGCACATGATTCCCAGCCAGCGGTTCAGACGCGTACTCTTTACCAGCGATTTATGTCCGGCATCGTGCCCCATTGTCACAAACGAACTGAGCTTGAGTCCGGCAAACACCGACGCGATAATTTTCAAGGCCAGCCATGGCGCGAATATCACTGCTGCAATCGCCAGCCAGTACAAGGCGAAATCAATCGAATACATTACCAGGCCCTTGGCATTGCCGGGCTTGGCAAACGGCGCTAACGCTCTCAAAACCTCGGCCTTCGTGGCATATCGGGATTGCTGAGAAATACTCATAGTGATCTCCTCCTTGCGGTGACTGTGCGTAATTATTATTTCTTCATGACAACTAAGGTGCGTGGTTACTTAAAAATCGCCTGTAAAGACGACATAAAATCTAAAATTTCTTAAACGCAATAAGGTTAGCAGAGCTAATAAATTAGTCCTAAAGAAATATTACTTATAAGAAAATATTTCTTGGTGGTTGATATAAAAATTAACTGAAAACAACACAAACAGACTGGCAACATAACGTTATACTCGTCCTGCTTCTTCTTACAAAAGTGCAACTTTCCTGACAGCACAAAGCGACTCCGCTATGGGTATTAACAACAATACGCACTGCCTGCCCTTGTCCCGGCAGCGATCGTCGTTATCGTTTTTAACCAAAAACCTTCGCATCACCCCTGCCACGCTGCTTTGGCCCCTGGTATGCATTTGTCTCGGCGTTGCTTTATGGCATTTCACCCTGACCAAGGCTGATACCGACCGTGCATTGATTAAGGAAAACGCATTCATACATGCGACATCCCTTTCAAAAGCCTATTCCGAACAACTTTCTCATTCTCTACGGCAAGTCGATCAGATTACCCTTAGCCTCAAATACAATTGGGAAGATTCCAGCGATGCGCAAAGACTGGAAAAGCAATTTCAGAAAGGCCTCTATCCACCGGCCGGACTTTTGTTTGCGACACTCGCCGACCGAAACGGCAAGATGCTCTCAAGTACGCTCGGGGTAGAAAACCGCGTCAATATCAGCGGCAGTGATTATTTCAAGGCACATAAAACCGGCAAGGCGACGGGCCTGCTGATCAGCAAGCCGGCGCCGGGCATGAGAGTGAATACGGTATTCGTCCGGTTTTCGCGCCGTCTCGACACTGCCAGCGGCGCATTCGACGGGGTGGTGATCGTCGCCGTCGAACCGACTTATTTCGCCTCTTTTTATGACGAATCGATCCTGAGCAAAAGTGGTTTTCTATCGGTAGCTGACAAGGACGGAGTGGTCCTTGCATCGAAAAAGGGATCGGACCTGCAGTCGCGGTCCGCGATATTCCGGAATCCTCCGCAGTTCGCCACGGACAACGGGGCGATCCTGATGCCCGCGGAAAAATTCTCCGACAATGAACCGCGCGTCATTGCCTGGCACAAGCTGAAAAGTTATCCCTTGACCGCAATGGTAGGTTTATCCGAGAAGGAATTTTTTTCATCCCATCAGGCGATCGAAAGGGATAACCGTAACATCGCCATCGCGGGCAGCATGGCCCTTTTCCTGTTCGCCCTGCTAGGCGTCTATTTTTCTTCCAGGCTTGCATGGCGAAAACAGCAGGCGGAAGACGTGCGGAACACCTACCGGCTTGCCGTCGATGGCGCGCGCGAAGGTTTTTACATGGTGCGGGCACTGTATGACGAGCAAGGAACGCTGATCGATTTCCTGATCGAGGATTGCAATGAGCGCGGCGCGGAACTGGTCGGGCACGACAAGGAAGCGTTGGTCGGAACGCGTTTCCTCGCTCTTTATTCAGGGGAAAATGCGCATCACGTCCTCAGGATGTTCGCGATCGCGATGGACACCGGCTTCTATGAGGATGAAGTCAGGGTATCGCCGAAAAGCCCGTTAAAGGCCGCATGGCTATACCGGCGCCTGGTACGTTCCGGAGCCGGCCTTGCCATGACGGTGCGCGATATCTCCGACGTCAAGGCGCACGAGCAGGCACTGGCGAACCTGGCCAACCTGGACACGCTGACCGGTCTTCCGAACCGTTATTGGCTGATGAGTTTCCTGCCGACCGCTCTGGACGCCGCAAGGAAAAGCAATGGCAAGCTGGCCCTGCTGTTCGTCGACCTGGATGACTTCAAGAACATTAACGACTCGCTTGGCCATGGCGCCGGAGACGAGCTGCTTAAAGCGGCCGCGGCGCGCCTGAAGTCGCTGGTGCGGGCGAGCGACCATGTAGTGCGGCTTGGCGGTGATGAGTTCACCATTATCCTTGAGCAGATCGACAGTGGGGAAGATGTGTCGCGCGTTACCAAGCTGCTCATCAGGGCGCTGGCCGAGCCATTCAGGCTGTTCGGCGAGGGACGCCACCTGGTACGGGCATCGATCGGAATCAGCATGTTTCCGCAGGATGGGGAAGATACGGAAACCCTGCTCAAGCACGCGGACATTGCAATGTACGCCGCGAAGGGCGGCGGCAAGGCCCGTTACGAGTTCTATAATTCACGCCTTTCGGACCGGCTGCTGCTGCGCCTCGACAAGGAACAGGCATTACGGCAAGCAATCGAACGCGACGAATTTGAAGTGTATTATCAGCCGCGCGTCGACACATTTACCGGCGATTTGTGCGGCCTGGAAGCGCTGATTCGCTGGATCCATCCCGAGCGCGGCTTATTGCTGCCCGAGGAATTCATCCAGGTCGCCGAAGATACCGGGCTGATATTGCAGATAGGCGAGCTGGTCATCGACAAGACCATCGGCCAAATCGCGCACTGGCAGGAACAGGGGCTGCCGGTGGTGCCGGTTTCAATCAATGTGTCAGCCTTGCAGTTCG
>JAQGMO010000167.1 GCA_028292315.1 Herminiimonas sp. | reverse complement strand
GTGCCGACGATCGGAACGCCGTTCGCTTCAAGGTCAAGCGCCAGTTTCAGCGGGGTTTGCCCGCCGTATTGCACGATCACGCCATACGGCTTTTCCTTGTCGACGATTTCGAGCACATCTTCCAGCGTCAACGGTTCGAAATACAGGCGGTCCGAGGTATCGTAGTCGGTCGATACGGTTTCCGGATTACAGTTGACCATGATGGTTTCATAACCGTCTTCCCGCATCGCCAGCGCGGCATGCACGCAGCAATAATCGAATTCGATGCCCTGGCCGATCCGGTTCGGGCCGCCGCCCAGCACCATGATCTTCTTCCTGTCGGTCGGCTGTGATTCGCACTCTTCCTCATAGGTCGAGTACATGTACGCCGTATTGGTGGAAAATTCACCGGCGCAGGTGTCGACCCGTTTGTAAACCGGGCGGATATTCAGCGCATGACGCCGCTCGCGCACGGTCTTGTCGCTGGTCTTGAGCAGCGTTGCGAGACGGCGATCGGCGAAGCCTTTCTGCTTGAGCTTGAACAGCGTCGCCTTGTCGATCGCCTCGAGCGACTGGGTCTCGAGCCACAATTCGATATCGACGATTTCCTTGATTTGCGCCAGGAACCATGGATCGATATGCGTCAGCTGATGCACTTCTTCCAGCGTGAACCCCTGGGCGAACGCATCGCCGACATACCAGATCCGTTCCGGACCGGGTTCGCCGAGCTCTTCTTCGATCACTTCCCGGTCGGTGGTCTTTTCATTCATGCCATCGACCCCGACTTCCAGGCCGCGCAGGGCTTTCTGGAATGATTCCTGGAATGTGCGGCCGATCGCCATCACCTCGCCCACCGATTTCATCTGGGTGGTGAGATGGCTGTCGGCCTGGGGGAACTTTTCAAAAGCGAAGCGCGGGATCTTGGTCACGACGTAATCGATGCTGGGCTCGAACGACGCCGGCGTGGCGCCGCCGGTGATTTCGTTGCGCAGCTCGTCCAGCGTGAAGCCAACCGCCAGCTTGGCGGCGATCTTGGCGATCGGGAAGCCGGTCGCCTTGGAAGCCAGCGCCGACGAACGCGATACGCGGGGATTCATTTCGATCACGATCATGCGTCCGTCTTCCGGATTGATCGAGAACTGCACGTTGGAGCCGCCGGTATCGACGCCGATTTCGCGCAGCACCGCGATCGACGCGTTTCGCATGATCTGGTATTCCTTGTCGGTCAGCGTCTGCGCCGGCGCCACCGTGATGGAATCGCCTGTATGCACGCCCATCGGGTCCAGGTTTTCGATCGAGCAAACGATGATGCAGTTGTCGCTCTTGTCGCGCACCACTTCCATCTCGTACTCTTTCCAGCCGATCAGCGATTCCTCGATCAGCAGCTCGCTGGTCGGTGAGGCTTCCAGGCCGCGCTTGCAAATGGTTTCGAACTCTTCCGCATTGTAGGCAATACCGCCGCCGCTGCCGCCCATCGTGAACGACGGCCGGATGATGACCGGAAATCCGAGTTCTTTTTGCACCGCCCACGACTCATCGAGGGTATGCGAGACACCGGAACGCGCGGAACCGAGGCCGATGCGGGTCATCGCATCCTTGAATTTCGAGCGGTCTTCCGCCTTGTCGATCGCTTCCGGCGAAGCGCCGATCAGTTCGCAGCCGTATTTTGTCAGCACGCCATTGTTGTGCAGGTCGAGCGCGCAATTCAGCGCGGTCTGTCCCCCCATCGTCGGCAGGATCGCGTTCGGGCGCTCCTTGTCGATGATGCGTTCCACGACTTGCCAGGTAATCGGCTCGATGTATGTGACGTCGGCCATTTCCGGGTCGGTCATGATAGTGGCCGGATTGCTGTTGACCAGGATTACCCGGTAACCCTCTTCACGCAGGGCTTTGCAAGCCTGCGCGCCGGAATAATCGAATTCGCAGGCCTGGCCGATAACGATCGGGCCGGCGCCTATGATCAGGATGCTTTTAATGTCGGTGCGTTTAGGCATGTTTCTGGTTCTCCATCATCGCCACGAAGCGATCAAACAGGGGGGCGATATCGCAGGGGCCGGGCGACGCTTCCGGATGCCCCTGGAAGCAGAACGCGGGCCGGTCGGTACGGGCGAAGCCTTGCAGCGATCCATCGAACAAGGACACATGGGTTACCCGGCAGTTGGCGGGCAGCGACGTCGGATCGACGGCGAAGCCATGATTCTGGGAAGTGATCATCACCTGTCTCGTATCGAGGTCTTGCACCGGATGGTTGGCACCGTGATGACCGAATTTCATTTTGAGCGTCTTGCCGCCCGAGGCCAGCGCCATGATCTGGTGGCCGAGGCAAATGCCGAAGGTCGGAACGCCGCGTTCGATCAACTCCCTGGCCGCCGCGATTGCGTAATCGCAAGGCTGCGGATCGCCAGGTCCATTGGCCAGCAATATTCCGTCGGGATTGAGCGCCAATGCCTCGGCCGCGGTCGATTGCGCCGGCAGCACGGTGACCTTGCAGCCGCGTTCGGCCAGCATGCGCAGGATATTGAATTTTACGCCATAGTCGAAAGTAACCACGTGATGCTTCGGCGCCGTCTGCTCGCCATAACCGCTGCCGAGCTTCCATTCGCGCTGGGTCCACTCATAGGCCTTGGTGGTCGATACCACTTTGGCCAGATCCATGCCGGCCAGGCCGGGAAACGAATTGGCGAGGTCGAGCGCGCGCTCTGGGGTCGCATCGCCGCCTACCAGGATAGCGCCGTTCTGCGCCCCTTTTTCGCGCAGGATGCGGGTCAGCTTGCGGGTATCGATGCCGGCGATGGCAACGATATTTTCCGCTTTCAGATAATCGGACAGGCTTTGGGTTGAACGGAAATTCGATACCATGATCGGCAAGTCGCGGATGATGAGGCCGGCGGCGTGCACCCGGACCGCTTCCACGTCTTCGGCATTGACGCCGGTGTTGCCGATATGCGGATAAGTCAGCGTAACAATTTGACGGTTGTAGCTGGGGTCGGTAAGGATTTCCTGGTAACCGGTCATCGCGGTATTGAACACGACTTCACCGATGGTGTGACCAGCGGCGCCGATTGAAAAACCCTGGAAGATCGACCCGTCTGCAAGCGCTAGGATGGCCGGTACGGTGGGCCCGGAGAAAAATGGCGGCAAGGGTAACTCCTGATGTTGTTACCGCCGCTGCGCTGCGCCAGAACAACCGTCAGGATTCCGAAGCCGGTGGCGGCTTCAGGCGTTGTGTCGGGTCGCTATGGGACGTGGTGAAGGTGGTATGCGCTACGGCGGAGTAAAATGGCTAAACCCTGCGATTATAGCGCGTTAGTCACCCTGGAGGCAACCAGACAAGCTTGCCGCCTTGCACTTTTCCTGACGCAACAGTAAGTGTTCAGCCTGCAGTCAACGCGGCAATCCCGGCTCTGGCAATCTGTACATCCTGCGCCGATTTGACGCCCGACACGCCGACTGCTCCCAGGCAATCTCCATCGATCATAATTGGAACACCGCCTTCCAGCATGCCTTCGATAGTAGGTGCGCTAAGGAAGGAAAAGCGGCCATTATTGATCATATCTTCATACACCTTGGTCTCGCGCCGGCCGAGCGCGGCGGTACGGGCCTTGGCTGGACCAATGCTGGCCGAGACTGGCGCCGCGCCGTCCAGCCGTTGCAGCCACAGCAGGTTGCCGCCATCGTCGACAATAGAAATCGTTACCGCCCAGTTGTTTGCTTTCGCTTCGGCTTCGGCGGCGGAGGCGATTTTCTTGACATCATCCAGGGTTAATATTTGCTTCGACTGCATTATTGCTCCTTTAATTGAAGCGCGATTGTACGATATCCGATTGTCATCCCCTGGTCCGGAAAGTGCTTTTTTTTACAACCCGCTGACAACCCGCTGCGCTAATGGACAACCGCCGAAACGCCCGCCTCCACCCCAAAAGCGCTGCTTCCGCACTCCCCATAAAAATACCTGGTGGAAATTTATTTTGACAGCCCAGGCAACATCGCTTACATTTCGGGGCTGAGCTAAAAAACAATGACTAAAAAACGATCAATTTTATCCATTCCGGTATGCCTGCAGGCTGTCATGCTTGCAGCCGCCATGTCGCTTTCATCGGCGGCGTGGAGCAACGACGCCCCGTCGCCGGATGAACCGAATGGTCCGCTCGCACGACTACAGCATCTGACCGGACGCGCATCGGACCTTGCGGTACGCGCAATGGCGATGGTCGGCATCCGCTACAAATACGGCGGTGATTCACCGGAAAGCGGGCTCGATTGCAGCGGTCTGGTGCGCCACGTATTCAGGGAAGCATGGGGGGCGAAGCTGCCGCGCACGTCGGAAGAGATCAGCCGGGTCGGCGCACGCATCGATAGCCAGGATTTGCAACCGGGCGACCTGGTGTTTTTCAATACGCTGAAGCGCACTTTTTCGCATGTCGGCATTTATCTTGGCGATAATAAATTCATCCATTCGCCCACCCCCGGCAGCAATGTGCGCATCGAAAGTATGGACCTGAAATACTGGAAAGCCCGTTTTAACGGCGCTCGCCGGATCAGCGATCCTGATCAGCAATAAGCGGGCTTGTCCGGTGCGGCCGGCGCCGTTTTAGGTTTTATTGCGAACGCATGTTTTTCAGCTTTTGCCGTATCTCGCCAATTGCCGCATTCGCCGCCTGCTCGCCGGCCAGAATGGCAAGATTTCGACCGGCAAAATCATTTCCCTTCATCGTACCCAGGCCCGGCCTGATGACCACATCCGCATCTTTCAATTCGTGGCGATTAATGCTCTGTCCCATGATGCTGAAGGTCTGAAGCAGGACTTCGACCGCGCTCGTTGCCGGCTGCCCATCGGTTTGCGCTGAAATATTCACCGCGATAATGAAATCCGCCCCCATCTCGCGGGCGAACCGGACCGGAACCGGGGCGACCAGTCCACCGTCGACATACAGGTGATTGCCAATTTTTACCGGTTGAAAAACACTCGGCACTGCCGACGAGGCCCGTACCGCCAGCCCCGCATTTCCTCTTTGGAACAAAATAGGAAGCCCGCTGTTCAAGTCGGTCGCGACCGCCCCAAATGGCGTTTTGAATTTTTCCATAGACACGTTGTTGACGGCCTTATTAACATATTGCTGGATCGCTTCGCCTTTCAGGACGCCACTCACCTTCGCAAACAAGGGAACGGACCAATCGGAGATTGCCGCCTCTTCCATTTCCAGCGCTAGTTTTTGCAAAGCAAATCCATTATTGCCGGCAGCGTAAAGCGCCCCAACCAGGCTGCCCGCACTGGTGCCGACCACGATATCGGGAACGATGCCCTGTGACTCCAGCACCTTGATGACGCCGATATGGGCGAAGCCGCGCGCGGCTCCGCCGCCCAGGACCAGGCCGACCTTGATCGGTTTCGCCGGCTTGGCGGGCACGGCGGCCGACGTCGAAGGCGGCGGTGATACCGGCCGCACCGGTGACGTGCCGGCGCAACCCGCCAGTAACAGCACAGCGCTGGTTGCGGAAATACACAATAGGCGAATCGGAATCATAGGATCACAGTGAAATAGCTAGCGGGATTGTAGCCCACAAGTACTGACCCAATTGAGAATGATTCACGTTTGCGCAAAATACCGTTATACTTCTGTAATCAAGAATGATTCTCACTTATGGTTTTCACTTGTTATTCTCACCACCGGAGCTTTGAATGAAACCTGTCGTATCCACCGTAATTTGTGCTGTTGCCATGTCGGCTGCTTTTTCGGGCACGGCGCACGCTCAAGAGAATGTACTCAATCTGTACTCGGCGCGCCATTATCAAAGCGACGAAGCGCTCTACTCTAATTTCACCAAGCAGACCGGCATCAAGATTAACCGCATCGAAGCAGACGACAATCAATTGCTGGAGAGAATTAAAAGCGAAGGAAAGAACAGCCCGGCCGACGTCATCCTGATGGTTGATGCCGCACGGCTTTGGCGCGCGCAAATTGATGGCTTGTTCCAGCCGGTGAAATCGGCCGTGCTCGATAGACGGATCCCTGCCAACCTGCACAGCAAGGATGAGGGAAAAGGCGCCGAATGGTATGGCTTTTCCACCCGTGGACGCATCATTGTCTATAACAAGGCGACTGTAAAACCGGAAGATGTCGCGACCTACGAATCGCTGGCCGACCCGAGAAACAAGGGCAAAGTGTGCACCCGTTCCGGTTCGCATCCGTACATGTTGTCAATGATCGGATCAATGATCGAGCGTAATGGCGAAGCAGCCACCGAACAATGGGCGAAAGGCATGGTAGCGAACTTCGCGCGGCCGCCCCGTGGCGGCGACACCGACCAGATCAAGGGCGTCGCAAGCGGCGAATGCGGCGTTGCGGTCGTCAACACTTATTACTATGCGCGCATGTTGGGTTCCACCAAGCCGGAAGACAAGGATGTCGTCAGCAAGATCAGCTTTGTCTGGCCTAACCAAAAGACTTCCGGAACCCATATTAATATCGCAGGCGGCGGCGTAGCGCGCAACGCCCCTCATCGCGATGCGGCAATTAAATTCCTGGAATACCTGGCCAGCGATGAAGCGCAAACCTACTTTGCGAACGGTAACAATGAATGGCCGGCGGTTAAATCGGTAGTGACGAAAAATGCGGCATTCGAATCGCTCGGCAAGTTCAAGGTCGAGAATGTTT
>JAQGMO010000147.1 GCA_028292315.1 Herminiimonas sp. | reverse complement strand
TGGCGGCTGATCTGTGCGTTACATTGCAGGGCCGGCCGCGGATCGATTGCACCGGCTCGATCCATTACACGATGTCGGTATTCCGCTGCGCGAGAGTGGTCGATAATAGAATGGCTGGGGCGCAAGTTAAGTCCCGCATCAGGATGCACTGAAAATTTAATGGGCAATCTCAGCTACATCCTGGAACTAAACATCTCCCAATGTTACTCACTTTTTGCATTGATGGATCGTAACTAATCTCAAGGCGCAAGGAGACTTTCCGAACCACTCAATGTTCCGTATGTGTTTCCGTACGAGTCATTGATGCTTCCCATGTCGATCGGGCTGACACATGAAGCTGACGACCGGGCGCCCAACCATGTCTTTTAAGGCTATACATGTCAAATCATCTCGCGTCGGTACAATTGCTCATGCAGGAACTTGGACCGACCACGCCGGAAATCGATGCAATCATCCAAAGCGATGAGGCCAGCTGGGCGATTCAGTTTTCCGACGAGTCGATCATTATTATCGATTGGGCAGATGCGCCACCGCGGCTCGTGATATCGGCGACGTTGGGGCGACCGGCGGAGGAATCCAGGCTCGCGGTTTACCGGACCATGCTTTCATACAATCTTCTCTGGAAAGATACCGGCGGCGTCAAGGCCGCGCTGGCTGGGCCGATGGGGGACGTGATACTGCTCGTCGATTTGTACGCAGACCAGTTGTATGAAGCGGAGCTGCGAACCGTCTTATTGAATTTCGTGCAACTGGCCTTGGTCTGGAGCAGCTATGTCACTAACCAGGACGGCGCAACCGCCGATGTGCCGCTGGCAGTCGATAATATGCATCTGCGTGCTTGATCCCGGCGCGTTTTTCTTTTTGTTCTATGCCTTTTGACGGTGGCACGCAGGTATTAATCGGCAATCTTGTTTAGGATAACGGGCGTATTTTCGGCAAGAGGGGGGATACGGTGGAAATTTCCGAGTCGATTCTGACGTTCTGGTTTGGCACGCAGCCTGATGACGGCTTGGTCGCCCGTCAACAGGCAAAATTATGGTGGTCAAAAAACCCGGAGTCCGACCAGGAAATCCGCAACCGTTATGAATTGCTTGTCGAGCAAGCCGGTCGCGGTGAACTTGACGAGTGGGCCATCAGGCCGAGATCGCTGCTTGCGTTGATTTTGTTAACCGACCAGTTCCCCCGTAATATTTTTCGCAACGCGCCAAAGGCATTTCAGTTCGATCCGATCGCCCGACGCCTATGCCTGGCGGGGCTCGAGCAAGGTCTGGATCTGTTGCTGCGGCCAATCGAACGCGTATTTTTTTACCTGCCGCTGGAGCATGCCGAATCGCTATCGCTTCAGGATCGCTCAGTCGAGCTTTACATCAGTCTGTGCCGGCAAGTGCCGCCGACACAACTCGACGTATTCAACGGCTATCTCGATTATGCGCTGCGACACCGTCACGTCATCGAGCGTTTTGGACGGTTCCCTCATCGAAATAGCATACTTAATCGGCAGTCGACTGTGGAAGAACGCCAGTTTTTGGCAGAACCGGGCTCATCGTTTTAGCGCAGAGCATAGCCTACGCTTTTTTCAATCTATTTTCTTTCCTTTTACCGTCCAACCCAACCCCAATTTTTATTCTTTCGTATTAATATATAACAAACATTGCGTCGATCCTCTTTGCGCTAGCAGCAAATTAATTCAGTGTAAACTGGGGAACATTGATCTATATCATCGTTCTAATTACGTTATATCAAATCTGGACCGACAACAATAATGCATGATGGCAATTACTGTTCATAAACGTCGATCCAGTTACATTGACCAATTCCGGTGTAACAAGCGGTATTCAGTCAATTGTCTACTGTAATTAGAAAAGATAATTTTGTGCTAAAACCAAAAGTCCTCTTAGTAAATGATCACCCTGCCAGTTTGCTTGCACTGGAAAGTCTTCTGGTTGCCAAGGCGGAAGAAGATGGCTATGACGTGGTCACAGCGCAATCCGGGGAAGAGGCGTTGCGCCATGTATTGAACCAACAACTATCCCATCAGCAGCAGTTTGCAGTCATCCTGCTCGATGTCAGCATGCCGGGAATGGATGGGTTCGAAACCGCGGATATTATCCACTCCCATCCACGTTCTGCGTCTGTGCCCATTATTTTTGTCACCGCGCACTATGCGGATGAAATAAACCGTCTCAAGGGATACCAAAAAGGCGCGGTCGATTATCTGTTTACGCCGGTCATACCGCAGATACTGCAAAACAAGGTGGCGGTGTTCGTCGATATGGCCAAGAAAAATCTGCAGCTGCAACATCAGACCGTGCAGCTTGAAGAGCTTAATCGCGATTTGCAAGTGCAGCAAATGCGGGATCTGAAGCGCATTAACGCGGCGCTCGAGGCGGAAATTGTCGAGCGCCGGCAAGCCGAAGAGCGCGCGCACGGGTTGGCCACGCGTGATGCGCTAACGGGGTTGCTGAACCGGCGATCGCTGGTGGAACATCTCAATGAGGCAATCGCGCGCGCGCATCGCCAGCGAACCGGAATGGCAGTGCTGTTTCTTGATATGGACCGATTCAAGACCATCAACGATACCTTGGGACATGACGTCGGCGATGAATTGTTGATCCAGGTTGCCAAGCGCATCAGCGATGCGGTGCGCGAATCGGACGTGGTGGCGCGCCTGGGCGGCGATGAATTCGTGGTATTGATGGAAAACCTGCCGGCCTATCCGGACGCCGCCTCGGTGGCAAAAAAGATCGTCCAGGCCAACACGCCGTCATGTCAGATCGGCGTGCACAGCTTGAAAACCTCGGTCAGCATCGGCATCAGCCTGTATCCGCAGGATGGCGAAACGGTACAGGCTTTGATGAAAAATGCCGATCTGGCGATGTACCACGCCAAACAGAATGGACGCGGCAATGTCCAGTTTTTCCACGAAGAGCTTAACGCTCGTCTGACTGAGCGCATACAGCTTGAACAGGAAATGTCGCAGGCGCTCGAAGATGAACAGTTTGAACTGTACTACCAGCCCAAGGTAAATATTCTCAGCGGCCGGGTTGCAGGAGTCGAGGCGTTGCTGCGCTGGCATCATCCGCGCCTGGGACTGATCACAGGATCGGAATTCATTTCGGAAGCGGCCGACAGCGGCCAGCTGGTACCGATCGGCGAATGGGTCATCAATGCCGCCTGCGAGCAGGCCAGCCGCTGGCTCCAGTCGGATCCGGCGTTGCACAAGATACCGATTGCCATTAATATCGCGATCCCGCAGATTCACGCCGAACTTCCGGGCGCCATTCTCAAGACCTTGCGCAAGTACGACATTCCCTCGTCCTGCCTGCAACTCGAAATCACGGAATCGCTGCTGATCCGCGACCTTGAAAAAGCCACGTCGGTCCTGCGGGAAATCAGCGAGACCGGGATCACGATTGCGATCGATGATTTCGGCACCGGCTATTCTTCGCTGTCGCTACTGAAACCGCTGCCTAACGATATTCTCAATATCGATCAGTCATTAGTTCGCGATCACGGCCAGACCTCGGGCGATACGGAAAACGACGCCG
>JAQGMO010000100.1 GCA_028292315.1 Herminiimonas sp. | reverse complement strand
GGCGCGGTACTGCCGATCCTGCATATGAATGGGTACAAGATCGCTGGCCCGACCATCCTGGCACGACTACCGAGGGAAGAGCTGGAAGCACTTTTTAAAGGCTACGGCTATATGCCTTACTTTGTCGAAGGCAGTGACCCGGAAGAAATGCATCAACGCATGGCGGCAGCACTGGATGAGGTGGTTGACCATATCCAGCGTATCCAGATTGGGGCCCGATACCACGGAGTCACTGCACGTCCACACTGGCCGATGATCATTTTTCGATCGCCCAAGGGATGGACCGGCCCCAAGGAGGTGGATGGCAAGCCAGTCGAAGGCACCTTCCGTTCCCACCAGGTTCCCATGGGCGACATGAAACACCCTGGCCATGTGAAAATCCTGGAAAACTGGATGAAGAGCTATCGCCCGGAAGAACTGTTCGACGGGAATGGAAAACTGCGGCCTGAACTGGCTGCTCTGGCGCCCAAAGGGCAGCGTCGCATGGGTGCCAACCCGCATGCCAATGGCGGCGTGCAGCTGCAGGAGCTGCGCTTACCAGAGTTCAGTAATTATGCCGTCAATGTAGAGCGGCCGGGCTGCGTCACGCTTGAGTCCACTCGCATTCAGGGAATGTACATGCGCGACGTAATCAGATTAAACGAGCAAAACTTTCGCATTTTCAGTCCTGACGAGACCAATTCCAACCGCTGGAATCCGGTATTTGAAGTGACAAACCGGGTATTTGCCGGTGAAATCCTGCCGAATGATGAGCATGTCTCGCCGGACGGACGAGTCATGGAAGTATTGAGCGAACATCAGTGCCAGGGTTGGCTGGAAGGGTACCTGTTAACTGGACGCCATGGATTTTTCTCCTGCTACGAGGCGTTCATCCATATTGTTGACTCCATGTTTAACCAGCATGCCAAGTGGCTGAATGCCTGCAATCATATTCCATGGCGAAAACCGGTTGCCTCCCTGAACTACCTGCTTTCTTCCCATGTCTGGCGTCAGGATCACAACGGCTCAAGCCACCAAGATCCGGGTTTCATCGACCATGTACTGAACAAAAAGGCTGAAATTGTCCGGGTCTATCTTCCGCCTGATGCCAACACGCTTTTATCGGTAACCGAACATTGCTTAAAGAGCCGCAATTACGTCAATGTGATCATTTCCGGAAAGCAGCCAGAAGCGCAGTGGCTGGACATGGACGCGGCCATTAAGCATTGCACGTCCGGTATCGGCATCTGGGAATGGGCCAGCAGTAGTCCGGATCAGGAACCGGATGTGGTACTGGCCTGTGCAGGAGACGTACCAACCCTGGAGACACTGGCAGCGGCCAGGCTGCTACGGGAATTCTTTCCCGGGCTGAAAGTCAGGGTAATTAATGTCGTTGATCTCATGAAGCTGCAGCCGTCCGACGTGCATCCGCACGGATTATGCGATGCAGATTTCGACGGGCTCTTTACCAAAGATAAGCCAGTCATCTTCGCTTACCATGGTTATCCTAGCCTGATACACCGGCTGACCTACAAGCGCTTTAATCATGCCAATTTCCATGTGCATGGCTTTAGGGAGGAGGGCACGACCACCACGCCTTTCGATATATGCGTGCTAAATGGTTTGGACCGGTTCTGCCTGTTTAATGACGCCATCGCACGCATACCAGATATGGCTGCGCACGTGCAGTGGGCCAGCCAGTTTGTGCAGGACAAGTATGCTGAGCATCGTAAATATATCGAGCATTATGGCGACGACATGCCCGAAATCCGGAATTGGCAATGGTAAGCGCGCATAACAGCGTATGACAGCAGGCCGATCGATCCTGACCATCAATACCGGGTCTTCCAGCCTGAAGTTTGCATTGTTCGGCAACAGGAAGGGGGAAATCCGGCGCCTCGTATATGGCCAGATCGAACCAATGCTGGAGGCTCCCCATCTGTTAGCTCATAGCGACGACGGGCAGATCATTCACGAATTTTGCTGGGATAAGAACGCCAAGCCGCGATTCGAGGAACTGCTTGACGACTTGCTTCGGTGGATCATTGACTTACCCGATAGTGCCGAACTTGCGGCAGTAGGGCACCGAGTTGTCCATGGCGGCATGACCTTCAAGCAGCCTGTCGTCGTCGATGACGGCATCATCGAAAAACTGGACAAGCTGGTTTCGCTCGCTCCCTTGCATGAACCGCACAATATCGCGGCAATCAAGGCAATTCGGAAAATTCGCCCGGATTTGCCACAAATTGCGAGTTTCGACACGGCTTTCCATGAGGGCCATGATCCGGTCGTAGACCACTACGGACTACCTGACGTTTGGGCAGCTCAGGGGATCAGGAAATACGGTTTCCATGGCCTCTCCTATGAGTACATAGCCAGCGTATTAAGTGAAAAATTTCCTAATGTTGCCAAAAGGCGAGTCATCGTCGCACATCTCGGCAATGGCGCCAGCCTGTGCGCTATGAAGGACGGGCAAAGCATCGATTCGACGATGGGATTCACCACGCTGGATGGCCTTCTGATGGGAACGCGCTGCGGGTCGATCGATCCTGGCGTCATCTTGCACCTGCAGAAAGAAAAGGGTATGACGATTACGGAAGTGGAGCGGCTGCTCTACCATGAATCCGGCCTGCTGGGTGTCTCCGGAATCAGCAGTGACGTTAGGAATCTTCTATCTAGCCGAGATCCCAGGGCTGCACTGGCCATCGACCTTTTCGTGCACAGGCTAGTGGGAAAGACAGGCGAGCTCATGATGCAGATGAAGGGCCTGGATGCCTTGGTGTTTACTGGAGGAATTGGCGAGCATCAGCCAATCATAAGGAAAAAGGTTTGTGAGCACTTGGACTGGCTCGGGCTCTCAATTGATGAAACGGGCAATGAACAGAACCGTGCGTGCATTCATGACAAGCTGAGCAAAATCCAGGTATTGGTCATTCCAACAAACGAAGAATTGATGATTGCGCGGCATACTTTCCATTTAATGGAAAAGCAAAAGTCACAAACTTAAAACGGTCATGCAGTCCACACGTCACCTTGACGACGCTGCAAAGATCAATGTAGACCTGATTAATAGAAAGGTAAAGCCGAATCGCTCGCTGATTTGGAATTGATCAAAGGAGTAATCAAAGCTGCCTTTGGCAGGGTGGCGCATTCGGTTGCTGCTGCCTGCAATACACAAATTAAAAGTTGGCAATTAGCCTCAATCACTGGGCCGGCACAGGTCGACAGGAGCAGAAAATGAACCATGACGCACATAGCCAGCCCCCTCACGGACATGACCATGGTCATCAGGAGGGTGATGGCAGTACAGGCAATCATGCCGAAATAGCTGTTCTGGAAAAGCCGTTTACCGACCCGGTTTGCGGCATGAAAGTCGCGCCCAATTCGCAAAAGGAAATTCTCCATGCCGGACAAACCTATCATTTCTGCGGCACGAAATGCATGGACAAGTTCCGGGCAGAGCCAGAAGCCTATCTGACGCTAAAGCGCAAAGAGGTGGCCGCACCAGCTGCCGGCACGATCTATACCTGCCCGATGCATCCGGAAATCCGACAGCCGCATCCGGGCAACTGTCCGAAATGCGGCATGAGTCTGGAGCCCATGATTCCCGAATTGGAAGAGGGCGCTAATCCGGAACTGGTCGATTTCCAGCGCCGCTTCTGGTGGACGCTGCCGTTGACGGTGGTTGTGGCAGTCATTGCCATGTTGGCTCATCAATTTTTTCACGGGGGCCTGCCGTACCAGAACTGGATCGAATTGGCGCTTAGCACGCCGGTCGTATTGTGGGCCGGGTGGCCTTTCTTTGTCCGCGGCGCCGAGTCGGTCCGCAACCGCAGCCCGAATATGTGGACGCTGATTGGACTTGGCGTTGCAGCCGCATACGCGTTCAGTGTTGCTGCGACCCTCGTGCCCGGATGGTTTCCCGAAGCGTTCAGACAGGACGGCCGAGTTGGCGTTTATTTTGAAGCGGCCGCAGTCATAGTTTCTCTGACGCTAGTTGGACAGATTCTGGAATTAAAAGCCCGTTCACGGACCTCGGATGCAATCAAATCTCTGCTTGGCCTGTCGCCCAGGACCGCGCGTCGCATTCGGGACGACGGGTCCGAAGAAGATGTCCCTATTAGTCATGTGCATATTGGCGACATGCTTCGCATTCGCCCTGGCGAGAAGGTGCCGGTCGACGGCATGGTAATCGAAGGTGAAAGTGCGCTGGACGAAGCGATGCTGACCGGCGAGCCGATGCCTGTTAGCAAGCGGGTTGGCGACAAGCTGATTGGTGCAACGCTGAACACGAGCGGCAGCCTGGTCATGAAGGCGCAGGTGGTGGGTTCACAGACGATGTTGTCGCAAATTGTCCAGATGGTGGCGCAGGCTCAGCGTTCGCGCGCCCCGATGCAGCGGCTGGCCGATGTTGTTGCCGGCTATTTTGTCGTGGTTGTGGCGGCCATTGCCTTTCTCACGCTTATTGGCTGGGGCATTTTCGGCCCGGAACCGAGCTGGGTCTATGGATTCGTCAATGCCGTAGCGGTGCTGATCATCGCGTGTCCGTGTGCGCTGGGGCTAGCCACGCCCATGTCGATCATGGCCGCAACAGGCCGCGCGGCAACGCAGGGAATCTTGTTTCGGGATGCAGCTGCCATTGAAGGATTTCGCCAGGTCAATATCTTAATTGTCGATAAAACCGGCACCCTGACGGAAGGCAAGCCGGCTTTTGACAGAATCGTGCCAGCATCTGGATTTACCGAACATGGTGTTTTGCAGATCGCCGCCAGTATTGACCAAGGCAGTGAACATCCATTGGCACATGCAATCGTCGCCGAGGCGCATAGACGCAAGCTAGCACTTGATAAGCCCGAGTCATTTGAATCGTCATCAGGCATTGGTGTACGCGGCATAGTCGGAGGTCGGCGCATTGCCCTGGGAAACACCGCATTGATGGAAACAGAACACATCGACTGGAAAAGCTTGGTGGCTGAGGCGGAAGCCCTGCGCGCAGAGGGCGCAAGCGTCATGTACTTGGCCGCGGACGGGCAGCTGGCCGGACTGATCGCGGTTTCCGATCCAGTCAAGGCAACCACCCCGGAGGCACTTGAAACGCTTAGACGCACTGGCCTCAAAGTAATTATGGCAACCGGGGATGGACTGACAACCGCCAGGTCGGTTGCCAAGAAGCTGGGCATTTCGGAAGTCTATGGCGAGGTCAAGCCACAGGACAAGCTAACCCTTGTCGAGCGGCTGCAATCAGAAGGCAACATAGTCGCAATGGCGGGAGACGGAATCAATGATGCGCCAGCATTAGCGAAGTCGAATGTGGGCATTGCCATGGGAACCGGCACCGATGTGGCAATGAATAGCGCGCATGTCACGCTGGTAAAAGGAGATTTGCGCGGCATTGCCCGGGCCCGAGAGCTATCCGTCGCCACAGTACGAAACATGCGCCAGAACCTCACCTTTGCCTTTATTTACAATGCCCTGGGAATCCCGCTGGCAGCTGGTCTGCTTTATCCGTTCACGGGCCAACTGCTCTCGCCCATAATCGCCGCCCTTGCCATGAGCCTGAGTTCGGTATCGGTCATTTCCAACGCCTTGCGCCTGCGTGGCACCAAAGCATCAGAGACCTGAATCGAATTTAAACATGGTGCAACCTACACAGAACAAACCATCCGGATCAGCCCACCTTGCTGGCCTGAGCGGGGAATGGCTCAACAGCGCGTGCTTTTGCGTTAGCCTGGACCGGCAGGCGTTAGCGCGCGCGCTGGCTGCCCACCGGCGAAATAAGCCGCACTTCTAATCCATAAGATCAGCGTTGCCAGGCACGACCAATTGAAGTCCACCCGCATGGAACACGATCGCCGGGCGCTTCGGCGCGGCCGGTTCCGCCACTTGCCGCCTGCGTTCAATGCCAGCAATCACTTGACAGAGTTTTAATCATACAATATCGTTTACGTATGATTAAATTCAATTCATCTGATGACTCGACGTTCACCGGTACATCTTCCCTGACCGAGGAATTTGCCAGACGGATGCGTGACTCGATTATCAGGGGCGAAAGGCCACCGGGCTCGAGGCTTTATATAGTCAAGCTTGAAGAAGAATTCGGCATGAGCCTGAGTCCGATCAGGGAGGGATTGTCCAGGCTTGCCGCGGATGGCCTCATCAGTGTGCGTGGCCAGCGTGGGTATTATGTTTCCGGCGTCGATCCGGAGGAAATGCGCCAGGTGCTCGAACTCCGCCTCATGCTCGAACCGCTGGCATTACGGCAGGCGATCCAGAATGGCGGACGAGAATGGGAGGCGGGCGTCGTCGTTGCCGCGCATCGCGATGAAAAAATCCGCCGCGCCGGATTTAATCCTGATTTGGTGGATGAATGGGAGCGGAATAACCGCGAGTTCCATGAGGCTCTTATAGGGGGCTGCGGTAATCCGCTGCTGATTTCTTTCTGCGGCACTTTGCACGACAGAAGCCATCGCCATCGCAGTCTTTTCATGGTCCGCAAGACACCGCAAAAAGAGCGCGGCGGCGACCATCACGATATCGTCCAGGCAGTCCTGGCGCGCAATGCTGACCGCGCCTGCGAGCTGCTGTATCAGCATATTTCGCGTGCCACCGAAGGCATTCTTCACCACTTATCAAGCGATTCAACTGTAACAGAGTCGCAAAATACAGGGATGGAAAGCGATTCTTCATCCCCATCAGCTCCATCATCCCCATCATCGGCGCCAAAACGGAGCTTGCCTATGTAAGCAAATAGCAGGGCGCCCGAGCGGCACAACGATCCATCAAAACCGAGAAGCACAAATAATGTGCCCGATTTTTAATGTCTTACCCCATTAAAATTTTTGGAGACAAAATGAAAAAACACTGTTT
>JAQGMO010000402.1 GCA_028292315.1 Herminiimonas sp. | reverse complement strand
GACTTCAACGCGTTCGGCGAAGTGATTGCCAGGAGGGTCGACGACCGGCTGGTGGAATACAGCGAGTATGATGCCGCCGGACGTGTCTGGCGCACCAACGCCGGCGACGGTATCGACAAGGTCATGCTGTATGACCAGCAAGGCCGCGTTACCGCCACCATCCGGAGCGCGGGAGCCGGTTTCGCGGACCTTGATCTGCGCAATGCCGGGACGGTCGACCAGATCGCGCAGCTGGCCGATATCCGGCGAACCGACACGGTATATGATGCCCTCGGCCGGGCGGTGCGGCAAGTCTTTGCGCAGCGCACCGACGCGGTGGGCGGCGTGACGGTGCGGCAGGTCTATTCACATGGCGCCATCAATTCCTCGGCGCAGCGCGCCAGCAACGAATCCGGCAACACCGGATGGATCGGATCGAACAGCATAACGGCGAGCTGGACGTCGCT
Source organism: Herminiimonas sp. (assembly GCA_028292315.1). Classification (GTDB taxonomy): domain Bacteria; phylum Pseudomonadota; class Gammaproteobacteria; order Burkholderiales; family Burkholderiaceae_D; genus JAQGMO01. The sequence goes on along the minus strand of JAQGMO010000402.1, from coordinate 5,783 downwards.
CGCGAGCCTCGGTGGCGGCGACATCCTGGTGGAGCTGATTTACCAGGCGGCCGGGTCGGTGGCCGTCGACGAGAGCCTCAACTTCACGCACATCCCGGGACCCGTGCTGACCCGCAGCCAGATTTTCAGCGGGACCGATGCCGCGGCGGCGAACACCGGCGTCGCCATGAGCTGGCAGGACGAGGGCGTAGAGGGAGGCATAGAAAAAATCGCTGCGTTGACCGTCTACAAAAAGGATGTGCACGGCGACTGGCGGCAGGTCATCGGACCGTCGCGCGGCATGTTGACCAACACGATCGAGATTGCCGCCCCGAATAACCCAAAAACCCAGGTACAGGTGCAGATTGCCGCGGCGGAGACGGGCAACTGGGCGACCGTTGCGGCGATCGACTTCGGCGGCGTGCTGCGTGCCGACCTGAGCGCGCTCGAACACGGGACTTACCAGTACCGCGTGCTGACCACCGAGCCGGGATCCACCGCGGCAAAGACGAGCGCCACGGGCACGATAGGCATTACGCAGCAACCGCTGGTCCCGATCTCCAATATCCTCAATTACGATCCATTCGGCGCCGGGATGCTGTCATGGCAGACGCCGGGCGCCAGCGTCGATCAGGTATTCCGCTACCGGCCGACCGGCACATCGAACTGGGCGGACCTGGAGGTCGGCTCGCGCATCGATGGCTACAGCGGCGTGAACACATCGGCGCTGGGCGCAGGCGCATACGATTATGAACTGGTGTGGCTGCACGGCGACGACGGCAAGGCCTATGCCCACGCGACCGGGCAGTTGAACATCAGCGCGCCGCTTCCGGCCCGGTATGTCCCGCCGGTCAATCTGCCTGCCATCGACGGCCTAGCGCTGGTTCACGGTGTGGTCGGCGGGGTCGGAACGGCGGTCGACGAGTCCGGCCAGATCGTTCCCGGCGGGGTTTTCATGGGCTGGAACGAGTCTGGACAGACCGTAACCGGCGGCACGCCGGACTACGCAATCATATGGCCGATGCAAAGATTCACGCAAACGTCGGTATTTCAATACCGTCCGGCGGGCGCGACGGCGTGGTCTGAACGCAGCGTCGACTCGATCATCACCGGGTTCGACGAAATGTCTCAGGCGCAGGGCACACATTTCGTCGTGGTCGGCGATCTGCCCCCCGGCGCTTATGAATACAAATTGCTTGTCACCCTGAACGGGCAGAGCAGTCCCACGTTTCAGGCCACGGGCAACCTGAACATCAACGGCGCCGGCCCCGGACACTATGACACCGTCAATCTGCAGGTCCAGGTGCCGGTCACCGTCATGCCGCCTGATCCTGCCAATTTCATCATCGGCGTCACGCCGACCTGGTATGGCGCGCCGGTCTTCATCGGTGTTGACGAAAGCAACGCGCCTATACTCGGCGCGCATTATGAATGGAACGGCAATGTCGTGGTCGGCGTGCCGTACACCGAAACACGGGTGACGGGCACCACCATGCAGCCTGTCACGGTTTACGTTCCGGTTGAGACTCAGGTCGTGATCGGTTATGACGAATCTCAAAATCCAGTCTACGAAACGCAGATTACCCATGAGGCCCGGACAGTGTTGCAGGACGTCCCGGTGTATGGCACCTTCACGGTCTATCCGCCCGACCCGGCCCGGTACGTCACGGTACCGGGCAAACCGATATATGGGCCTCCGGTCGCCTTCAATTTCAACTTTAACGAAGGGCCGACGCTTGGCGAGCATTACGCCTGGCAAGGCGATGTCGTGGTCAGCGTGCCGTACACCGTCATGCAGACCGAAACCCGGCAGCAGCAGATCTGGGTCGCAGGAACGGCGCCGCCGCCCACGATGGTGCTCACCACGCCACCGTATACGCCGGGTTACACCATTCCTGCTACACCCAAACGCTACGCGCTGGTCAGCACCACCGCATCCAACCCGGGAGGGCTCAGCACCGGCGGCAGCGCCACGCTGGCGCCGGCCGGAGTCAACGATCAATCGGCCAGCTACCGTCCACTGGTAAACCGGACCTATGACCGCTGGGGCAATGTGCTGACCGTCACCGACCCCCGTTCGCCGGACTGGATCACCACCTATAAATACAACCTCAACAACCAGCTGACCGAGCAGGTTCAACCGGGCGCAGCCGGCGCGCAGGGTGCGGGCCCGGTCACCCGGATCCGCTACGACCGGCTTGGCCGGGAAGTCGCGGTGACGGATGCGAACGGCCATGTCAATAGCAAGGTTTACGACGCAGCCGGCAATCTGACCGCCGAAATCCATGCGGATGGCGGCATCGTGCGCCATGCATTCGACGCCTTCGGCAATGAAGTGCAGACAAGCGATGCGATGGGCAATGTAACAGCCTATTCGTTCGACAAGCTGGACCGGGTGACGGCAACCACCCGCGGCATTGCCGAGATCTATACGGTCAATGCCAACAATTCCCTGGCTTTCGTGAACGCCCGGGCAATCGGGGAGCGCATCAAATATGACGAAGCCGGGCGCGTGCTGTGGAGCCAGAACGGCAACAACGAGACCACGCGCTATGGTTATGACTTGCGCGGCAATATCACTTCCACGACGCTGCCGGCGGGCCAGGTCACCTACCACGCCTTCGACCCTCAGGGCCGCAGGACTGCGGAAGTCGATGCCAACGGCAGCCTGGCGACCTGGGAGCATGATTACTTCGGCCGGCTGACCGGTCACCGCGACATCGGCGGCGCCACCTACAGCTACACCTATGACAATGCGGGGCAGCTGATCGCCCAGACCAATAGCCGCGGACAATCGCTGGCCTACCAGTATGACGCGGCCGGCCAGCAAACGCAGGCCACCGACCATGCGCTGGGCCAGGCGACGACCTATGCCTACAATCTTGCCGGTCAGCGCGTGCTGGAAAAGACCGTGCAGGACGGCATAACCTACCAGGAAAGCCATCTTTCCTATGATGCATTGGGACGGCTGCGCCGGGTGTCGGACGGCCGGGTCGACCTGACCTATGACTACGACAACGTCGGCAACCGGCTGCATATCGGCAGCCACGTCATCACTGCCGGGAACGCGGTGCGCGACAAGCACCTGTACTACGCGTACGACCAGATGAACCGGCAGATCGTGGTCGATGCGGTCGATGCCGCGGGCACCATCGTCCAGGGCCAGGGCCACCGGCTCGGCTACGATCTCAACGGCAACCGCACCAGCGACACGTCGATCGGCAACCGCATCACCGCCGGCGGGGGCGACAGTCATGTCGCGGGCTATACCGTCGATGGCAGCGGCCAGCTACTGGTCGACGAATCGGGCAAGCCGATCCTGAACGTATCGGTGGATGCGCTGGGGCGGGTTTACTACGGTGGCGACATCGACGGCAACCTGAATTACCTGAGCCCGGTGACCGCCACGACTCCGGCCACTTACAGTGCCTCGATCGGCAGCACCACCGAGCAGTACCGGTACGATGCGCTGGGCCGCATCAGCAGGATCTATCGCGACGGCACGCTGGTCGATACGCGCCGCTACGACGGCGCCTCGCGGATGGTGCAAAGCGGCCCGGGCGGCACGCTGTCGCCGGAGTACACGGCCCTGCTGGGCGGCGCCAGCGCCAACGGCGTGCAGACCACCACCAACCGGTTCGACGCCAATGGCCGGCTGCAATCCCAGCGGGTGTTCAACGCCAGGGGGGAAGACAAGTCTGACACCATCTTCGACATTTACGATGCGGTGGGCAATCTGCTCAGTTATTCGCTGACCAATTACGAGGGCGACCAGTACACCAACACCTATGCCTCCACGCTGACCCTTTACGAAGGCTACAAGGAAGCCGCGGTAACGGCCACCAGCACCAGGATGCAGCCGGGCAGCGTCGCCAATACCTATGACGTCAACGGCAATCTGATCCGGGTCACGGACAGCACGCAAAGCGCGAACAGCCGCACGCTGGTCAACGACGCAGCCGGTCATGTGCTGTATCGCAACCAGGCGGGAAACCAGCAATATTTTGTGTTCGCCAACGGCCAGCAGATAGGCAGCACCGGCATGGGGCTGGATACGCAGGCTGGCGGCAACGGCGGGCCCGGTTTCGTGGAAGTCCAGGACTTCAATATCGGCTACAGGCCGATCGATTCCCAGTATCCATCGGCCGGCGTCGGCAGCTATCGGGTGATGGCGGGCGACACGCTGCAGTCGATTGCGCAGGGCGCCTATGGCGATTCGAACCTGTGGTACACGCTGGCGGAGGTGAATGGGCTGCGCGGCAATTCGGATCTACGCGTCGGGCAGTCGATCACGATTCCGAACAAGGTGGCGGGGGTACATAACGACGGCAACACCTTCACGCCGTACGACCCGGCTAGGTCTGTCGGCGACACGACGCCGAACATGGCGGCGCCCGGCAAGGACGGCGGCTGCGGTGCACTGGGTACCATCATCATGGTGGTGGTTGCCGCGGTGGTGATGATCTACGCACCGGCGGCCGCGCCTGAACTGTTCAACGTGATCGGCCAGGCCGGCGGGGCCTTGGCGCAAGGAGCGGTTGCAGGGGCGGCGGGCGCCGTGGTCAGCCAGGCGGTCGGCATTGCGATCGGGGCGCAGGATGGCTTCAGCTGGAAGCAGGTCGCGCTGGCGGCCATCAGCAATGGGGTGACGCACGGTCTAGGCGCCGCGGATTTTATCCCGGACTTCGGCGGCACGTCAGCCAATGTTGCCGCGCGTGCGGCGGTAAATAACGCGCTCACGCAAGGCATTGGGGTGGCGACGGGGTTGCAGCGCAGCTTCAGCTGGACCGGCGTGGCAGCGGCGGCAGTAGGGGCCGGGGTGGGGGATCAGGTTTCATCGGGATTGAAGGGAAGCGCGTTTGAGGAAGCGCTCGGCGGCTCGAGTTCGATGGCGATGAGGACGTTGCGGGGCTTTGCCGCGGGCGCTGCGACCGCGGTATCGGGAGGCGGGCGGGTGAATATGGCGCAAATTGCTGCCGATGCATTCGGGAATGCGTTGGGGAACAGCTTGGCTGACAGCATTCGCACTGTCAGTCAGCAGGATAATGAATTGAATCGGGCGCAAGATCTAGTGCACTTTGGCCAAGAACTCACCGCGGGAGATCCGCACAATATTGCGGGCGTGAGATGGTTTTTGGAAAACAGCGTTGCGGGACCGGGCGTTGGTATTGCTCAACTTGGACGAGATCGTTTGAGCTTGTCGGATGGGGAAGCTTCCGGCATAGACGATAAAGTCAATGTTGCAACAGAAGACGAAATTGCTGCACGGATTGCCAAGCAGGATGCGCACAGGCTCCAGCAGCTTAAAGACGAACTCGCTGACTTGCAGAAGCGCCGGGCAGAGCTTGAACGCGAACGAGCTTACCCCGCGAATTCGGATTCGCCCGAAGTGAGTAGTGGGCTGGAATTGAACTCGGGCTTGTTATCTAGCTTACCGCTTGGCGCCGGTTTCTTGCGCGGGTTGTCTGGCTACCAGAGAAGCGTGTTTGACGCGCCGGCTTCAGTTTCGGAAAACATCGGTTTGGCACTCAATGGCGCCTTCACCGAAGGCATAAATCTCATTAAGGAGCCATTTGCTGAGATTGTAGACTTGACACGGGTAGGGTTTCAGGTTGCCAGGATGGGAAGTGGATTTCACGCGCAATCTGTTGAGCCTTACAGTATGGCAGGCAAGGCGGGGGCAAGCGGAATGGCCTATGGCGATTTCGCCGGTGGCATGCTCGACGGTATTGCCAGCGCGCCTGGGCACTTGCTTGTAAACGGTCTGAATGGTAACTGGCGAGAATTTGGTTCCAACCTGGTTG
>JAQGMO010000054.1 GCA_028292315.1 Herminiimonas sp. | reverse complement strand
ACTTGGGTCACCAGCGGCTTGCCGCCGAAGTGCGCCTCAGCGTTCTCCAGAAAACGCAGCACCGAGGCGTGGATCGCCTGCGGAGAAATGCCGCCGATGTGCGGCGTAAGCACCGCGTTCTCGAATTCCAGCAGGGCCGAGGGCGGGGTAGGCTCGTTCTCGTACACGTCGAGCGCGGCGGCCCAGATGCGCTTGTCGCGTAATGCGTCGGCCACGGCGTTGGTATCGACCAGTGTGCCGCGGGCAACGTTTACGACGACGCCCTGAGGGCCAAGCGCATCGAGTACTTCCTTATTGACGACATGGTAAGTGGCCTTGCCACCCGGCGCAGTAATGACCAGGAAGTCGCACCAGGCCGCCAGTGCCTGGATGTCGTCGAACCAGCGAAAGCCCGTGTCGTCGCGGCGGGTGCGGCTGTGGTACCCAATCTCCATGTCGAATCCGATGGCGCGCTTGGCGATCTTCTTGCCGATCGCGCCCAGCCCAAAGATGCCCATCCTGCGGCCGGAAACATGCGGTGGGCGCGGGATGTCATCGCGCCACAGTCCGCTGCGCACGCCGCTGTTGAGGAAGGGCACGCGGCGGATGGCGGCCAGCAGGATCGCCATTGCATGGTCGGCCACCGCGTCGTCATTGGTGCCAGCGGCGTTGCATACCGGGATGCCGCGGGCGGATGCGGCATCCAGCGCCACGTTCTCGAAACCCACGCCCACGGTGCAGATCAGTTCCAGTCGAGGCAGCAGTGCAATCTCTTCGGCCAGCAGGCCGTTGGTGCCATTGGTGAGCACGACCTGGATGTTGGCGCCGCGCGCGGCAATCTGCGCCTGGCCCGCAGATCGGTCGGCGCCGAGTCCGGGATTGGGCGCATAGATCATCTCGAAGCGCTCGGAGACCAAAACACGGTGCTCTTCGGACAGAAAGACGAGGACGAGCAGCAAAGGTTTCATGTTTGAATCGAAAATCTTCATAACTTTGGCAATGGCGAAGTGGTCCGGCGAACAGCTGGAGCGGTTTGCGGATGTCTGTACGGAGACAAGGTCGGGCCGAGAAGCGCAAGCCCGGGATTGGCCCGTACGGGCATCTGCAAACCGCTCTCGGCTTGGCGGCAGGAACGGAGGGTGGCACCGTCACACTGCAGGCGCTCACCAGCGTCGCCCGGTATTGGCCGGCGCGCCGCCCTGATATGGCATGTGGACAATCTTACCACTCACCATGGTGTAGAGCAGCGCGCCGGACCGGTGCGGAGGCGCCGTTGCCAGCGGATGCCTTGAGGACGGTGGATTTTGTCAAGAAGTGTCTCTTTTAGCGGAATTATCAGGCCGCTGCGCCGCCGCTGGCACTAGCGCTGACCATCACCTACTTTAATCTCGTCGGCGCGCAGCCCCCCCAGGCGCTCGTGTACACGGGTCCCGGTGGACATCACCAAGGCATAGAGAAGCTCGTTCGGGCGCGGGCCGTCGATCACACCGACGTCCATCGTGCTGAAGTGGCTGCGCACGTAGGCGGCCTCGATGTGGTGCAACGGGATTTGCAGCCGGGTGCCCGCGCTGGCGACCACCTTGGCCGCCGGCACGATAGACTTGGCCTTCGGCAGATGCTCGCGCATCGGATAGCCGCCGCCGATGTGCCAAATGGCGCCGTGCTCAAGTTCGCCGTTCAGGCCAACGATGGCGCCCTTGCCGTAGGCCTGGATCTTGTCGGCGCCACCGAGAGCCTCGATGAGCTCGGGCACGAGGCGCTGGGCCAATTCTGTCGAATCCTTGACCAGCTCGGTAAGGTCCTCTACATAGCGGCCGGCATACGGGTTCTCGATCACGACGGCGATACTGCCCATCCTGATCGGTTCAGCGCGAGCAGGACCGCCCTCGTGGTAGATAGCCTCGACATTGAGTATCTTTTTACGGATTTTGATCAGTGACATGAAAAACTCCTAAGGAAAAAAGGAACGAAAAGAGGAAAATTCAGGCCATGCCTATTTTCCTCGGCGCGCGTCATCCGGAAGGCAATGCACCGGACCAGGAAGCACAACACCCGCAGCTGCTTTCCGACTTGATTTGTGATGGCAGCCTTAGCCCTGGTAGAAGTACGTTGGCAAGCGTGGACACGGTCACGCTTTTGACGGCGCTTCTCCAAACTGCACTCCGGCCCATTGCTCAAAGTGACGGATGGGGTAGACGTTGTCTTGTTGTCCATCGCCCTGCGTAATTGCAAAGGCAAGGAACTGGCGTGCCGCCGGGCTCACCAGCATAGGAACGCCCAACTTCTCAGCCTCGTCGATACACATTTTGACGTCCTTGTGTAACAGTTCGGTGGTGAAGCGGATTGGGAAACTCCGGTCCAGCGCGCACTGAGGGATGCGCTCCAGTGTGGCGAACGAGCGGCCACTCGAAACGTTGATTACGTCGAGCATGGTTTTGGAATCCAGGCCGGCCTTCACCCCATAGACCAGGGCTTCGCAACTCGCGACCATGCTCGTTGCATAGAGCGTGTTGTTAATGATCTTCATCGTCTGGCCCAAGCTCGGATCGGCACCGAGGTAAAAGATATTTTTGCCGATGACCCGCAGCAGCGGCTCCACTTCTCTATAGGTGTTTTCGGGGCCGGCGGCCATTACAGCCAGTGTGCCCTTCTCGGCGGCTACGGTGCCGCCGGAGACAGGCGCGCCGATCATGGAAATTTTGCGAGCCTTGAGCAAAGCCTCTACTTCCTTGGTGATCGAGGGGCCTGTGGTGGAGAGGTCGACCACGATGCGTGCCGTACTGCCTTCGGCTATTTCGGCGGCCACATCCGCCACAATGCGCGGCATGGGAAGGGACAGCAAAACAATTTCTACCTTCGAAGCAAGATCCCTGGCGCTGTCGACACCGTGAGCGCCCCTGTCCACCAACCGCTTCTGCATGGCCGGGTTACGGTCGTGGACGAGCAGTTCGTGACCGGCAGCAAGCAGGCGCGCGCCGAAATGTACGCCAATGTTTCCAAGCCCAATGAGTCCGATTTTCATGAGGAATATCTTTCTAGGTTAGTCGCGGTGCCGCCAACCATGAAGCGGATCAGTGGCGCGGCCTGGCGGCGTTTTAGGAATGTTAGGCTTGGCTTGGGGCCCAGAGCAATTTCCGTTTATGTGGCGTGGTATAACCTTTGGTTAAGGCCTGCCATGATCAAGGCTTGCTTTCGTGTCGGTTTGCCGGGGCATCCATGGGAGAGGTAGCGCTGATTTCAATTGCGTACGATACTCCGCGCCAGGGTCGCCAGCCTGATCGTGGCGTAGGCTTTGAAACTGCTCAGGCGACGTCCAGGAACTTAGGGTGCCTGCCTTGGCTGCGCTGCGGCGGATTCGATGCCATGGCCTTGAGGATCTCGGCGAACTTGTCCGCATGCGTTTTGCGTGTATCGAAGACGGACCTTACGATGCTCGGCGTGAGACGGATCTCATCGACCAGCGGCAACACCTGCAGATCATGCGAGTCGATCCCCTCTGCGGTAAATTGGTCGACCATCGCGATACCGGCGCCCAAACGCACAAGCGAGCATGCCACATCGGTCTGGTGGATGTCGATGTGCGAAGTCAAAGTCAGGTTGGCTTTACGGAAGGCGGCTGATATCAGCTGGCCGAACGGAATTGCCGGGTGATGCGCGATGAGTTGATAGCGTGCCAGATCAGCGATGGAGACGGCGGCCTGCTTTGTGAGCTCGTGGCCGAGAGGTACCAGGCAAACCATGCGGCCTTCCGTAAAGGGCTGCACCGTGAGGTTGGGATGCTCCAGCGGTAGAACGGAAACGGCAATATCGACCTTGTTGCTGAGCACCTCCTGTGCCATGCTATTGAGTAAGGTGGTGTGGTAATTGACGCGGATATTCGGATAGCGTTGCACGAACTTCGTGATTGCTTGCGGCATCATGCCGCGTGAAAGACAGGGACTCGAGGAGATGTTGAGCGTGCCCGAGGGGCCTCGCGTCAGCCCCCGCGCGAAGTCGTCCACGCGCAGGGCGTGCTGGTAGAACGCGTCGACTTCAAGGAATAGCACCTCGGCCTCAGGCGTGGGCACCAGCTTGCCTTTGATGCGGCTGAATAGCGATAAGCCCAAGGTCTGTTCAGTGTGCGATACGATCCGGCTGACGGCCGGCTGTGAAGTGAAAAGAAGCTTGGCTGCGCCGTTGATGGAGCCAGTAAGCATCACTGCCCGGAAAACCTCCATTTGGCGCAGGCTGAATTTCATTTCCCGCTCACTTCGTGCGCTTCAGCGTCCGGGTCATAAAACACGCCGGACGACGCAAATCCGCCGTCGACATTGAGGACGTGACCGGTCACAAAGCCGGCGTCTTCCGAACAGAGGAAGAGGGCGGCGCTCGCAACTTCTTCCGGTGTCGCATAGCGCTTGATCGCCATCCGGCTCAGGAATGCGTCGCGCTGTGCGGGGCCGTGGGCGGTCCGCGCAACCTGGGTAGGGCCAGGCGCGACCGCGTTCACCAGGATTCCGAGAGCCGCCAGTTCCATTGACATGGTCTGGGTAAGGTTGATGATCGCTGCCTTCGACGCGCCGTATGCGGCGCGGCCAGTGCCGCCTACCTGGCCGGACACTGAGGTAAGATTGACGATTCTTCCCCCTCCGCATGTCGCCATCAGGCGCGCCGCGGACTGTCCGCACAGCACCGTACCGATAAGATTGACGCGGAGCACGCGTTCGAACCGATCCAGCGGCATGCTCAGAAAGGGCATGCGGTCAGTGATGCCGGCATTGGAAACCTGCAGATCGAGCCTGCCGTACCGCTGCCCGACTTCGACATAGGCCCTGGCTACCGAGTCGGGATCGGCGACGTCCAGCTGCAGGGCAATCGCGTTTCCCGCACTGGCCTCAATACGCGCTCGCGTCTCGGCAGCTGCATCCAGGTTGAGGTCGCTGGCCACGACCGTCGCCCCCTCGCGGGCGAAGCGTTCGGCAATAGCGCGCCCGATTCCTGCTCCGGCCCCGGTGATCACTGCTATTTTTCCTGCCAGCCGCATGGTGTCTCCTCCTCGAATCCCGGGAAGTTTTGGTAGATATTGACGTATCGGTCAGAACAGTTCACATTATACACATGCCAGTGCCCGGTTCAGCGCCGGACGGGCAATCAGTTCAGGCTGCAGGGCCGGAAATCGTTCAATATCCTCCATTTTTTGAAGGCCAACCGCATGAGAGCGGGCACAGCCGGCTGACTCTGACTGTGTGGGTACGGCAATCAAGGCAAGTTTGACAGCGAGCGGGCGGATACTTTGGTATATTTCGCCGGTTGCGCGCGGCCCAGGGTGGCACCCAGTATTGGCATTTATCGGAAGAAGGTTATGAAGAACAGCAACACACCGGACAAACGAGGCGAAAAACTTTTACCAACGCAAAGACAGTCCTACATTCTCGACGTCCTCGCCGAGCAGAAGGTCGTCTCGCTCCACCTGCTGTCCGAACGCCTTGGCGCGTCGTTTTCCACTGTTCGGCGGGATCTCGACGAACTGGTGCGCAAGCGCGTCGTGGAACGTACCCACGGCGGTGCGATGCTGACCCAGTCCAACCAGAATTGGGCGGAAGTACCGGGTGATCGCACATCTTCCGGCAATATCCGGGCGGCGAAGGAGTCGATCGGGAAACTGGCGGCGACCCGGATCCGAGAAGGAGACAGCGTGATCTTCGACAGCAGTACGACTGTGCTCGAAGCGGCCCGTATTGTCGCTGCTTCCAGGATCCGCGTAACGGCGGTCACGAACAGTATCAAGATAGCTGATCTGCTTGCGACATCGGAGAACGTCCGCCTGATCGTTCCCGGTGGAAGTCGACGTGCAGGCACCTTTGTGCTGGCCGGTGAGCCGGGCGACAGCTTTTTCAGGCGGCTGCATGCAGACATTGCGTTCATTGGCGCGCAGAGCGCCAGCGACGGCATGCTCAACGACAGCCGGATCGAGAGCGCGAGCGCAAAGCGCATCCTCATCGGCGCTGCTCGCACGCGCATCCTGCTGATCGACTCCTGGAAATTCGGCGGCCCCAACTTTTGCGACGTCGCACCGCTAACCGAGTTCGAGGAGATCATCACCGACGACGCCCTGTCCGAAGAACAGCGGTACGACCTCGAACGTCGAGGGATTTTCGTGCAGACGGAAGCGGGAGCGGCGGGTTCGGCCAGGAAGCTCTCCACACCGGAAGAGGCTGTCTCCGGCCGCCCCCGTGCCATGGAAGCAAAGACAGGTTCCTGAAGCCGAACCCTTATCAGCGCCGCTCGCTTAGAGCTTCCCTTTAAGAAGCGTATTCCACCTTTCGTACTCGTCCGTGGTCATCTTTGCGTACTCTTTAGGCGTAGAGAACTTCGGACCCACCCCGGCCTTCGAGAGGGCCTGAACCACGTCGTCACGCTCGAGCACCTCCTTCAATGCACTGCTGATCTTCTGAAGCACGTCCGGTGGCATGTTCGCCGGGCCCCACATTCCGAACCAGGTCTGGTAGTTCAGGCCAGGATAGCCTGCTTCTGCAGCACTCGGGATGTCAGGCCACTCCGCATTGCGCTCCGGCTGCATGACGACAAGCGCGCGCAGTTTTCCGGCTTTGACCAGTGCCCCCGATTGGGCAATGGTTCCTGCGGTTAGCTGGATCTCGCCGGAGGCGGCGGCTACGTTGGCCGGACCGCCGCCCTTGTAGGGGATGTGGGTAAGCTTGGTTCCGGTCGCCATCTGCAACAACAAGCCGCCCAGGTGATCCGAGCCGCCGCTGCCGGATGACCCGAAGTGGAGTTTTTCCGGCTCTTTTTTCGCGAGCGCGACAAACTCGGCGAAGTTCTTGACCGGCAGATCGGCATTGACCACGACAGCATTCGTGGCGGCGGCCACCTGTCCGATCGGCGTGAAGTCTTTTAACGGGTTGTACGGAATCTTTTGCACATGATGCGCGGTCACCATCGCGATGTGATAGCCGAGCAGCGTGTAACCATCCGGCTGTGCCTGCGCTACGTGGGTCGCCCCGATCGTGCCGGCGGCACCGGCTCGATTGTCGATGATCACCGGCTGCCCGAGCTTTTCCCCAAGCCGCTGGCCGATAATGCGGAAGATCACATCGGTGCCGCCACCCGGGGAGAACGGAATGACGATCTTGATCGGGCGGGTCGGATAATCAGCAGCCAACGCGGCGTTCGGGCCGAGGCAGGCAAGCAAGACTGCCGACGCGAGGAACAATCGGCGCGGCACTGCAAAACGGGTGTTGCGCATTTCCGGACTGGTTCGGATTGCATTTGTCGGCGCTGTTTTAGTAGGGCGGTACAGAGCAGGTATCCAGCTTTTCGATCTATCAGACATGTCTCTCTCCTATGATTTTGCAAGGGGCCTGGGCCCCAGGATGATGAAGCACCTTGCACAAGCGGCTCGCGAAATCGATTCGATCCACGAAAATCCGTGCAAAGCAGCACGCACCTCTTCGGATGCTTGCTCGTGCAGATAGCGGCCGCCTTCGACCGCCGAACCTATGACATTGTCTGCTCAGTTAATCACGATCTACCATATTGCGTCAAATTGTTTTGATAGCTTTATCAATATCTTGCAATTGGAAAGCTGCGTGCGCTGTGGCCTGCTGCGCTTATTGGTTCGCGCGGACCGTGCTTTCCGGCTGCAGAAAGTGCGCCCGGAAGCGGTCGGCGAGAACGCGGCGCTGGATCTTGCCGAGTTCGGTCAGCGGCAAGCTGTCCACGATGAACAAGGCCTTTGGCGCCTTGTAGCTGGCCAGGCATTGCTTGAGGTGCGCCACCGCATCCTGGCTGCCAATGGTCGAACCTGGAGTGCGCTCAATGGCGGCCGCCACCGCTTCGCCATAGTCCGGGTGCGGCAAGCCGAACACCGCAGCCTTCTGTACACCGTCAATCTGTTCCAGGGCAAGCTCCACTTCGCGCGGGTAAACGTTGTAGCCGCCGCTAATTATTACGTCTCCCGTGCGGCCGACGATGAACAAATACCCTTCAGGATCGAAATAGCCTAGATCGCCAGTGGGAAAGAAACCATCGTCGAAGCGCGGCTGTTCCGCTTCCGGCCGGCGCCAGTAGCCGTCGAACCGGGTCGAGGCGCGCACCGACAGCACCCCGGGTTTGCCCGGCGCGCAAGGTTCCCCGGTTTCGTCGACGACCCGGACCTCGACACCCGGCAACGGCTTGCCCGCGCTTCCCGGCTTGCGCGGCCCGTGCAGCGGATTGGCAGTGTTCGTCATCGTCTCGGACATGCCCCAGCATTCGATTATCTGGTGTCTCGACTGCTCCTCGAACGCGAGGAAAAGGTCGGCCGGCAACGGCGCCGAACCTGCGATGAAGGCCCGAATGCCCCGCGCGTTCTCGCGCAGCGAAGGAAGGCCGAGCATCCGCTTGTACATGGTCGCAACACCGGAGAATAGTGTCACGGACGGCAGGCGATCGATCACATCCCCGGCCTCGAAGCGCGGCAGGAGCAGCATCGATGCGCCTGCCTTCAGCACGCAATGCGTCGTCATGAACAGGCCATGCGCGTGGTACAGCGGCATGGTATGCAGCAGCTTGTCGTCGCGCCGGTAACCCAGGGTTTGCGCCAGCGCCCCGGCCTTCGTCCACAGGTGCACATGCGGCAGCACCGCCCCCTTGGGGCGGCCGGTAGTGCCGGAGGTGAAAACGATCGCCGCCGTTGCTGCCGAATCGACGTCTGCGTCGGGCGCGAAGCGGGCATCCGCCGGAACGGCGGCAAGGCTGCCTTCCCCTTCAGTGTCGAGCGTGAGGACAACTGCCGCCGTATCCCGTACCAGCGTGCGATTGGCTTCTTCAAGCTGCGGTGCGCAAACTACGGCAGCCGGTTCGGCGTCGGCCAGGATCGGTGCCGCTTCGGGAGGTGTCATCTGCGGGCTGATCGGGACATAAATGATGCCGGCGCGCAGACAGGCAAGGTAAAGGAACAGGTTCCAGGGCGAGCGGTCGAGCTGGCTGACCAGCCGGTCGCCCTTGACAAGCCCGGCGCTCTGCAATTGCCTGCTGCAGTGCGCCGTGATGTGGTCCAGATCCGCATAGGTCCAGCACCTGCCGTCGACTGTTTCGACGAACGGCGCGGACAAGTCCCAGGCCTGCCGGAAAACCGCGTAGAGGCTCCCCGAGTTCGATGCACCGACGATGTTTTGCGCCATAACTAGGTCCATTCTGTTAATTCCTTGCAAGCACGAGGGCCGGCCCGCAACAAAGCCTGCGTACTGCTTAACGGAAGAATTTGACATATCCTGACTGAAGATGCACGACTTTATCACACAAATTAGTGCTTTTAGTTGGGTGAAACCCGGACATCTAGCCCGAAAACCATGTGATACGTCGTGATTCTTGCGGCGACGGCAGAATTTTCGGAAGATATGCACTTGCAAGATTGGAAGTTCTTGACAGATCTATCAATTTACGTCAACTTAGCGGTTATCACGAAAGAACAACGAGGAGACAGGCGTGAGCAAATATGTCACGGCAGAAGAAGCAGTCCAGCTGGTCAAGTCGGGCGACATGGTCGCAATTGCGGGGCTAAT
>JAQGMO010000022.1 GCA_028292315.1 Herminiimonas sp. | reverse complement strand
TACAGCGACCTTGCCAGGCGTATTCCACTGAATTGCCAGCGCGCCGACGCTGGAAAAAAATTGCGATACGTCGCCCGGGAATGGCCGGCCGGCGTTGCGCAGGAAGAACCGCGCAACACATACTGGTTGACCATGAACTTGCCGTTGTATTCGCCGATGGCGCCTTCCGCCGTCGCGTATCCGGGATAAGGCGCGTAGCTGCTGGTGGTCCATTGCCAGCACGCGCCAAACAATTGCGCCAGTCCTTCGGGGCCCGCATTGTCACTGCCGTGCGAATGCAAACTGCCTGGCGAGGCGTCTTTTTCTTCGCCGGCCGCGCATTCCCACTCGGCTTCGCTTGGCAGGCGCGCTCCAGCCCAGCGCGCATAGGCGTCGGCTTCGAAAAAAGACACATGCGTCACCGGCCGCTGCAGGTCCAGCTGCTGCAAGCCATGCAGGGTAAACTCTTGCCACGGCGCGGCAGCCCGGGCGCCGTCGCGCCGCCAGTACAGTGGCTGCTCCAGCTGATTTGTCCGGACCCAGTCCCATCCTTCCGACAGCCACAGCGCCGGATCGCGATAGGCGCCGGCCTCAACGAACGCAAGATACTCGCCATTGGTCACCAGTCGCGTCGCCAGCGCAAACGGTTCGATGAACTGGCGGTGACGCGGCGTTTCGTTATCAAAGAAAAACCCCTCGCCGGCATGCCCGATCGCGACCACGCCGGGATCGAAACGCTTCCAGTGCATCGCCGGCGCGACCGCCGCCCGCGCCAGCGGCGTGCCAGAAAAAGCGGGCGCCAGCGGATTCATCGAGAGCAGATGCTTCACATCGGTGAGCAGCAATTCCTGGTGCTGCTGCTCGTGATGCAAGCCAAGCTCGACCAGCATCGCAATATCGTTTGCACTTTCCAGGCCGGCTAAACCGGTCAGCAGTTTCCCGATGCGCTTGTCGACATTATGGCGATAGGCAAGAACTTCATCGAAGGCAGGCCGTGTCAGCAAGCCGCGCTGCGCACGCGCATGCTTTTCTCCGACGCCGTTGTAATAGGAATTGAACAGTACCCGGAACGCCGGATGATGCGCCTGAAAACCGGGCTCGAATTTTTCCAGTATGAAGGTTTCGAAGAACCAGGTGGTATGCGCCATATGCCACTTGACCGGACTGGCATCAGGCATCGATTGCACACAACAGTCTTCTTCAGAAAGGGTTTCCGACAAGGTCACCGTCCGTTTGCGCACTGCGTCGAAACGCGCGCGCAGATATTCGGCACGAATCATCTTGTCCTGCATCTTGTCCTGCGTACTGTCCTGCGCTGTCTGCGTATTCATGGTCGAGGCACCTCTGTACGACAGTATAAAGAAAACAACTGTTCAGCGTCTGATCGCTGCATTACCGATTAGTTAACCGGGAAAGCCCGGGTATTGATATGCTTCACGCCGTCGTGCCGATCAACTCAGATCGCCTGCGCATGACAAATAAGAAACCATCCGCGCGGATCGGTCCAGGTACGCATGGCGCCAAACCCGGCGCTCTTGAGCAGCGCCATGAAATTTTCGCGCGTGTACTTGTAACTGTTTTCAGTATGAATGCGCTCGCCGCGTTCAAAACGGCGTTCGCCGCCGTGCCAGCGCACGCACAGGCTGGTCCGGGCTTCAAGGTGCATTTCGATGCGGCCCTGCTCCGGGTTAAAAAAGCCGCGATGCCGCCAGTCGCGCAAATTGAAATCCGCATCGAGAAGATGATTCAGATGTTGCAGGAGATTCAGATTGAAACAGGCGGTGACGCCCAGCGCGTCGTCATAGGCCGCATCCAGCGTCGCCGCATCTTTTATCAGGTCGATCCCGATCAGGATTGCGCCGTCGGCCACGCCATTCGGCTCGCAGGCTTGCCGTATTCTCTGTAAAAAGCGCAATGATTCGTCCGGGGTGAAGTTGCCGATCGAAGATCCCGGGTAAAAAAACAGCCGCTTGTCGCGTCTTACCGCGTCCGGCAACTCGAGCGACGAAGAAAAATCCATGCCGACCGCTGTCATGTCGACCGCAGGAAAGCGCTGTTGCAGGCGCGCCACCGCCTCACGAAGGAAATCGACTGAAATATCGATAGGCACATACTGCGCCGGATGCAACAAGGGAAGCAGGCGCCCGGCCTTGACGCAATTGCCGGCGCCAAGATCGATCAGGGTCGAACCGGGGCCGATGGCCTGTGCCATGTCTTCCGCATGCGCATTGAAAATCGCGGCTTCGGTACGGGTCGGATAATACTCGGGTAATTCACAAATGGCTTCGAACAACTTCGATCCAAGCGCATCGTAAAGATATTTCGGCGACGTGAATGCCTGCGGCGCAAGCAGTCCGGCTATCAATTCATCCCTGATTGCGTTTTTGTTTTGTTCGGTGCACTGGATGAATTGGGCCAATGAAGCATTCCTTTTATTTCAATAGTTCTTCGATCGGCAGCCTGATCTTAGGATCGTCCCAGTCCGCATCGCCGACCAGCTGATACCGCAGCATGCCGTGTTTATCGACCAGAAAACTGGCGGGCAGAATGCGCACGCGCCAGGCCTTCGTTACAGTCGAATCCGCATCGCGCAACACCGTGAAACCGACCGGTACGCGCGTCAGGAACTGCTCTATCCGCGGCTTTCCTTCACCGACATTGATCCCCAATACCCGGAAACGCTTACTCGCCAACTGCTGCTGCAAGCGGTTCAGGGAAGGCATTTCATCACGGCATGGCTCACACCAGGTGGCCCAGAAATTAACCAGCACCACCTCGCCTTTCAAGGCTGACAGGTCAATGGACTTGCCGGCCAGGTCCACTAGCGCCAGGGCCGCCGGCGCCTGCCCGCCGGCTGTGGAAAAAGCTTTCCACTCCGACGCAGCCGATGCCACGTTCGCAAATAATCCCAAGCAAACTGCGAGCCATGCACCAAACGAAAACTTTTTCATGGTCCACGGAAAAAGTGTTACCGCGAACCTCATGGTGCTCAGGAGCGGTGCTGCGGTAACAGATGAATTAAAACACTGGCCGTCAAAGAATTTAATGACTTTAAACAATAATTTCGCGCGCAGTGATCGTGTATTTGAAGTTTTCAGGATCGAGGCTGTCCATACGCTCTACTTTCCCTTGCGCAGCGACTTCGGCATTCGGATACATGAAAAAGCCCACCTTGCCGGTGGCTTCGCCGGGCAAGCGCACATCATGCGCATAGTTATAGGCAAGCCAGTTCATTTCCCATGAGCCGAACAAGCGCTTGCGGGCCGCTTCCACCTTGGCATCGGACAAGGGAAGGCCGCCGTTTTCTTCCAGCACCACCTTGCGTACGTCGGCCGGGTCTACCGGTACCCAGCCATAACCGGCGAGGAAAAATTCTGCGCGGCAGTGTTGTGCCTTGGTGATATCGCCTGACTTGCCCAGCGATTTGTAGCCGAGTCTGGAATCTGCAACCCGAATGCCGTAGACATCGCGCGCCGGTATGCCGACCGAGCGGGCCAGACCGACGAACAAGGCATTCAGATCGCCGCATTTGCCGCTCAGGTTATTTGTTTCAAGCATGGCCTTGATATCGCCGACACCGCAACCGCGCACTTTCGGATCGCGCTGGGTATTCTCGACGATCCAATCATAGATCGCCCTGGCTTTTTGCAAATCGGTCTTTGCGTCCTTGGTAATCTCGACCGCGGTCTGCCTGACGATGCCGTCGGTCGGCAACAAGTCCGTCGCCGCCAGGTACTTGGTGCGTTCGGCCGGTTCCAGCGTAACGCTCGCCGACGGCGCGGCGTTGAGATCGATTGCACGGTCCCTGGTTGAAAAACGCGAAGTCAACTCGACTACCGGCTTATCCTTGCCTGAAAACTCGGCAACCAGGATACCCGCCCCGTACACCGGATCCTGCACGATCTGTGCCGTGGCCCCGTCAGCGGTGAATGAGCTGGCCAGCACGGTCTGGTAATCGGTATTCACGGTCGGTACGGGCACCCAAATATGGGCCCGGCCGGCGCCATGCAATTCAACGCGTGTCGTCACCTCGAATGTGCGCCATTTCTCTTCAGCGGCAAAACCAAACGGGGCAATCGATGCGGCTGACACAGCGGCAGTAGCTTTCAAGAACAAACGACGATCCATACTTTCTCCATGATACGGGGTTAACCTGGGTGGATTCCTGCGGTGCAGCGCAACATCCACTAAACTAGCGAAGTTTAGCGTATTCAACGGCCGTCCGCTTAGGGACAGCACGGACGGACCCCATGATCGAAATGAAGCCACCAATACTCGCCCCGGCACTGGAATGCCGCGCTGTCCGCAAACAATACGGCACTAGCCGCGTTATCCTGAATCATCTTGATTTTATCCTCGCACGCGGCGAATACATCGCCATAATGGGCGATTCCGGCGTCGGAAAATCAACCCTGCTCAACCTGATCGCCGGCCTCGATACCGCCGACGGCGGCGACCTGTTGATCGACGGGATCAAGCTGTCGGCCATGGACGACGAGGCGGCCACGCTGCTGCGGCGCGAAAAGTTAGGTTTCATCTTTCAGGCGTTTCATGTCCTGCCGCATCTGACCCTCACTCAAAATATCGCCCTGCCGCTGCTTTTGAATGGCCAGCCGGTGCAGCGCGCCGGGCAAATGCTGGACGCGGTCGGGCTGGCAGGCCGCGGCGAGGATTTTCCGCGCCAGCTGTCGGGCGGCGAATTGCAGCGCGTGGCGATCGCGCGCGCGCTGGTGCACAAGCCGCGACTGGTGCTTGCCGATGAGCCGACAGGCAATCTCGATCCGGACACCGCGCATGAGGTATTGATGCTGCTGCGCGCTGAAGTCAAGGCCAACGGCGCCTCGGCCATCATCGTTACCCATTCGCATGCGGCCGCCGCGACCGCCGACCGCATAATGGTATTGACGAAAGACGGCTTGCATCCGGCCGGCGCCAGCGGAATCCAATGAATCCGATTAATCCAGTGCGTCCCTCCCTGCCCCGGTGGCGCCTGTACGGCTGGTTGATTGGCGGCGAATGGCGTGCGCACCCGGTGCGCGCGATTGTGGCGATCGGCGCAATCGCGCTTGGCGTCGCGCTTGGTTTTGCGATCCACCTGATCAACGCAGCCGCCTTCAATGAATTCTCCGCCGCCGTCAAAACCATTTCCGGCGCGTCGGACCTGCAGGTCCGCGGGGCCGCCGCGACTTTCAATGAATCGGTCTATCCGGTGCTGGCGCAGCGCGACGGGGTCGCGCTCGCCAATCCGGTGCTTGAATTCGATGCGGCGGCAGGCGGCGAAAAATCGGCGCTGAAAATAATCGGACTGGATGTATTTCGGGCGGCGGCGCTCGCGCCCGACCTGATCGGCATTCCAGCCCAGGACCGCCCGTACGATACGCTGGCCGATGATGCGATTTTCCTGTCGCCCGCGGCCATGGAATGGCTGAAGGTAAAACAGGGGGATACGCTGCGGCTGCGTGCCGGCACGCAGCCGGTCGCCTTGCGCGTGGCGGGCACGGTGGTAAGGGCGCGTCCCGGACAGCGCATCGGCGTGATGGATCTCGGCGCCGCGCAATGGCGCTTCAACCGGGTCGGCCAGTTGTCCCGCATCGAATTGAAACTGACCCAGGGGATCAGCCGTGACGCGTTCCGGACCGCCCTTGCGCGCGAACTGCCGGCGCCATTGCTGGTGAGCGCAACCGAAGACCAGGAAGCGCGCACCGCCAATATGTCGCGCGCCTACCGGGTCAATCTGAATGTGCTGGCCCTGGTCGCCTTGTTTACCGGCGCATTCCTGGTGTTTTCAACCCAGGCCTTATCGGTCATCCGCCGGCGCCAGCAATTCGCCATGCTGCGCGTGATCGGACTGAGCCGGCGGCAATTACTGTTTCAAATCCTGCTGGAAGGCGGTGCCCTGGGAATCGCCGGATCGCTGCTTGGCCTGGCACTGGGGTATGCGGCTGCCGCCGCGGCCTTGCATTTTTTCGGCGGCGACCTGGGCGGCGGCTATTTCCCGGGCGTGCGCCCTTCCGTGCAATTCAGTCCGGTCGCGGCGGCCGTGTTTTTCATGGCCGGTTCCGGCATTGCGTTACTTGGGAGCGCGAGTCCCGCCTGGGAAGCGGCGCGCGCCAGGCCCGCCGCCGCACTGAAGCCGGGCAGTGAAGATATTGCGCTGTCAAAACTGGCGAAACCGTGGCCCGCTCTGATCTGCCTGGCCACCGGCGCAGTCTTGACGCAATTGCCGCCGGTATCGAACCTGCCGGTCTTCGGCTATGCGGCGGTGGCCTTGCTGCTGATCGGCGGGATCGCACTGATGCCGCGGGTTGCGGCAATCCTGTTTTCCATTCTCGGCAAACGTGCTTCCGGCACGGTCGCTATCCTGACCATGGCGCGCCTGGCAAATGCGCCCAACCAGGCCTCGATTGCGCTGGGCGGCGTGCTGTCGAGCTTCAGCCTGATGGTAGCGATGGCGATCATGGTCGCGAGCTTCCGCGTTTCCGTGGATGACTGGCTGAGCCGGTTGCTGTCCGCCGATCTGTATGTGCGGGTAGCCGCCAGCGGCGACACCGGCGTGCTGGGACCGGCGGAACAAGAGCGGATCGCCGCCCTGCCCGGCATCGCGCGCGCGGATTTCACGCGTATTCTGCCGCTCACGCTGTCGCCGGCGCGGCCGGCCGTAATGCTGATCGCGCGCCCGATCGATCTTGCCGATCCGGGCAAGATCGTGCCGCTGACCGGGGATGCCATGGCGGCCGATGCCTTGCCGCCCGGCGCGCTACCGATCTGGGCATCCGAAGCCATGGTCGATTTATATGGTTATTCGGTAGGCAAGCAAGTGAGCGTGCCGATTGGAAAGCAGATGCAAACCTTCGTCGTGGCCGGCGTCTGGCGTGACTACGTGCGCCAGTCGGGCGCTTTGCAAATGCGCCTGTCGGATTACCGCAGCCTGACCGGCGATCCCGAGGTAAACGATGCGGCGCTGTGGCTGCAGCGCGACGTCACCGCGGGGCAGGCAATCGCCTCGTTGAAAGCTTTGCCGTTCGGGAATCTGCTGGAGTTCAGCGAACCCAATGAAATTCGGGCAATCAGCCTGCGGATTTTCGATCGCAGTTTTGCTGTGACGTACCTGCTGGAAGCGGTTGCCGTACTGATCGGCCTGTTCGGCATTGCCGCGACATTCTCGGCCCAGGCATTGGCGCGCGCCCGGGAGTTCGGCATGTTACGGCATATTGGCGTAACCCGGCGCCAGATACTTGGCATGCTTGCCGCGGAGGGCGGCCTGCTGACCGCGAGCGGCATCGCGATCGGTTTTGTCCTGGGTCTGGCCATCAGCCTGATCCTGGTATTTATCGTCAACCCGCAGTCGTTCCACTGGACCATGCAATTGCATGTGCCGTGGACCCTGCTGCTCGCGGTGGCGGCCCTGCTACTGATTTCGGCTTCCCTGACCGCCCTTGTTTCAGGCCGATATGCCGTGTCGGGAAGCGCGGTGCGCGCAGTGCGCGAAGACTGGTAAGGTATGGACATGACACTTTTCAATCGATCCCGCACGCCTGCACCAGGCGCTTCGCTACGCGGCGTTCATGCGACGCTGCTTGCAGTTCTGCTGTTTTTTCTGCTGAGCGTGGTCAGTACCTGGGCCCGCCCGGCCGCGCCGCAATTTTCGCAGGTAAGGCCCGGTAAGCCGCTTTCGTTTCCACGTGACTTCGGCGCACATCCCGACTTCCGCACCGAATGGTGGTACGCCACCGGCTGGCTGGAAACGCCGGACGGCAAGCCGCTTGGGTTCCAGATCACTTTCTTTCGCTCCGCGACCGATCATGACCCGGCCAATCCGAGCCGCTTCGCGCCGAAGCAGTTGATCATTGCGCACGCGGCGCTGTCGGATCCTTCGCTGGGGAAACTGCTGCATGCGCAAAAGAGCGCGCGCGAAGGCTTCGGACTGGCATATGCCAGGCAAGGCGATACCGATGTCAGGATCGACGACTGGCAGATGGTGCGCGAGGCTGACGGACGCTATCGGGCGCGGCTGCAGGCGCCCGGCTTCTCGTTATCGCTTACCCTCACGCCAACCCAGCCGCCGCTGCCGCAAGGCGACAACGGGTTTTCGCGCAAGGGACCGAAACCGGAACAGGCCAGCTATTATTACAGTGAGCCGCAACTGCGCGTCGCCGGCAGCATCACCCGCGACGGGAACCCGCTGGCGGTCACCGGCAACGCCTGGCTCGATCATGAATGGTCGACCAGCGTGCTCGATGAACAGGCAACTGGCTGGGACTGGACCGGGATTAATCTCGATGATGGATCGGCATTGATGGCATTTCAGATTCGCGGCAAGAACGGCGGGGCGCTGTGGGCGCATGCAATAATGCGCGATGCGGCCGGCCGCGTCACCAGCTACGCGCCGGAACAGGTGCAATTTTCCGCGCTGCGTTCATGGCGCTCGCCGCGCACCA
Organism: Herminiimonas sp.; assembly: GCA_028292315.1. Lineage (GTDB taxonomy): Bacteria > Pseudomonadota > Gammaproteobacteria > Burkholderiales > Burkholderiaceae_D > JAQGMO01. Next base: position 5,802 of record JAQGMO010000022.1, on the reverse strand, counting down.
ATGCGCTTTATCCCGTCGCCACCGGCATCCGGACCGGGACGGTCAACTGGCAATTGACTCCCCTGCAAGACGATCAGGAACTCGACTCGCGGCAATCCACCGGCGCGGTGTACTGGGAGGGCGCGGTCATGGTGACGCGCGATGGAAAGCCCGCCGGGCGCGGTTATCTTGAAATGACCGGTTATGTAAAGCCACTCAAATTATGACAAAAACGATGACCAGGGATGCACCGAAAGCCAGCCTCGCCACGCTGGCGAAACTGATCCCGTTTCTTGCGCCCTACAAGCGCCAGTTCCTATTGGCAGGCATCGCGCTGCTGGTTGCGGCCGGGGCCACGCTTGCCGTGCCGTTCGCATTCAGGCAAATGATCGATCTCGGTTTCGGCGCCGCCGGTGCGGACGCGGGCGCGGGGAGCAAAGGCAGCACCAGCCATATCGACCTCTACTTCATCGCGCTGTTCGGTGTCGCCTGCGTGCTGGCGGTCGCCACCGCGGCGCGCTTTTACATGGTCAGCTGGCTCGGCGAGCGCGTGACCGCAGACATTCGCAGCGCGGTCTACGGCCATGTCGTCATGCAAAGCCCGCAGTTTTTCGAGACCACCCGCACCGGCGAAGTGCTATCGCGTCTGACCACGGATACGACACTGATCCAGGCGGTGGTCGGCACCAGTATTTCAATGGCGCTGCGCAATGCGCTGCTATTCATCGGCGGCATGGTGATGCTGTTTGTCACCAGCATCCGGCTTTCCTCGATTATCCTGGTGCTGCTGCTGGCGGTGGTGCTGCCGATCGTGCTGTTCGGCCGCCGCGTGCGCCGGCTATCGCGCGATTCCCAGGACCGGATCGCCGATGCCTCCGCACTGGCCGGCGAGATTCTGAACGCCATGCCGACCGTGCAGGCTTTTACCCACGAGGCGATCGAAGCGCGGCGCTTCGGTTCGTCTGTCGAGAGCGCCTTTCGGACGGCGATGCAGCGCATCAGGGCGCGCTCGATGCTGACCATGGCGGCGATCCTGCTGGTGTTCGGCGCGATCGTGTTCGTGTTGTGGCTGGGCGCGCATGCGGTGATCCAGGGCCGGATGACGGGCGGTGAACTGGGCCAGTTCATTTTGTATGCCGCGATCGTGGCCGGCGCGATCGGCGCATTATCCGAAGTGATCGGCGAAGCCCAGCGCGCGGCCGGCGCCACGGAACGACTGCTCGAGCTGCTGGCCGAAAGATCCCCGATCCAGTCGCCGCCGCAGCCTCAGCCCTTGCCGCCGCGTGCGGCAAGCGGCGCGGCGCTGGCCTTGAACGATATCAACTTCAATTATCCATCGCGCCCCGGTTCGCCGGCCTTGTCCAATCTATCGGTGCAAATCCGCGCCGGAGAAACAGTCGCCATCGTCGGCCCGTCCGGCGCCGGCAAAACCACGCTATTCCAGCTGCTGTTGCGCTTTTATGATCCGCAGCACGGGCTGATCACCCTTGACGGCGTCGATATCCGGCAGCTCGACCTGCACGTGCTGCGCGGCGCGATCGGCATCGTGCCGCAGGACACCATTATCTTTTCTGAAAACGCGATGGAAAATATCCGCTACGGCCGCGCCGATGCAAGCGACGATGAAGTGATTGCCGCGGCAAAGATGGCGGCTGCGCATGAATTCATTGAAAAGCTGCCCGAAGGATATCGCTCGTTTCTGGGCGAGCGCGGCGTGCGTCTGTCGGGCGGCCAGCGCCAGCGCATCGCCATTGCGCGCGCATTGCTGAAGAATCCGCCCCTACTGTTGCTGGACGAGGCGACCAGCGCGCTCGATGCGGAATCGGAGCGCCTGGTGCAAAGCGCGCTGGAAGCGGCGATGATGGACCGCACTACGCTGGTTATTGCGCACCGGCTGGCGACGGTGCAGCGGGCCGATCGCATCCTGGTGATGGAACACGGGCGGATAGTCGAAACAGGGACCCATGCGGAACTGGTGGCCCAGGGCGGATTGTATGCCAGCCTGGCGGCACTGCAGTTCAGCCAGACCTGAGCCGGAGCCTGATCGCTCCAATTACCCGTACCGGCGTTCGCGCAGCCACTTGTTGGCGACAAACTTCAGCCCCTTCACGACCGGCATTCCGGCATGCAGCGTGCGCCGGTCAGGCGCGCGGTAGGGATCGGTATTCACGAAAAATACCGCGCCTCCCTTTTGCGGCTGGACTTCCAGGCCGATCGCCGGGAAAGCCGTGCCGCCGCCCTGCTCTACGTCACTCAGGTACAGCACGAAGGTGCCGAGCCGCTGGCCGCCGCGTTCCAGATGTTTGCGCGGGCCAGGCGCATCGGCGTCGAACCAGTCGAAATGGGCGCGGTATTCATTGCCCGGCTCATAACGCAGCACCTGCATGCCCTCGCCGCGCTCCACCGGCCAGTTTGCCAGCGCAGCCAGTCGCGCCTCGACCCGGTTGATCAATTCTGTCTCGCCGCGCTGCAGCATGGCGCCGCTGCTGGTGCGATGGGCATGGAGCTGCATGCCGCCGTCGGCATCCGCCACCACCGGCGAACGTTCCATGCGCTGGTCGCTGAATGCCGCCAGCGCATCGCATTCTTCGTCGCTCAGCACATTGCCGAGAACGACAATGCGCGGCGTGGCGAGCGTCATCAGGATATTGATTTGCCGGTCCGGAGTCCGCACCGTATTGGCGGTGGTGTCGATATCGGGCAGCGGCTGGGCGGCCGGCATGTCGTTCGAACTATTTGCCAGTGCTTCCCGGATCGCGGCAGTTGCCAGATTACTGTCAAAATTGCCGTTGCGCACCATGAGTCCGGCCAAGCTGGCCGGATCGCATGAACGCGCCAGGTTATCGGTAATCCATGATTGCCATTCCGTCGGCAATGAAGAAAACGCTGTTTGTCGCATGATGGTTTGTCACTCCGCTGGATTGCCGGCTGCAGACCTGCCCGGACAGGACGTCAGACAGCGCGACATTCACGAAGGTTCCGTACAGCAATGCGAGGCCAATACCGCAGGCTGTACCGCCGCCAGCCCCCAGCTTGCACCGCCGGGTTAAACCACCAGGTTAAACCGCCATTGGCGCGGTCAGGGCCGGATGATGTTCATATTCTGCCAGTGAAAAATCGGACGGCTCGATTTTTTCGAGCCACTCCGGCTCGAACTTCCGGGTCACCGCATAGTCCGGGATGCGGTCGGAAATCACCAGCCTGGGCGAGGGATACGGTTCGCGCTGCATCTGTTCGCGCAGCATATCGAGATGATTTTCATAGATATGCGCATCGCCAATGAAATAGGTGAACCAGCGTGGTTGATAACCGGTCAGGCGTCCGATCAGGTGAAGCAGCAGCGCGCCTTCGGCAAGATTGAACGGCGTGCCGAGCCCGAGGTCATTGCTGCGCACATAAAGACAGAGCGATATCTCGCGCGTGCCCGGGTCCGGGATCAACTGGTATAAAAGGTGGCAGGCAGGCAGCGCCACCGCGTCCAGGTCGGCGCAATTCCAGCCGTGAAAGAGAATCCGCCGGCTGCCCGGATTTTTCATGATGGTATCGAGGCATTCGCGCAACTGGTCGATCGCCTTGTACAACAGGACCTTGTCTTTACCCTCATCCCGCAATTGGGACACAACCCGGAATCCGCGTTCCTGCGCATCGCGGATCTGCGCTTCCTTTTCCGCATCGATCAGCTTGTACGCCGGCCACTGGCGCCACTGCACGCCGTACACCGGCCCCAGGTCATCCGGCCCGTCACGGTACGGATTGGCCAGCCATTCACTGTTTTCATTGGCATTCTGGTCCCACACCTTGCAGCCGAGCGCGCGGAAATCCGCTGCGCTCCGGTTTGCGCGCAAAAAGCCGGCCAGTTCTCCGGCCACCGATTTGAATGCCAGCTTCTTGGTAGTGACGGCTGGAAAACCATCTTTGGCAAGGTCGAACCGCATCATTGCGCCGGGAATGCGTATCGTCCTGGTCCCGGTGCGGTTTTCCTGCCAGCTGCCGGTTTCGATGACTGTTTTTACTAAGTCCAGATATTGTTTCATAAGATATGTTAACCGGGTCTATTTCAGTGAACTGTCGATTGCCAGCAGCTCATCATCCTGTTCCTTGCGCAACGCAGCCATGCGGATTGCGTACTGTTCGAGACGTTTATCCTCGTCCGACTGCGGCGTCCAGGCAGGCACCACGGTCGAGTCGCCATCGCTGTCGATGGCGACAAAGACGATCAGGCAGCGCGTCGTCTTCTTGCGGACGCCGGTTTTCGGATCGGTGGCGGACACGTCGACGGCGATATGCATGCTCGATTTACCGGTGTGCACGACGACCGCTTTCACCTCGACAATCTGGCCGATGAAGATTGGCTTGTAAAACCGGATACCGCCGATATAGACGGTCACACAATAATATCCGCTCCATCCGACCGCGCAGGCATAGCCGGCCTGGTCGATCCACTTCATTACCGCCCCGCCGTGAACCTTGCCGCCGAAATTGACATCGGTCGGTTCGGCAAGGAACCGCAGGGTGATATCTCTGGTTGCCTGACGGCCGATATCGCTCATGTGACTTCCGTGATTTAACAAAAATGAAAAAGCTGTAGCGTGCCAGCGGCGCCAGCTGAATCGAATTGTACCTTGTACCCGCCGATAACACGCGTTCAGGGCAGCGAATTCAGGGCCGGTTCCGGCTGCGTGGCAGCCGATCGTATCGCGCCCGCGACGGTGCGGATCAAGGCGTGAGGAACTGTCCGGCGAATGGATTGTCGGATATGACACATTGTCCGGACAGTCTTTTTTTTCAATGGAGGTTCTCATGCCAGCAGGTGCCAACGCCAAGAGGGAAAAGGAATACAGCGAACTGGAAGGCAGGTTCAAGAAGGAAGGCCGTTACCGCGGACGCGAAGAAGAGGTAGCCTCGCGCATCGTCAACAAGCAACGTACCCAGTATGGGGAGACCAAGGGCGAGAAGGAAAAGGATCGCCAGGGGAAATCGCCTGACCGCAATCTGCCCGTCAAGGATTATCAATCGATGACGATCCCGCAAGTCTTGAAAAAGCTCGGCTCCTTGTCCGCGGGGGAAGTCAGAAAAATCCGTACTTATGAAGCCCGTCACAAGAACCGCAAGGGCCTGATGCAAAAGCTTGACCGCTGGCTGGCAACTTCTTGATTCCATTCTCCAGCTTGATTCCGCCTTCCCGCCGTCAGCGCGCAGCTTCCGCGCCTGACGGTTTGAACCGTCGGGCACCCGGCTCCGACGCGGTGAAATCGTCGATGGCTGTGGCCGGCCGCGGCAGTCCGCGGGATAGCGCCTGTGCCGGCCTGCTTTTCCAAAGATTAACCGCCAGGAAATACCAGTGGTACCGGTCCCGCCGCGTACCGGCCGGCCGCATTGACACGCGCAATCCACGCGTTGCCCCGGAAACAGTTAAGATTGGCGCCTTGATCCACCCTGCCATCGTGCATTTCATCCGAACCCAGAATGAACCCGCAATCCCGATTAGCCATCGTCGTCGCCGTCGACAGCCGCAACGGCATAGGCCTCGCCAACACGCTGCCATGGCGCCTGCCGGAAGACCTGGCGCATTTCAAACGCACTACTACCGGGCATCCGATCATCATGGGCCGTAAAACCTTCGATTCGATCGGACGCGCGCTACCGAACCGGCGCAATATCGTCATTACACGCAACCCGTCGTGGCGCCACGACGGGGTTGAAACCGCCGCATCGCTAGCCGGCGCCGCGGCGATGGTCGCCGGCACGGACGCGTTCATTATCGGCGGCGCGCAGATTTACGCCGACGCGCTGGCCCGGACCGACCGCCTGATCGTCACTGAA
>JAQGMO010000009.1 GCA_028292315.1 Herminiimonas sp. | reverse complement strand
ACCGGCGTGCAGGCGCTGGTGCGCCTGCCGATTACGCAAAAGCTGCGCGACAGGAAAGCCGGCCTTAATACGGGCGGGTATATTTCAGGTTATCGCGGGTCGCCCCTGGGAACCTACGATGGCGAGCTCGGCAAGGCCGGCAAGCACCTGAATGCCGCCGACATCAAGTTTGTGCCGGGGGTGAATGAAGACCTGGCCGCGACTGCCGTGTGGGGCACCCAGCAGGCGGAAATCGGCGGCGAAGGAAAGTTCGACGGCGTGTTTTCAATCTGGTACGGCAAGGGGCCCGGCGTCGACCGCTCGGGCGACGTTTTCAGGCACGGCAATCTGGCCGGGCCGTCGAAGCACGGCGGCGTGCTGCTCCTGATGGGCGACGACCACACCTGCGAGTCCTCTACCACCTGCCATCAATCCGAATTCGCGCTGGTCGACGCCAACATTCCTATACTGAGCCCATCGGGCGTCCAGGAAATCCTCGACTATGGCCTCTACGGCTGGGCCTTGTCGCGTTTCTCGGGATGCTGGGTCGGCATGAAATGCATCAAGGAGACCGCCGATGCGACCGCTTCGGTCGATGTCGATATCGACCGGGTAAACATCGTTGAACCGGAAGGCATCGAGATGCCGGCAGACGGTCTGCACATCAGGCTGCCGGATACGCCGCATGCGCAGGAATACCGCCTCGTCAATTTCAAGCTTGACGCGGCGCGCGCATTCGTGCGCGCAAACAAGCTTGACCGCATCATGATCGATAATCCCGAGGCCCGGATCGGCATTATCACGCATGGGAAAAGCTACCTCGACGTCCAGCAGGCGTTCGATGAACTGGAGCTGGACGACGAGCAGGTCGCGCGGCTCGGCGTGCGGCTGTACAAGGTGGCGTGCACCTGGCCGCTCGAACCCGAGGGTGTCAAATCGTTTGCAAAAGGTCTGGACCTGGTCATCGTCGTCGAAGAAAAACGCAGTCTTCTGGAATGGCAGCTCAAGGAAATCCTTTACGACATGCCGAGTGCGCCGCGTGTGATTGGCAAGAAGGATGAAAGCGGAAAAAAGCTGTTCCAGGTCGAGCTGGCGCTGGATGCCGGACAAGTGGCGATCGCGATTGGCGAGCGTCTGATCGTAGGAAGGGAACATCCCGCGCTGCAGGAACGAATAGACGTGCTGCGCCGTCTGAAGGCGCGCGAGAGCGCGGCCGAGCCGATGGTGCGCAGCTTCTATTTCTGCAGCGGCTGTCCGCATAATTCGTCGACCGTCCTGCCTGAAGGCAGCAAAGGCTACGCCGGCATCGGATGCAGCTGGATGGCGCAGATGATGGACCGAAATACGCTCGGCTATACGCATATGGGCGGCGAGGGCATGGCTTGGGTTGGCGAGGCGCCGTTTTCGAAGCGCAAGCATATGTTCCAGAACATAGGCGATGGCACCTATTTCCATTCCGGCCTGCTGGCGATTCGCGCAGCGGTCGCAGCCAATACGAATATCACTTACAAGATTCTTTTTAACGATGCGGTCGCAATGACCGGGGGACAAAAGCATGACGGCCCCTTGACCGCCCCGCTGATCACGCAGCAGGTGCATGCGGAAGGCGTCAAGCAGGTTGTTGTCGTGACCGACGAGCCGCATAAGTATGAGAAGGGCACGCTCTGGTCGCCGGGCGTGACGATTCATCATCGCGACGAATTGCAAGCGGTGCAGGAGCGGCTGCGCGACGTGGAAGGCGTGACGGTGCTCGTGTACGATCAGACCTGCGCGGCTGAAAAGCGGCGCCGCCGCAAGAAGAACCTGTATCCGGACCCGCCCAAGCGACTGGTCATCAATGATCTTGTATGCGAAGGCTGCGGCGATTGCGGCGTCAAGTCGAATTGCGTATCGCTGGTACCGCTGGAAACCGAGTTTGGCCGCAAGCGCGCGATCGACCAGTCGTCATGCAACAAGGATTACTCGTGCAACAAGGGCTTTTGCCCAAGCTTCGTCACTGTCCATGGCGGACAGTTGCGCAAGGGCGGCCAATTGTCGAAGGACGCGACAATGTTCCCGGTGCTTCCCGAACCGATGCGGCCGTCGCTGGATTCCGGCGTGTACTCGATGATCATTACCGGCGTCGGCGGCACCGGCATCGTCACGATCGGCGCGATCCTGGGCATGGCGGCCCACATCGACGGCAAGGCATGCGGCATCCTCGACATGGCGGGCCTGGCGCAAAAGGGCGGCTCGGTCTGGTCGCACATACGTTTCGGCGCAACGCCTCAGAGCATCAAGGCGATCCGGGTCGCCACCGGCGGCGCGGACCTCGTGCTCGGCGGCGACATGGTGGTTGCCGCGCATAACAAGACGCTCGCGGCCACCCGTTACGGCAAGACCCGCATGCTGGTCAATACGCATGAAGTGATGACTGGTGATTTCGCCCTGAACCCCAACCTTGCTTTCCCAGGGGATGCGCTGCGGAAAAATATCCAGGATGCGGCCGGCAAGGACCAGGCCGAATTCGTCGACGCAACCCGGTTGGCCACCGCCATCTTCGGCGATACCGTCGCCAGCAATATGTTCATGCTGGGTTACGCCTATCAGCGCGGGCTGATCCCGATCTCGGCCGACGCGATCAATGAGGCGATTGTGCTCAATGGCGCAGCGGTGGCAATGAACCAGGATGCTTTCCTTTGGGGACGGCGCGCCGCCCAGGACCCGCATGCGGTCGACGCACTGGTCGCGCGCAATACCGAGCGGCCGGCAAGTCTGGCCTTATCGTCGAATCTCGATGAAATGCTCTCCAGGCGCGAAGCATTTCTGGCCAGCTATCAGGATCGCGCCTATGCCGGACGGTATACCGGGCTGGTAGCGCGAGTACGCCGCTGGGAAGCAGATCGTTTCGGCGGAAAGGATCGCATTGCGAAAGCCGTTGCGCGTTATTACTTCAAGCTGATGGCTTACAAGGACGAGTACGAAGTCGCCCGCCTGCAGTCCGATCCTGCGTTCCTCGACTCGCTGAAACAGCAATTCGAGGGCGACTACCGGGTTTCATACAACCTCGCCCCGCCGGCAATCAGCAAGACGAATCCGTTGACCGGCGAGCCGAAGAAAATCGAGTTCGGCCCATGGATGGGCAGCGGTTTCAAATTGCTCGCCAGGCTGAAGTTCCTGCGGGGTACCGCATTTGATCCGTTCGGTTACTCGGATGAACGGCGGATCGAGCGCCAGCTGATCGGGCGTTATGAAGAAACCATCGCCAGGATCATGGAGAAAGCCACGTCGGCCAACTATGACACGGCGGTAAAGCTAGCTTCGATTCCCGAGCAGATTCGCGGGTATGGGCATGTCAAGCAGGAGCATTTGAAAAAAGCGGAAGTGCAATGGGCGGCGGCCCTGGAGCAACTTGAACGCCGTGGCTTTATCGAATTGCACCGCGCGGCCTGACAAGCGCAGCTTGATTCGAATCCGTGCTTCCGCCGACGAAGCACTTTACCGATGAGGTTTGGATGGATGAAAACAGAAGGCAGGATATATTGTATGAGGTAAGGGACGCGGTCGCCGTCATCACGGCGAATCGTCCGCAGGCGATGAACGCACTTGATGTGCCGCTGGCAAAGGCACTGCAGGGCGCGGTCGAGGCCGCCGAGCGCGATCCGGCGGTGCGGGCGGTTGCGATCCTCGGCGCCGGTCAGCACTTCATGGCGGGCGGCGATATCCGTACTTTCGTTGCCAGCCTTGATCAGCCTGAGGTCGAACGCACCCGCTTGTTTTCGGAACTGATCGGCGCGGCGCACTCGGCGATCAGCAGTATTCACCGGATGCCGAAGCCGGTCGTGGCGGGGGTGCAGGGCGCGGTGGCGGGTTTCGGCTATTCGCTGATGAACGCCTGCGATCTTGCTGTCGCCGCCGATAATGCCTATCTGTCGCTGGCCTACAGCAGGCTCGGCGCGACGCCGGATGGCGGCAGCAGCTATACGCTGCCGCGTCTGGTCGGGCGCAAGCGCGCCGCCGAGATCGCCATGCTCAGTGATCGAATCGATGCGGCGCGGGCGCTCGAGCTGGGGCTGGTCAATCGTATCGTCCCGGCGCCTGAACTCGCAGCAGAAACCGTAACTCTTGCCATACGCCTGGCGAACGGCGCTACCGGCGCGCTCGGGAAAACCAAAGCGCTCCTTAACCAGTCGTTCGCGCGCAGCCTGGATGAACAATTGCTGGCTGAATTGCAGTCGTTTGTCTCGGCTTCGCAGTCCGATGATTTCAGGGAAGGCGTGAACGCCTTTGTCGGGAAGCGTTCACCACGGTTCAGCGGCAAGTAAGACGAAAGTCATACGCAAGCAGATGACAAGCAGATGACAAGCAGATGACAAACAGGCAGCAGGCAAGCGCCAGGTTAATGCGCCCCGGCCGCATCCACCGGCGCACCTGTCCTTCTCGGCCGGGTCAGCCATACTATCCCGATCAGCCCGAAAAACATCACAGCCGATAGCCAGAAAATATCCGCTGCGGCATTCGTGCTTGCCTGCACGCTCATGGTCCGTTCAATCACGGCCCATGCCGCCGGTTCCGGCATGCCTTGCGCGGTCAGGGTCCGCACCGCTTCCAGAAAAGCCGGATTGCTCGCGCCGGTATGTTCCGCCAGCTGCGAATGATGCAGCGCTGTCCGGTTATCCCACAAGGTCGTGGTGAGCGAGGTGCCGATACCGCCGAACATGATGCGCACGAAGTTGGACAGGCCCGCCGCCGCCGGCATTTTTTCCGGCGGTTGTCCGGACAGGATGATCGATGTCAGCGGAATGAAAAACATCGCCATCGCCGCGCCCTGTATCACGGTAGGGATCAGCAGCGTCATCGTGTCGACCTCCGGCGTGAATCGGGCCCGCAGAGAGAATACGACGGCGAAGATGGCAAAGGCGCAGGTGGATATCCAGCGCGGATCGACCTTGCTGATCAGCTTGCCGATGATAGGCGTGAGAAAAATCGCCAGTATGCCGACCGGCGCCATCACCTTGCCGGCATCGGTCGCCGTGTAACCGAGCTGGGTCTGCAGCCAAAGCGGCTGGATGACCAAAGCGCCGAAAAACAGGCCGTAAGCAATCGATATCGCAATCACGCCACAACTGAAATTGCGTCCCTTGAACAGGGTCAGGTCGACCACCGGATGTTTTTCGCCAAGCTCCCAGACAATGAAATAAATGAACCCGACCACGGCGACACAGGTAAGCAGTACGATCTCTCCCGAGTTGAACCAGTCGAGTTCCTTGCCCTTGTCGAGCATCAGTTGCAGGGCGCCGACCCATAGCACCAGCAAAACGAGTCCGATCTTGTCGATCGGGAGTCGTACGATGGCCGACTCGCGTTCACGGTAAATCGACCAGGTAGCCCACGCGGCGAGAAGCCCGATCGGTATATTGATGTAGAAAATCCACGGCCAGCTGTAGTTGTCCGAAATCCAGCCGCCCAGCAAGGGGCCCATGATAGGCGCAACCAGCACCGTCATGCCCCAGAAAGCGAGGGCCATGCCGCTTTTTGCAGCCGGGTAGCTGCTCAGCAGGAGCGCCTGCGACAGCGGGATCATCGGCCCGGCAACCGCGCCCTGCAGGATTCGTGCGCCGATCAGCACTTCGACGTTGGGCGCAATGCCGCACAAAAAGGAAGCGAGCACAAATAGCAGGATCGAGCTGACAAACAGGCGCACCTGCCCGAAGCGCGTGGTCAGCCATCCGGTCAGCGGCACTGAAATCGCATTGGCCACCGCGAACGACGTGATGACCCACGTTCCCTGGTGCGGCGAAACGCCGAGGTCGCCGGAAATCGCGGGAATCGACACGTTGGCAATCGACGAGTCGAGCACGTTCATGAATACCGCGAGCGAAAGGGCTATGGTGCCGAGTAGTTGCGGCGCGCCCTTCAGGGGCGGCACGGCGGAACGGGGAGGAGCGCTCAAGGGTGATCTCGCTTGCGGTTAATTCTTGCCACCGTTTTCCGCAATGATGCGCGTGATCAGTGCGTCAGCCTCCTTGCCGGCAGCATCGAATACCGTGGTTTTGTAGGCCGGCGCGGTGCGTGCCGGCGCGCCGGCCGTCAGCGACGTGCCCTCAGCCCGTTCGATATCCACCTTGGCGCGCATCGACAGGCCGATTCGCAATGGCCGCTGCGCCAGTTCCTTCGGATCGAGTTCGATCCGGACCGGAATGCGTTGTACTATCTTGATCCAGTTTCCGCTGGCATTTTGCGGCGGAAGCAGCGCGAATGCGGCGCCGGTGCCGGCCGACAGCCCGGCCACTTTTCCGTGGTAGACCACATCCGACCCATACAAGTCGGAATGCAGGGCGACCGGCTGGCCGATGCGCATGTGGGCGACCTGGACTTCCTTGAAATTGGCGTCGACCCATAAGGCGTCGAGCGGGACGATCGATAGCAACGGCGTTCCCGGCGCGACACGCTGGCCAACCTGGACCGAGCGCCTGGCGACATACCCCGTGATCGGCGCAGGCAGCACGGAACGGGATAATGCGAGATAAGCCGCTTGAACCTGGCCGGCGGCGCGGCGCACATTCGGATGTTCGGCCACCGAGGTGCGGTCGGTCAGGACGCGATTGGAAGCGAGCTGTTCGCGCGCTGCCAGCAATGCCGATTCCGCGCTTTGCAGCGCGCTTCGGGCATGGGCGACGTCCTCGGCGGACACCGCGCCGGTGCCGATCAGCTCCTGCCGGCGCGCCAGGTCGGAGCGTGCGCGCTGCATCTCGGCAGTGCGCAGCGTGACATTCGCATTGAGCGCGCCGTTATTGCTGAACAGCGTACGCACTTCACGGACCGCCTGCCCCAGTTGCGCCTGCGCCTGCTCCAGCGCCACCCTGGCGTCGCTCTGATCAAGTTCAATCAGCGGCTTGCCGGCGGCGACCAGCTCGGTATCATCGGCATGGATGGACAGCACCGTGCCGCCTACCTGCGGCGTGACCTGCACGACATTGCCGGCCACATAGGCATCATCAGTGCTTTCATAGTGGCGCGCGAACGTGGCCCACCAGATGCCGTAAGCGATCAGCGCGATCGCCACCGCGATCGTGACGATGACGAGCAGTCGCCGGCGCCGGCCGTTCGACGGGGAAGGAGTTTCTGTGGTCTGGCTGGGTGCGTTCATGATGCGTGTTTCGATTGAGTGGAATTGTTGGATGCGGCACTGCCCGGTTCCAGCCCCGCCGCCGCCGCATCGAAGCCGCCGCCCAGGGCCTTGATCAGGCCGATCCGCAAATCCGCGCGGCGCGCCTGTGAGTCGAGCTCGGCCTTGCGTTGCATCAGCCATGTCATCTCGGTCGCGAGCACGGGAAGCATGTTGATCGTGCCGACCCGTTCCCGGTGCTGCGCCAGTCTGTGACTGTTGGCGGCGGCTTGCGCGGCGTCGCGCTGGTGCTCAGCCTGAATCTGCGCTCCGCGCAGCGATTGCAGCTGGTCGGCCACGTCGCGCAGTGCGTCGGTGAGCGCCTGGTTATAGCTGCCGACCGCGGAATCGTAGGCGGCGACCTTGCCTTTCAATTGGGCGCGCAAGGCGCCTGCCTCGAACACGGGCAGCCGGATCGCCGGGCCGATGCCCGCCACACGGCTGCCGAACTGCAGCAGGTTGGTCAGCCCAAGACTGGAAAAGCCGGCGAACGCAATCAGGTTCACGTTCGGATAGAACTGGGCCTTGGCCGCGTCGATATCACCCTGCGCAGCCTCGGCGCGCCAGCGTGCCGCTACGATATCGGGTCGTCGTCCGAGCAGCGTGAGCGGCACTTCATTCGGCAAACGCAGGGCCGTTTCCCGCGGTAGTTCGGGACGGGCAATCCGCATGCCGCGGTCGGGTCCTTGCCCCATCAGCGCCGCCAGCTGATTGCGCGCAAGCGCGATCGATTCCTGCCACTGCGCCTGCTCGGCGCGCAAGACAGCCTGCTGCTGGCGGGCCTGTTCCTCATCCGATTGCGTATCCAGTCCAGCCTTGATGCGGAGCTGCGTCAGGCGGTCGATTTTCCGGCGTACCAGAAGCTGTTGCTCGACCAGGTCCAGTTGCGCATGCTGGCGCGCCAGCTGTATCCATGCGCGCGCGATCGATGTCGACAGCGCCAGGCGCGACGCATGCTGCTCCGCCTCGGCCGCTTTTCCCTGCGACAGGGCGGCATGCAGTTCAGCCGAGTGCCGTCCCCAAAAATCGAAATCGTAGGAAAAATCAAGCGTCAGCCGATTGTCCGACACGTATTGCCCGGCGCGCTGCGGCGGAACAAGCCCATTTTCCGTAAAGCGCTGATAGGTGCTGTTGAACCCGGCGGTGGCGCCGGGTGAGCCCGCCGCGCGCGCGGTGTCGGCCAGGGCACGGGCGGCGGCAACGCGCGCGGCCGCGACCTGCAAGCCTGGATTGCCGGCGAAAGCCTCGTCGATCAGTGCTTGCAGCGGCGCGCCGCCGATAGCCGCCGGCCACGAATGATCTGGCCATGGTCCATCCTGTTCAGGCAGCGACGCGGCGCTCGCAAAGTCGGCCGGCGCCCGCACCGGCGCGGACGTTTCGATGCCGCTGAAACTGGCGCATGAAGTCAGCAGGAGCGCAGTAACGCTCACAAGCATGATTCGGCGGATGGGAAATTTCATAATGCCCTGGTTATCTTCTGTTGATAGTACGACCAATTTTTGCCATTTCGGAGTGCTTAGGCCTCGCCGGGATTCACAGTGCCGGGTTGCGGTTCGCAGGCGAGCGACTTGCGCAACAGGCTGCGCAGGGTTGTTAGCTCGTCTGCGCTTAATGTTGCAAAGCTGCGGTTCATTACGGCGGCATAGATGGCGGGCAGGCGATGGCCCAGTTCACGGCCGTCCGGCGTCAGGGACAGGTTGATGACCCGCCGGTCACCGCTTTTACGGGTCCGCGAAATCAGTCCTCGCTTTTCAAGGCGGTCCACCATGCGGGTCATCGACGCGGAATCGATATACAGTTCGCGCGCAAGATCGGCAGCCGTTGAGTATTTGCCGCTCGATAGCATCAGTACGATGCTTCCCTGCGCATGGGTAATGCCGAGGTCGGTCAAGGCGATGTCCAGCGCTTTTGCCAGTTTCAGGCGGGCCCGACCCAGCAAGTAGCCCACGCTGTCTTCCACGCGGTAAGCATCAGGCAGACTTTCTGATAATTCCGTCATAAATATAAGCCGAAGCGGTAATTGCCTAGGCAGGTAATATACTTTATTTTAAGAATCTCGTCCACGAGCATCTTCGCTAATGCAATTGTTCCGATAGCTGGGCGTGCAGCTGAGCAGTTGCACACAGATTTCCTGTTTTCCTACAAATTTTTAAGAACAACTCCTACTTATCAGCATGGCAATAACTGATAGTCTTAATAGGCCAAACGCGTTGCAATAACGCACTTTTGCAGCAGAGCATCGGTCGCAAATTAAGGACCGTCTTATCGCCTTGTTTGCGCGTGTGCTCTACGTTTGTGTGTCCGTATCTTGTCCGGCATATCAATTTGATCGACTCGACAGCAAAATCAGCGCGTACGCCCCATGATGGCTCTATATAAGGAAATGAATGGCAACCTCTAAAGAAAAAAATCGCCTGGTCGAAGGCGCGGGCTCGGTAATGAGCACCGTTTCCGGACCGTCTACCGGCGCGTTGCCGACCTCGCTTGGCGCCGATCCATCGGCGCCGCCGGAATTGCTGAAAAAAGTGGCGGGTAGCGCCGCGCTGGCGGCTGCAATGCCGGATAATCCGAATAAGGCCCAGGAATACGGCGACGCGGCCCGCACGCCCGTTCCAGGCGTTACCCGCAAGCCGAAAGCGCCCTCCGCGACCGGCAGCACGGTCACCGAGACCAATCCGTCCGACAAGGCCGGGCAGGGCATTCCTCCGCTGGGTATCAATCCCACGGTCGGTTCGCTGGACCGGGTCCGGGTCGATTCGTCGGCCCAGCCCTTGACGACCAATCAGGGCGTGCCGATCGCCGATAACCAGCATTCGTTGAAAATCGGACTGCGGGGGCCGACCGCGCTTGAAGATTTCATTCTGCGCGAGAAAATCACGCATTTCGATCATGAACGTATTCCCGAGCGCGTGGTGCACGCGCGCGGTTCCGCGGCACATGGTTTCTTTGAGTCTTATCAGGATTTGTCCGGCCTCACTCGCGCGGCGCCATTCGCCGCCGAGGGCAAGCGCACCCCGGTGTTTGTCCGTTTTTCCACGGTGGCGGGTGAACGCGGATCGGCTGATACGGTGCGCGACGTGCGCGGTTTTGCGGTCAAGTTTTATACGGAAGAAGGTAACTGGGACCTTGTCGGCAACAACATGCCGGTGTTTTTCATACAGGATGCGATGAAGTTTCCCGACCTGGTCCATGCGGTCAAGCCGGAACCGCATTTCGCCATGCCGCAAGCGTCGAGCGCACACGATACTTACTGGGACTTTGTGTCGTTGATGCCGGAGTCGGTCCACATGCAATTGTGGCAGATGTCGGATCGCGCGATTCCGCGCAGTTACCGGACCATGCAGGGCTTCGGCGTCCATACCTTCCGGCTCGTCAATGGCGAGGGTGAATCGGTGTTCTGCAAATTCCACTGGACGCCGATACTGGGCACGCATTCACTGGTATGGGATGAGGCCGTCAGGATCTCCGGCGCCGATCCCGATTTTCACCGGCGCGATTTATGGGAAGCCATCGAAGGCGGCGTATTTCCGGAATGGGAGCTGGGACTGCAAGTTTTCACCGAGGAGCAGGCCGCGCAATTCCCGTTCGATGTGCTGGATCCCACCAAGATCGTGCCGGAGGAACTGGTGCCGCTGCAGACCGTGGGCCGATTGGTGCTGAACCGGAATCCCGATAACTTTTTTGCCGAGACCGAACAGGTTGCATTCTGTACCGCGCATATCGTGCCCGGTATCGACTTTACCAACGACCCTTTGCTGCAGGGACGCATACACTCCTATCTGGACACTCAGATCACGCGCCTCGGTGGCGTCAACTTCCACGAGATTCCAATCAACGCGCCGGTAGCGCAGGTGCACAACAACCAGCGCGACGGCTTTCATCGGCAGGCGATCCATCGCGGCCGGGTATCGTATGAACCGAACTCGCTCGCCGGCGGCTGCCCGTTCCAGGCGGGAATGCGGGGCTTCTCCAGCTTCCCGGAGCGGATCAGCGATGACAAGGTACGCGGCAAGGCCGAACTGTTCGCGGACCATTATTCGCAGGCACGGCTGTTTTGGCAAAGTCAGTCGCCGGTTGAGCAGGAACATATCATCAAGGCATACCGTTTCGAACTGACCCGGGTCCAGACCGCGGCGATTCGTGAACGGGTCGTGTCGCAACTGGTCAATGTGGACGATGAGCTTGCCGCCGGCGTCGCAATGGGTCTCGGCATTCCTGTGCCGGCCGCCCAGGCCATAGTATCGACATTGCCGATGGTGGAGTATGAACCGTCACCGGCGCTATCACTCATGGCTCGCCCCGGCGACGGCACGATCCGCTCGCGCCGTGTCGCCGTGTTCGTGGCTGACGGTGTCGATGGCGCCTCTGCCAGAAGCATCTATGAATCGTTGCTGGCCGACGGCGCCGTGCCGCGATTTGTCGGCGCCAAACTCGGCCAGGTCACGCCTCTGCAAGGCGCGCCGCTGAACGTCGAGATTTCGATCGAGAGCGGTCCTTCCGTGCTGTATGACGCGGTCGTCATTCCGGACGGTAAAGATGCGGTAGCTTACTGGAAAATGGACGCTAATGCCGTTGATTTCATCAAGGAGCAATTCCGGCATTGCAAGCCCCTCATGGTAATCGGGGCTGCGGCCGAACTGCTTGCGAAGGCGGGAATTCCGGAAGTGTTGCCGGCAGGCGGCACTGATCCGGGACTCGTCAATGCCGACGCGGCAGGCGTGGAACAGGCAATTGCGGCATTCAAGCTTGCGCTTGCCGGCCACCGCAACTTTGCGCGGGAAACCGATCCGCCGCTAGTATAAACCGAGGACATAATGGCAACTCAAAACAGCCAGAGCACTGCGTTTCTTTCGACTGGCGTCGACGGACTCGATAATGTTTTGAACGGCGGTCTTACCCGTGACCGGCTCTACCTCGTTGAAGGTGATCCCGGGGCGGGCAAGACCACCATGGCTATCCAGTTTCTGATCGAGGGCGCCCGGCTCGGTGAGCCGGTGCTGTATATCACCCTTTCTGAAAACGAAGTCGAATTGCGTTCGATCGCGGCTTCGCATGGGTGGTCGATGGACGGCATCGTCATTCATGAAGCGATCCCGAATGAAAATATCCTTGATCCCAAAGAACAGTACACACTGTTTCACCCGTCCGAAGTGGAGATCGGCGGTACGATGCATGAAATTCTTGCGACAATCGAAAGAGTAAGGCCGACGCGGGTGGTGCTGGACTCGCTCTCTGAACTCCAGTTGTTGGCCGGTAATGCGTTGCACTACCGGCGCCAGGTCCTGGCATACAAGCAATTCCTCGCGAAGCGCTCCTGCACCGCGTTGCTGCTGGACAACCGTTCTGCCTCCGACATGGACCTCCAGGTGCGGAGCATCGCGCATGGCGTCATTTCACTGGACCAGCGGACCATGGAATACGGAACGGAGCAGCGCCGCATACGTGTCACGAAGTATCGCGGGATCGCTTTTCGCGGCGGGCTGCACGACTACACCGTCACCACCGGCGGTTTGCGCGTGTTTCCGCGGCTGGTTGCATCCGACACCCGAAACCAGCGCGTGCCGGAGCAATTCCGCAGCGGCCTGCCGGAACTCGACGCTTTGCTGGGCGGCGGTCTTGAAACCGGAAGCAGTACGTTGTTCGCGGGCCCGCCAGGCGCCGGAAAGTCTACACTGGCATCGTTGTTCGTCAGCGCCGCGCTTAAGTCGAATCTTCGCGCCGCGATGTTTCTGTTCGAGGAATCGGCAAGCAATCTGCTGAACCGGTCCGAGGCCCTTAATATGGATTTGGGCGGCGCGCTTGCGACCGGTCAGCTTTTGCTGAAGCAGGTCGACCCGGCCGAGATGTCGCCGGGTGAATTTTCTCATGCGGTATGCGCAGCGGCGGATGGCGGTGCGAAGGTGATCGTCATCGATAGCCTCAACGGGTACCTCAACGCGATGCC
>JAQGMO010000092.1 GCA_028292315.1 Herminiimonas sp. | reverse complement strand
GGTCGTGCCGGCGCCGGCGGCATCGGAACAGCAGTCACAGCAGTCACAGCAGTCACAGCAGTCACAGCAGTCACAGCAGTCACAGCAACCTCTGCCGGCCGGCCAGACTGCGGCCGGCAGCCTCTATCTTCAGCTGGGCGCCTATTCGCAGGCGAGCAATGCCGAGGCGGCGCGGGCGCGACTGACACCAGGCTGGGATGCTTCATTACCGCCGCTTCAGGTGGTGCAGACCGGGAACTGGTACCGCATCTACAGCGGACCGTACGCGAACCGTGCGGAAGCGGATCTCGCAGCCCGCAGAATCGACGCGACGGGAACGGTCAAGTCAATGATCGTGCAGCGATGACCCAAGGGGCCGCTGCATTACGCCGCAATGCACCGGACCCGGACTTGTCCCGCAGCAACGCTCCTTATGGCTCGCGGGATTAAAAGCAATTCCGATCGTTCTGGCGAGAACGCCAATTTTCACCACCATGAGGCGTATACATGGCCTATTCCCCTCATATCTTGAGGTGAAAGTGCTATGCTTCACTAATACACCTCATTTCATAAGTCGAATCGATGGACTTTGCCCCTCATTATATTTGGCAACACGCCGAGTGGCCCCAGTTCACAGCCGCTTCAGAAGAACTGGCGCTGGCGCTGTCCGAAGCGCGGCTTGCACAAGGGATCTTGCTGGGCAAGGCGCAGGCGATCGGCCTTGGCGAGTTGTCGGCCGCTGAAAATGAGGTATGGATATCCGAGGCCATGGCAACCGCCGCAATTGAAGGGGACAGGCTCAACCTCGACGCGGTCCGGTCGTCTGTTGCCCGGCGCTTGGGGCTGGACGAACCGCGGGCGGCGCCGGTGTCCCGAAATGTCGAAGGCTTGCTCGACGCTATGGCCGATGCCTCCCAGCGATGGCAGGAACCGCTCACCACCGAGCGCCTGTATGGCTGGCAGGCGGCGCTTTTCCCGGGCGGTTATTCCGGAATTCACAAGATCAAAGTCGGTGGATTCCGCGATCTGCCGATCGCCGTTATGTCGGGGCCGGCAGGAAAGGAAACGGTGCATTATGAAGCGCCGCCGGCCGAAACAATTCCAGACCAGATGCGGCACTTCCTCCAGTGGTTCGAGGCATCCCGGGAGCACGGCGCCCGCCTGCTCACTGACGGCATCGTTCGAGCCGCCGTGGCGCACTTTTGGTTTGAAACGCTACATCCGTTTGAAGATGGCAACGGGCGCGTAGGAAGAGCAATCATCGACCTGGCCCTGGCGCAGGATAGCAGGCTGTCGACCAGGCTCTTTGGCATTTCAAGGCGGCTTGCGACGGTTCGCAATGACTATTATGCCCAGCTTGAACGGGCCCAGAAAGGCGATCCGGATATCACTGATTGGCTATGCTGGTTCGTGCGGCAGTTTCAGGCCGCCTGCGAAGATTCGGCAAGAATTCTTGACCAATCCCTGGAAAAGGCCAGATATTGGGCGTCGCATGCCGGCCGGTCCCTGTCGCCGGCTCAACGCAAGGTAGTGAATAGTTTGCTCGACGCCGGGCCGAATGGTTTCGATGGGGGCATGAGTACGCGTAAATACTGCGGGATAAGCAAGGTGTCGCCGGCAACCGCCTCGCGCGACCTGGCTGCACTGGTTAAAGCGGGAATGTTCGTTTCAACTGGGCAAGGAAAATCGACCAGGTATTGGATTAACCTGGACGGATGGGTAAAGGCGCTCTAAGCGAGCGCGTTACCTTGCCTTCATCTTCAGCGCCCGCTCATATAGCGCATTCTTTTTTTGCCCGGTGATCTGCGCCGCCAACGCGGCGGCCTGGCTGACCGGGCATTCGGCCAGCAGTATCGCCAGTATGCGTTCTGCTTCCGCATCATCGGCGTCGGCCACGGCGGACGCGCCTTCCAGCAGGATCACGAACTCCCCTCGCTGCCGGTTCGCATCCGCCGTCAGCCATGCCGCCGCATCCTTCAACGCACACCGATGAATTTGCTCGAACAGCTTGGTCAGCTCGCGTGCGAAGACGATCTGCCGGTCCGGTTCGAAAATGGCGGCCAGCGCATCGGTCGTTTCAACGATACGATGCGGCGCTTCGTAAAACACCAGTGTCGCCGGTAGCGTACGCAAGCCGGTCAGCGCGGTCTCGCGCTGTTTCGCCTTGGCCGGCAAGAAGCCATAAAAATAAAAGCGGTCATCGCCCAAGCCGCTGGCTGACAGGGCGGTCACCACGGCCGAAGCGCCCGGCACCGGTATGACGCGCAACCCGGCCTGCAATACGGCGTCGACAATCCGCGCGCCGGGATCGGAGATGGCGGGCGTGCCGGCATCCGATACCAGGGCGATCCGCTCGCCGGCCTGCAAGCGCGCGATCAGCTTTTCCGCCACTTCGCGCTCGTTATGCTGGTGCGCCGCGATGAGAGTCTTCGACAAGCCGTACCGCGTCAGCAGTTGTGCCGTGTTGCGCGTATCTTCACAAGCCACCGCGTCAACCATCGACAATACCTGCAGTCCGCGCAAGGTAACGTCGCCGGCATTCCCGATCGGGGTGGCGAGAACATATAATGCCGATGCAGGATAAATTTGCCGGGAGACTTCGTGCATAATCGGCGAGGCGGCGGACAGGCTGGAAACGGGTTCAGTCATTGGGGGCGGAAGATGTTGTGCGATTTAACAAGATTCGGTGTACTTGTGACGGTGCTAGCAGGATTGTGCGCGCCCGCGCACGCAAATACAACACCGGCTGCAGCGGCGCCTGCATTACGCGCATCCGCTGCACCGTTGCGCATGGTACAAAACGACATCACTATTTCGCCTCGAGCGATCGATCGCAACGCGTCCCCCGCGC
The DNA here is from genome assembly GCA_028292315.1 of Herminiimonas sp. Lineage (GTDB taxonomy): Bacteria > Pseudomonadota > Gammaproteobacteria > Burkholderiales > Burkholderiaceae_D > JAQGMO01. Next base: position 26,294 of record JAQGMO010000092.1, on the reverse strand, counting down.
CTCCTGCACCGGCGATCTCACTGCCCTCATTACCCGTATTACCCGCATCACCGGCAGCAACCGGCCCGCAGCCCGCGCCCGAAGCGGGTCCGGTCCGGATCGCTCTTTTATTGCCATTGCGCTCAGAGGCGCTGGGCCGCGCGGCCGACGTGGTTCGTGCCGGGTTCATGGCTTCGTATGAGCGTTCTTCGGGCGACCGGATTGCGGTCGAAGTGCTTGAAACAGGCGATAGCACGCAGGAGGTATTGTCAGCGTACAACATCGCCGTGAGCGATTACGATATCGTGGTGGGCCCTTTGTCGCGCAGCGGCGCCGCGATCGTTGCACAGCGCGGCAGGGTGACCAAACCGACAATCACGCTGACCCAGGCCGATGGCGCCGGTGAGCCCGACGCTGCATTACCGCCGAAAATGCTGCCGATCGGCTTATCGGTCGAAGAGGAAGCACGACAGGCTGCAGCATGGGCCGCCGACGATAACCCGGGCGCCCGGGCTTTTGTCATTTCGACCAATATCGCCTGGCAGCGGCGCGCGGCCAAGGCGTTCGCCGCACAGTGGCAGCGCCAGGGACAAGGCCTGGAGACCATGGAGCTGACGCTATCGGGCGGCTATCTGAGCGCCGCCGGCGTGGTGCAGCTGCTCAAGCGCATTCACGCCGAACGGCCGGGACTGGTGTTTGCGGCACTCGATGCCTCGCAAGCCAGGCAGTTGCGCGAGGCGATCGGCACCGACATTCCCGTATATGGCACGTCGCAGTTGAACCCGCTGGCCTTGCCGGACTGGCCGACCAGCGATCCGTTGCCGGATATGAATGGCGTGCGGCTGGTCGACATGCCATGGCAACTGGTGACCGATCATCCGGCCGTCATGATTTACCCACGCCTGGTGGTCAATGCCGACCAGCGCCGCAGCGCGGACATGGAACGGCTATATGCGCTCGGTATCGACGCCTACCGGGTGGCGCGGGAAATCGCGCTGAATCAGACAGTCTTCGAGATTGACGGCGTCACCGGCAAGCTCGCCATCGATTTAGGGGCGCGGCCGGCGCGCTTTGAACGGACGCAATCCCATGCGGTGTACCAGGACGGCGTGGTAGTGCCGCTGTCGAACGCGCGATGAAGCAGGTGCCGCGCTCGCCGATCGGGCCGCGCACCGACAAGCAGGTAACAGGCCACGCCGGCGAAGACGATGCGCTGGCGCACCTGGGACAGCAGGGATTGACGCTGGTTGCCCGCAATTTCCGCTGCAAGTGCGGCGAGATCGACCTCATCATGCGACACGGCGATATCCTGGTGTTCATCGAGGTGAGAAAGCGCGCGAAAAGTTTGTTCGGCGGCGCGGCCGCCAGCGTCACCCATGCCAAGCAGGCGCGCCTGATCATGACCGCGCAGATTTACCTGCAGCGCTATCGCACGCCGCCGGCCTGCCGCTTTGACGTGATCGCCATTGACGGCGCACAGCTGACATGGCTGAAAAACGCCATCGAAGCATGACAGATTTAATCAGTATTCCGGATACCCTCTATAATCGACGACCATGATAAATCAACGCATTCTTGAGCACTTCAACGAAAGTGCCGAATTAAAAATACAGGCAGCCGCCCAACTGGCGCCCGTGATCGCACAGGCGGTTGAACTTATGTTCACGGCCTTGTCTAATGGAAACAAGATTCTCGCCTGCGGCAACGGCGGTTCGGCTGCCGACTGCCAGCATTTCGCGGCCGAGCTGGTCGGCCGTTTCGAACGCGAGCGCTTGCCGCTGCCGGGAATCGCGCTGACCACCGACACCTCGATCATGACGGCGGTCGGAAACGACTACAGTTTCAAGGATATTTTTTCCAAGCAGGTGCAGGCCTTCGGACAGGCCGGCGATGTGCTGCTGGCCTTATCGACGTCGGGCAATTCCGCCAACGTGGTGGCGGCGATCGAGGCCGCGCTCGAGCGCGACATGCGCATCGTCGCGCTGACTGGCAAGGGCGGCGGGGCAATCGCCCGCCAGTTAACCGAAGCGGATGTCCATATCTGCGTGCCGCACGATCGTACGGCGCGCATTCAGGAAGTGCATTTATTGGCGATTCACTGTTTATGTGATGGTATCGATGTAGCTTTATTTGGGGGAGATGCAAATGATTAAACGCCTATTCAGGACCAGGCCGGATGCTGCGCAGGGGCTGCAAGCCATGCGGCGTCCGCTGGCCGCAATTGCGCTCTGCTGCATGAGCGCCGCGATTCTGCAAGGCTGTATCGGCATGGCGGTGGGTGGCGCCGTGATGGGCACGCTTGCCGCCACCGACCGCCGTACGATCGGCGCGCAGGCCGAAGACAAGGCGATCGGTGTCAAGGGCGATGTCCGGGTGCGTAATCTGGTCGGTAGCGCCGGCAGCGTCAGCGTCAACAGTTTCAACCGTAAGGTTCTGCTGACGGGCGAAGTGCGCGATGAAGCCATGAAGACAGCGGTCGAGCGCGAAATCGCCGCGGTAGAAGGGGTGCAATCGATCGTCAACGAACTTTCGATCGCGGGCGTGTCGAGCTTTACTTCGCGCTCCAACGACTCGCTGATAACAGGCAAGGTGAAGGCGTCATTCGTCGATGCCAGGGATATTTCCGCGAACACGTTCAAGGTGGTCACCGAAAGCGGCGTGGTGTACCTGATGGGACGGGTCACGCAATGGGAAGGCAATCGCGCCGCCGAAATCACGCGCGGTGTCGACGGCGTGCAAAAGGTGGTGAAGGTTTTTGAATATATCGATGAAGGTGACCTGCGGCAGCTATCCAACGCGTCCGACACGCAGGAACGGAAATGACACCCGGGTGAGCCGTGCCGGCTCGCCTGCCGTAACCGGGTCGAGGCTGGCTCAGGCCTGGATCAAGCCGCCGGACGAACTGGTCCAGCGGCTTTTTATTTGTGGGGGATACACGTGATTGCAGCGATCGTCCTGTTTGCAATTGTTTTACTGGTGGTGTTCTGGGCTGTCGGCGCCCGGCATCGCCTGCTTGGCTTGCGGGCGCAGTTTACGCAGGCATACTCGCAAATCAATGATCAGGTCAGGCTGCGCCATGCGCTGATCCCGGGGCTGGTCGACAAGGTAAAGAGCGCCATGGAGCAGGAACCGGAAGCGCTGGCTGCGGTGGTTGCGGCGCACGACCAGGCGGTCGCTGCGAATGCCGGCATTGCCGCACACCCCGGCGATGCCCGGGCACTGCGCGCCATGATCGATGCGGAGGGCGTGCTGTCCGCCGTACTGGCTGTCCTGTTTGCGCTGTCAAACGACCGCTCGGATTTTCCGGTCGATGAAACCATGATGCGCCTGACCGAGCAGTTGTCGGGCGCCGAAAAACGGATTGCTTTCCTGCGGCAGGCGTACAACGATGCCGTCGCCGAGTACAACCGGTCGATTGACCAGTTCCCGGTCTCGGCGATTGCAAAACTGGTTTCATTCAGGAAGGAGGCGCCGTTGCCATCGCTTGATACGGCTGCCGAGCGCAGCACTGTTGCCACTTGATTGAAGTTGTTATTCTCACTGACGAGCACTTATCTGAACAAGGAGCGCAACATGCGACGGACCGTCCTGAAATTTTTATCGATCGCCGCTTTGGCCTTTACGCTGAGCCCGGCCGCACAGGCGGCGGACCAGGTCCGGGTGGTGTATCACGTGGCAGACGGCATTGATCAGGCGTCGCGCGCCATGGCCAATATCCGCAATCATATTCGCGGCGATCCGGACAGCAGGATCGTGGTGGTGGCGCTGGGCGAAGGGATTCGCTTCATGTTGAAAGGCGCGACCGAGCGCAACGGCCGGCCGTTCGATGCGGCGGTCACCGCATTGAAAGCGCAAGGCGTGGAATTCCTGGTTTGTAATAACACGCTCACCGCGCACAATGTGCCGGCTTCACAGCTATTGCCGGAAGCGAAGCTGGTGCAGGCCGGCGTAGTGGAGATTGCACGCCTGCAGGCGAAAGAAGGCTTTGTCTATCTGCGGCCATGAACATCGGCGCCTTTAATTGACTATAATGCGGGTATTCCGTCGTTAAGTATTGGCAAATCAGCTATGCAAACGCAATCCTCCCCCGCCGCCGGCAAGCAGACATGGATCAAGGCGCTCGCCGCGATCGTCGTGCTTGGCCTGGCCATTGTTGCCTGGTTTTCGTTCTCGGCAAAAGACGCTGCGCCCAACGTGACGTTTACCGGCTTGGATGGCAAGAAGATCACGTCGGAAAGCTTGCGCGGCAAAGTCGTCATGGTCAATTTCTGGGCGACTTCCTGCGTGACCTGTGTGAAAGAAATGCCGCACATGGTAGAGACGTACAACAAGTACAAGGACCAGGGCCTGGAGTTCGTGGCCGTGGCGATGAGTTACGACCCGCCTAATTACGTGCTCAATTATGCGCAGACGCGCAACCTGCCGTTCAAGGTGGCGCTCGATACGACCGGCGAGCTGGCCAAATCGTTCGGCGACGTGAAACTCACACCGACGACGTATGTGATCGACAAGCAGGGTAACATCATCAAGCGCTATGTCGGAGAACCGGAATTTGCGGCATTACACCAGTTGCTGGAGAAAGCGCTGGCGGTTTAGGCTGAGAGTGGAGCAAATGACGAAGGCGCCGGTGGCGCCTTTTTTTATGCATGACGAGATGATGATGCGTCAGGCCACGCCCGCACCCTGCGCCTGCTGATCCGCATGATAAGAGCTGCGCACCATCGCCCCCACTGCCGCATGCGCAAAGCCCATCTTGTAGGCTTCTTCCTCGAACATCTTGAACGTATCGGGATGCACATAGCGCCTTACCGGCAAATGATCACCGCTCGGCATCAGGTACTGGCCGATGGTGAGCATGTCGACGTCATGCGCGCGCAGATCGCGCATCACTTGCAGGATTTCCTCATCGGTTTCACCGAGACCGACCATGATGCCGGACTTGGTCGGCGTATTCGGGTGCAGCGCCTTGAAGCGCTTCAGCAGGTTCAGCGAATAGTCGTAATCGGAGCCCGGGCGCGCTTCCTTGTATAGACGCGGCACCGTTTCCAGGTTGTGATTCATGACGTCGGGCGGCGCCGCTTTCAGGATTTCCAGCGCGCGGTCCATGCGGCCGCGAAAATCGGGCGTCAGGATTTCAATCCGTGTGGCGGGCGACAATTCCCGTACGCGGCGGATGCAATCGGCAAAGTGGCCGGCCCCGCCGTCGCGCAAATCGTCACGGTCGACCGAGGTAATGACGACGTAACTGAGCCGCAGCGCGGCAATGGTCTTTGCCAGATTCTCCGGCTCATTAATATCGAGCGGATCGGGCCGGCCATGGCCGACGTCGCAAAACGGGCAGCGGCGGGTGCACTTGTCGCCCATGATCATGAAGGTTGCGGTGCCCTTGCCGAAGCATTCGCCGATATTGGGGCAGGACGCTTCCTCGCATACCGTCACCAGGTTGTTGGCGCGCAGAATATCCTTGATTTCATAGAACCGGGTGGAAGGCGATGCCGCTTTGACACGGATCCAGTCCGGTTTGGGCAACTTTTCCGCGCGTACGATCTTGATTGGAATGCGCGCGGTTTTGCCGGCGCCTTTTTGCTTTTCGTTCGGATTGTAGGTCGACGATGCAATTTCAGTCGGATTCGATGACATGTTTGAATCGAGCCGGTCGGGCGCGATTATCCTTTCAATCGTTCATTGATATGGTGACGGCCAGCGGTATTTGCCTGCTTGCACTATGCATGAAGGCGTGTCGCCCGCAACTCCTGTTGACCGATTTACAATCGGCCGGCGCGCCGCGCCTATGCCTAAAGACTAAATTATACGCCGCCACCGGGTGCGGCACCGGTTTCGGTATGCCTGACAAATCTTGCGAGAGGCCGTGGATTGAACGTTAACAGCATGCCGCGCACGCTCACGTCCGAGTCGATTTCTTTAATGATCAAGCCAGTTTTCATTTCCCTAAAACATGAAATCCATTGCAGTGCCATAATATTGTTCCCTGAAAACTGGAATCAACCGATGACACACCAGCCCGATGCCTACCAGGATATACGCGATGCGGTACGTTCCCTATGCGCGGAATTCCCGGCCGATTATTTTCGCAAGGTCGATGAACAGCGCGGCTATCCCGAGCAGTTCGTCGATGCCCTGACCAAGGCCGGCTGGCTCGCGGCCCTGATCCCGGCCGAGTATGGCGGTTCGGGCCTTGGCCTGACGGAAGCCTCGGTAATCATGGAAGAGATCAATCGTTCAGGCGGCAATTCGGGCGCCTGCCACGGCCAGATGTACAACATGGGCACTCTGCTGCGGCATGGTTCTCAACAGCAGAAGGCGCTTTACCTGCCGAAGATCGCCAGCGGCGAACTGAGGCTGCAGTCGATGGGCGTGACCGAGCCGACCACCGGCACCGATACCACGAAGATCAAGACCACGGCGGTGAAAAAGGGCGACCGGTATGTCGTCAATGGACAGAAGGTGTGGATCTCGCGCGTGCAGCATTCGGACTTGATGATTTTGCTGGCGCGTACCACGCCGCTGGCCGACGTGAAAAAGAAATCGGAAGGCATGTCGATTTTCCTGGTCGATCTGCGCGACGCCATCGGCAACGGCCTCACGGTTCAGCCGATTCTGAACATGGTCAATCATGAAACCAATGAACTGTTTCTCGAGAACCTCGAAATTCCCGAAGAAAACCTGATCGGGGAAGAAGGCAAGGGCTTCAAATATATCCTCGACGGACTCAACGCCGAGCGCACACTGATCGCGGCCGAATGTATCGGCGATGGCTACTGGTTCATCGACAAGGTGACCAGGTACGTGAATGAACGCATCGTGTTCGGCCGCCCGATCGGCCAGAACCAGGGCGTGCAATTCCCGATCGCGAAAGCCTATGTCAATCTGGAAGCGGCCAACCTGATGCGCTTCAAGGCATGCGAATTGTTCGACGCGCATCAGCCTTGCGGCGCGCAGGCCAACATGGCGAAAATGCTGGCGGCGGACGCATCGTGGGAAGCTGCCAACGCCTGCCTGCAATTCCACGGCGGCTTCGGTTTCGCCTGCGAATATGATATCGAGCGCAAGTTCCGTGAAACGCGGCTGTACCAGGTGGCGCCGATTTCCACCAACCTGATTCTGTCGTATGTGGCCGAGCATGTGCTCGGCATGCCGCGTTCATTTTAATTAAAGAGAGTCGCATGCGCCCTTTGGATGGAATCACCGTCGTCACGCTCGAGCATGCCATCGCCGCACCATTTTGCACGCGCCAGTTGGCTGATCTTGGCGCCCGCGTCATCAAGGTTGAACGGCCGGGCAGCGGCGATTTCGCGCGTGCTTATGATGAACGGGTGCGTGGCCTGGCCTCACACTTCATATGGACCAATCGCTCCAAGGAAAGCCTGACGCTCGATGTCAAGCATGCCGAGGCCGGCGGCATCCTGGCCAGGCTGCTGGAAAACGCCGATGTGCTGGTCCAGAATCTGGCGCCGGGCGCAGCGGCCCGGCTCGGTTTGTCTTACGACGCATTGCGTGAAAAATTTCCCCGGCTGATCGTCTGCGATATTTCCGGCTACGGCGCCGATGGTCCTTATCGCGACAAGAAAGCCTACGACCTGTTGATCCAGAGCGAGGCCGGTTTTCTTTCCATCACCGGTTCGCCCGACGAACCGGCAAAGGCTGGATGCTCGATCGCCGATATCGCGGCAGGAACGTATGCCTATTCCAATATCCTCGCCGCGCTGATTCAGCGAGGCAAGACCGGCAAGGGCTGCAACATCGATGTGTCCATGCTCGAAAGCATGGTCGAATGGATGGGCTATCCGCTGTACTATGCGATCGACGGCGCGGCGCCGCCCCCGCGCGCCGGCGCTTCCCATGCGACGATTTATCCATATGGCCCATTCCCCGCGGGCGACGGCAAGGCTGTCATGCTGGGGTTGCAGAATGAACGTGAATGGGAACTCTTTTGCAGCAAGGTGCTGCTTCAGCCGGAACTCGCAGCAGATCCCCGCTTTTCCACCAACTCGAGCCGCTCGGCGGCACGCGGGGAACTGCGTGCAATCATCATCGACGTGTTTTCCCGGCTGACCGTGGAACAGGTGATCGGACGGCTCGACGCCGCCAACATCGCCAACGCATACCTGAATGATATGCACGACGTATGGCAGCACGCTCAACTGAAAGCGCGCGAGCGCTGGACGGAGGTCGATACCCCCGCAGGAAAAGTCCCGGCGCTGCTGCCGCCGGGTATTCCCAATACCTTTGCGCCGCGCATGGATCCGGTGCCGGCGCTTGGCGCGCATACCGATGCGATCCTGATGGAACTCGGTTATGACCGCGACGCAATGGCGCGGCTACATGCGGAATCCGCCGTGTAGTCCATTGCATGAGGCGACGCTGAATGTTGAATTAAGGATATCGGACGATATCGGACAAATTGTTCATAGGCAAGCCGGCGAACCTGTAGAATTTCCCATCCCGATAATCGAAGATACCTCCGCATGCGCATTCGCTCCCGGCTTTTAATCCTTGTTATCGCGGTGCTGCTTCCAGCCGTCCTTGGGGCGGGTATCGGCATCCACTATGTCTACACCGAGCAGCAGGAATCGTATCGCAGCAATATGCGGGAAGTCTCGCGCGCGATGGCGCTCGTGCTGGACAAGGAAATCGCCAAACGCCAGATGCTGCTGCATGCGCTGGCCGCCTCTCCCGCCCTGGCCGCCGATGACCTCGAAACCTTTTATCAACACGCACATGCCCTGGCATCGACCTGGGAAAACACCATTTTCCTGTCGGACCTCTCGGGCCAGCAGTTCCTGAATACGCGTGAGCCTTTAGGCACTTATGATTTGCCCAAATCGTTTGCATGAATGGCGCTGCGAGAGCGCGCAGGTTCCGAGGCGACGATCGTTTCGGATGTGTATCTGGCACCCGTGGGCAAGAGCTACAGCGTGGCCGTGCAAGTACCGGTAAAGCGGAATGGCCGCGTCGCGTTCTACCTTGGCCTCGGCTCATTTACGCGCCAGCTACAATCCGTATTTAAAGAGCAGCAAATGCCGGCTGGGTGGATCGGCACTATCATAGACCGTAATGGCGTGGTGGCGGCGCGTTCGCACGAGCCCGAGAAATTTGTGGGCACGCCTGTACGCCAGGATCTGGTCAAGGTGGTGCAGGAAAACCGGGAAGGATTCCACGATTGGGACTCATTAAACGGCGTGCCCGTCACGGGGTTTTTCAACCGGGCCCCCGCCTCGGAATGGACATTTGTGGTCAATGTGCCGCGCAACGAGCTGCAGCAAACCGTGATCCGTGCGACGGCGCTCATGGTCGGCATCGCTCTTGTGCTGCTCGGGCTGGCCATTGCTCTTGCACTCATCGTCGGTCGCAAGACGGCGGAGCCCATCGAAGCCTTGCGCCTGGCAGCCGCCAACCTCCGGCGCGGGGAGCCCGTGACGATTCAACCTTCCGGCGTGATGGAGCTGGATGCGGTCAGCATCGAAATGGTGCGGGCCAGCGAGGAAGTCCGCAGCACCAGGGTCGAGCTTGAAACCCGCGTCGCCGACGCCGTCGCCACCGCAGAGCGCTCGCAGCGCTCCCTGCTGCAGGCTCAAAAGCTCGAAGCGCTCGGCCGTCTTACCGGCGGCATTGCGCACGATTTCAACAATCTGCTGCAAACGCTTTCAACCGGGCTGCAAGTCGCCCATCTTTCATCGACCGAACCACGCGTGCGGAAACCGCTGGAATCCTGCCAGCGCGCCGTCGACCGTGCAGCAGAACTCATCCGCCAGCTTCTGGCCTTTGGCCGTGTCCAGGATGCGCGCCTGGCCACCATCGACCTGCCCCGGCACATCTTTGAAACCACGCCGATGTTAAAAAGCGGGCTGCGCAGCGATGTCCAGCTCCATCTCGATATTGCTGACGAAATTTGGCCGGTGACGGTGGATCCTCTCCAGCTTGAGCTGGCCGTACTCAATTTGACGATCAATGCGCGCGATGCCATGCCGTCGGGCGGTGGACTGACGATCCGGATTCGCAACTCGACATTGCACGAGCCGGTTGGCGAGCTTATGACCGGCGATTATGTACAGATTGCCGTTATCGATGCCGGCACAGGCATGAGCCAGGATGTGCTGGCCAAGGCACTGGACCCGTTTTTTACGACCAAGAGCGTGGGGCGCGGCTCGGGCATGGGGCTGCCGCAAGCATATGGCTTTGCAAATCAGGCAGGTGGCACGCTGATCCTGGAAAGCAAACCTGGCAAGGGCACTACAGTGACCCTTTATCTGCCGCGCGCGACTGCCGCGTTGACTGCCATTCAGGCTGGCAAGGGCAGCCTGCAGCCCGGTACCTTGAGCGGCAGGATATTGCTGGTCGAAGACGATCCGCTGGTCGCGGATGTCGTCGTGCCGGCCCTGGAAGCGACAGGACTCACGGTACGGGTGGCGCAAAGCGGCGACGAAGCAGTTGCGGTGCTCAACGCGGAACAAGCGTTCGACGTGGTGTTTTCCGATATCGTCATGCCTGGCCAGGTCAGCGGCATCGATCTGGCCGAAATTATCCGGAATCAGTTTCCTGCAACGCCAGTTGTGTTGGCGACTGGTTATTCAGAGCGGCGCGTAACGGTCCCGGGAGTGCGCATCCTGGCAAAGCCTTACGACCTGGCAGAGGTCGTGGATGCCCTGCACAGCGAGTTGCGCAAGAAAGCGGCAAACAGTTGAACTACCCAGGCACCAGGATCCTTCAAGTCGTACGGCACCGTTCGCGGATGTAGACTGACAGCTTTTGCAGGACACGGGTCATATCGCGCTGCACGCCGGCAAAGTTCTCGTTCGGCTCTCGTGTCCTTTCATCCATATAGATAGGGCGGCGCGCTTCGATCTGCAGGCTGTTGCGGCGCTGCGACGGATTGCCGATCCGTGCAATCAGTTCCACCCCTTTGTACGGATCGTTGATCGCTACCGAATATCCCAGCGCTCGGAATTCCGACGCCACCAGTTGCACAAACTCCACATCGCAGGTGGTGCCGTCCCGATCGCCCAGCACGAAGTCTGCCAGTGGATGCGGCCTGTTCATTCCGAGCCGCTCGTACGCATTGTTCGGCATCGAATGCAGGTTCAGGTGCCATACCGCCCCAAACCGCTGGTAAGCTGCGTCGATCGCTGCGGACAGTGCCGCATGGTAGGGGCGGTAATACCGGTCGATACGCGCGCCCACCTCCCCCACTGTCAGCTTGCGGTCGTAAATCGGCGTGCTCCTGTCGATATTGCGCCAGATCAGACCGAAGCCGAGATGGGTTTTCGGTCCGGGGTGAAGCGGCTCGGGCCACCGCATGTCCAGCAGATTTTCATCCAGGTCGTTCAGCGTGCGGTTGGCGTCGATATACACCCGTGGAAAATTCGCGGCCAGCAGCGTGGCGCCGAACTCCGGCGCCGCCCGCCACAATGCGTCGACATGGGTATCTTCGCCCTCGCGCAAGCGCGCCAGCGGGATGGCGGCCCGGAAGTCGTCCGGGTAGCACACACCGCTGTGCGGCGAATCGCACACCAGCGGGATGGAATCTCCCGCCGGCAGGTACAGCTCAAAAGGCTTCACCATCTTGTCCATCCGATCAATCGAGGCTGATATTGGCTTTCTTTGCGACTTCATCATAGCGCGCAATCGCCGCCTTGATCTGGGCCAGGAATTGATCCGGCGTGTTCTGCACCGCCGTGCCGCCCATCTCTTTCAGCTTTTGCCTGAATTCCGGCGCTTCCATGCCTTTATGGATGGCCTGGTTGAGACGGGTGATGACGGCCGGCGGCGTGCCGGCTGGCGCGACGATACCGAACCATCCGGCTTCTTTCATGTTGATGCCGGCTTCCGCGTAGGTCGGAATATTCGGCAATTCAGGCGAACGCGTGGCGCCGAGAACGGCCAGAGGGCGCAGCTTGCCCTGTTTGATGAATGGCAGGCTCGACGACAGGTTGTCGGTCAGCGCGTTGACCTGGCCGGTTATGGTGTCGGTCACTGCCTGGCCGGCACCCTTGTAAGGCACGTGCAGCAATTCGAATTTACCCTGCATCATCATGTTTTCGATGTTGACGTGTCCGAGCGAACCGATACCGGGGGACGCGAAGGTGTACTTGCCCGGGTTGGCGCGCGCCAGTTCGATGAATTCCTTCATTGTCTTTGCCGGCACGTTCGGGTTCACGGAAAACACGCTCGGCACTGCCGCGACGTTGGTGATCGGGGCAAAATCCTTGATCGGATCATACGGCAGCGCCTTGTACACGGCCGGGTTCGAACCATGCGTACTGACCGATGCCATGCCGATGGTGTAGCCGTCCGGTTTTGCGCGCTTTACAAAGCCCATTCCCAGGCTGCCGCCCGCACCGCCGCGGTTTTCCACCACGATCGTCTGTCCCAGTTGCTCGCCCGCGTGCTGGGCGATCAGCCTTGCGATCAAATCGGTCGAGCCGCCGGCAACAAAGGGCACGATCAGCGTGATCGGGCGGGTCGGGTAATTAGCCTGCGCCAGGGCGGATGCGCCCGGCAGGAGGGAAAGGGCAAGGGAGGCGAGCAGGGTGCGGCGCATCGCGCTGGGACGGGTCATGGCAGTTCCTTGGTAAGTACGTAAACGGATTTATTAGAGCTTGCACCGGCCCGGTCTTGCAACGCCTGGCCGGAAATATCATGCAATCGCTTTTAGTGTCGCGCCTTTTCCTCTAATAGAAAAGCAACTAAACGGTACAATAGAATTACCATAGGTTATACAAGGAAGCGCCGTTTTGAAAATTCGTTCCCCATCAATGTCGGAATTGCATGCATTTGTCACCGTGGTGCGCGTGGGCAGTTTTACCCGTGCGGCGGAGGAGCTTTGTGTGACGCAGGCAGCGGTCAGCCGCGCAATTAACCGGCTCGAATTCCATTTTGGCCGGGTGCTGCTGCGCCGCTCCGCTCATCATTTGACCATAACGCCAGCCGGAACCGCGTTTCTGGAAGCGATCCGGGGGCCTCTGGCTGCGATTGAAGAGGCGAGCGCAATGCTGATGTCCGGCGGCGATAAAAGCCGGCTTACCCTGTCGGTGGTGCCGACGCTCGCGAGCGTCTGGTTGTTGCCCCGGCTGCCGATGTTTTCGCAGCGCCATCCACGTATCGAGATCGTGTTTTCCCCTTACCGTCGCGATGAAGACTTCGCGGGGCCGGCGCCGGATGCCGCCATTCTTACCGGCTCGGCCGGAGAATGGCCCGGCAGCTGGGATTGCGATTACGTTATCGGCAAGGAGATGGTGCCGGTTGCCCATCCCGCGCGCCTGCGCCAGCGCCACGCCGAGGGGAAATGGGCGAATCCTGCCGAACTGATGGGCGAGCCCCTGCTTTACCATACCTCTGCACCCAACAGGTGGCAACTATGGTTGCGGGAAGGCGGCGTGCCGGACGCCGCGCCAAAACTTGCCTCCGGCTTTGATCATGTCTCCATCCTGATACAGGCTGTCAAGACTGACATGGGCGTCGCGTTGCTGCAACGCTGCCTGGTACAGGAAGAATTGGCGTCCGGTCAGCTGGTGGCGCCGTTTGATTTGCCGATCAGCCTGCCCAAGGGCTATTTTCTTTGTGCGCCTGCGCAGCGGCGCGGCCATCCGGCGCTCGCCGTGTTCCGTCAGTGGCTGCTCGAGACCGCAGAAGCAGAGCGGGCGCTGCTCATGCAGAATGCGGCGGCTGCCGCCTGAGCAAGAATCTTCATGAGCCAGGCCGATTTGACGCGCTCGATGTCATGGTCAAGCTCTCCAAGGCAGACACGGACGCTATTATCGACAACACTCGCGTTCCGAGTTTTGCGGACCCTGAAGCCAACGCTGTCTCAAATAAAAAAGACCTCCGAAGAGGTCTGTCTCACGCCGTCTAGCTGATGCGTTTACTTCGGCACTACGATTACGGTGCCGCCGGTCTTGCCGGTATCGCCGGTTTCGCCTTTGGCGCCGTCATAGCCGGTCATGCCGGTGGCACCGGTAGAACCGGTTGATCCAGTAGCACCGGTAGAACCGGTTGATCCAGTATCACCGGTAGATCCGGTTGATCCGGTTGATCCGGTTGCGCCTTTTGCACCGTCGAAGCCCGTCGACCCGGTAGCGCCGGTGGCGCCGGTTGCGCCAGGCGCAGCAGTAGCGCCGGTCGCGCCGGTTGCGCCAGCCGGGCCGGCCGGGCCGGGAACTGCAACGGTCGCAGGGACCGGAACCACAACCGCCTGCTGGCGCTCGCAGGCTGACAATGCAAGGGCGCCGACAAGCGACAGCATCAGTATGGAAATTTTCATGGGAAATCCTTATAAAAGTGTTAAAAGTTGCCAACGCTGCTTCAGGCAAAAAGGCTTTGCCGTTGATTGCGCAAGCGCTTGAAATGAATTCGTTCACAGAAATTGATGTCGGAACCTAAGCGTCCGCATCCGTCGTGCTGAAAAAATCCGAAGGCATAAAGAATCTTGGAAAAGCTCGATTTTCCGGGCATTGAACGTTTCGCAGACTCACCCGAAGCATGCGCCGCTTATCCGGTGCGCTCCGTTCGTTAGCGTACATACCGGCAATAAGATTGCATTTATATTCAATAAACCGGTAGTTAAGATTTTTCCTTCGTCAATATTTGAGAGGTCGTTCAACGTTGACTTTCCCGCAGCCGAAAGGCTAGCGGGATTTTTTTTTGTCTGAGTTAAACGAATCGCTCAAAGCCATGATTCGCTCAAAGCCGCCCGGATAGTAGCAGCACGATCAGCACCACCACCGCCAGACCGGTAAGACCGCTTGGACCGTAACCCCATTTGCGGCTATGCGGCCAGGTAGGCAAGGCGCCGATAAGGATCAGGACCAAAATGACGATTAACAGGGTGCTCATGATTCTATTCCTTGAAGTGATGAAGACGGTGGCGACGGCAACGCTCGCAAGCGGCGCGTTCTGCCGCATGCGAGCGTTGCCAGCGTGATGATTATTTCAGGCGCATGTCGTTACGCACCGACTTCACGCCATTGACGCCGCGCGCCACGTTCATGGCGGTGGCGATGTTCTCCTGCGAGCGTACGAAGCCACTCAGTTGTACGACGCCCTTGAAGGTCTCAACATTGATTTCGCTAACCTTGAGGCTGGGCTCTTTAAGAATGGCAGCCTTGACGCTGGTGGTAATCACGGAGTCGTTGACATACTCGCCGGTGCTTTCGTGTTTTGCGGTCGAAGCACAACCGACGACGGCGGTCAGCATGAGGGCGGCGATCAGCGTGGAAGCGATTTTGAGATTTTTCATTTTTTTCCTGATGGGTGAATGTGAATGGTCCTGGCACTTGCTTGCTGTACGGACTATGCAAGCCTGCCGCTACGGTGAATGCAATGCTGTAAAACAGCAACGCAATGACGCAAGGTAGGCGCTTCTGTTAGTCGGGTCCGTACGGCAACGCACATACTCTTCCAGCCACGCTCCTGATTTCGCAGTGGGAGGCAGCCAAAGGCTTGCCATGAAATTGCCGGCCGCAGCAGCTGCTTTTGCCTTATGTGCGTTAGCGTACCGAGGCGGCGGGATTTTTAGGTCACAGTGCTGCAACTTCTCAAGTCGGGAACAGCGTTCCGCCCTATACATCTTGTAACACCACTTACTGCTTACTCGTTGTTGAAAACGGCCTTCTCGTTTGTAATGAAAGTCGGAACACCAGGAAATCCAGTCGAACTCTATCTCACCGTCTGCATGGAAGCTGCGCGTGGCGGGAGCAATACAAAAGGAAAAACACATCATGAATACCAAATCAATCACCCTGTCCTTGCTTGCCTCTGCAGCGTTCGCCTGCGCGGCTGTTGCACCCGCCATGGCGCAAAACACGAATACCCCCGGCATCGACGCCGCCCAGCAGCAGATCCGCGCCCGCATCCAGCAAGGCGTCGCATCGGGCCACCTCACGCAGCAGGAAGCGCAGGCGCTTTATCAGCGCGAACGTGAAATTCAGTTCCGCGAAATCCGTATGAAAAAGGACGGTGTCGCGACGCCGCAGGAACGCCGCCAGGTGCAGCAGGATGTGGAGAACATGCGCGCCGAGGTGGAGGCGAAACTCGCCAACCAGCAGGTCGCGTCACGTCAAGGCGGCGGCACGCCGGCGGTTGACAACGCCCAGCAGCAGATTCACGCGCGAATCGAGCAGGGCATACGGTCCGGCCATATCACGCGGCGTGAAGCGGATCGGTTGTTTGCCAAGGAAAAGCAGATCAACCGCGATGAGGCACGCTTCAAGTCGGATGGGCGCATCACTGCGGCAGAGCGCCAGTCGCTGCGCAGTAAGGTTGCCTCGCTGAACAACGAGGTGGAACGAAAAATGTCGAATCGTTAAATCTGTTCCGGCTTCGATTGAAATTCCGAAAAAGAACGGAGCCGACAGTCAGAATCATGGAAATCAGGAGATTACATTCAATAATGTAAGCTCCTTCATGCCGCAGACCCCACAGCATTCTATCGGCCAGTAATCGACGCAGAGGAGATCACTGGCCCTTTTATTTTTACGTATTCGCCTGCCCCGCGAATATCGCGAGCCAACGCTCGCCTGAAAGGCACGCATGAAATTCATCCTTCGCCATGCTCTCTGGCAGCGCCATTCATCGCCTCCATGGGACAACAAAGCACCGGTGCGGGACGAACTTTTCGGCGTCGAACGGCTTGAGCAGCATGCGCAAAGTCTCGCTGCCGCGCAGCGGGTAACGGCGCGACCGCCGGCCGTCCTGTCCTTGCACACCCGGCTCAATGAAAATGCCTCGGTGCTGCTTGCCGCTTACCGGGCGAGCGCCGCCGAGCTGGAGGCCGGCAGAGGCGTGGTTCCCGCTGCGGAATGGCTGCTCGACAATTACCATCTCGTCGAGCAGCAGATTCGCGAGATCCGGGATGATCTGCCCCCCGGTTACTATCGTCAGCTACCGAAACTGGCCGAGGGCCCCTTCGCCGGTTATCCACGAGTATTCGGCCTTGCCTGGGCCTTTGTCGCACACACCGACAGTCATTTTGATCCTGACATACTGTGTCGGTTCATCGCAGCCTATCAGCGGGTTCAACCCCTCACGATCGGCGAGCTGTGGGCTGCGGCAATCACCCTGCGCATTGTCCTTATCGAGAACCTGCGTCGGCTGGCCGATCAGATAACGGCGGGGCGGGGGGCGCGTGCAGATGCCGATGCGCTGGCCAACCGGCTTCTCGTATCCGGGTCGGCACGCTCCGCGCTCGAGACCGATATTGCCACGCGCTCGTCCGGGCTATTATCCGAAATTTTCGCCGCGCAGCTCGCCAAGCGGCTACGGGAGCAGGATCCAAGAACGACGCCGGCGCTCGGATGGCTGGAAGAGCGGCTGAGGGTTCAGGGCGCTTCCATCGATGTGGTGGTGCAGCACGTCCAGCAGAGGCAGGGCGCATCCAATGTCAGCGTGCG
Organism: Herminiimonas sp.; assembly: GCA_028292315.1. Taxonomy (GTDB): domain Bacteria; phylum Pseudomonadota; class Gammaproteobacteria; order Burkholderiales; family Burkholderiaceae_D; genus JAQGMO01. The sequence continues at coordinate 8,910 of JAQGMO010000092.1, read as the reverse complement.
CAATATCATCACCAGCATGCGGCTGATTTCCGATATCGACTGGGCCGACTTATTCGAAAGCGTGAGCCTGGTGGACGAGCGGCTGCGCGCGGCAAGCGCGTTTGCCGCAATGGATTTCCCGACACGTAATTTGTACCGGAACGCGATCGAACAGCTGGCCCGCGGTTCGTCGTGCTCGGAGCTCGAGATTGCCGGCCACGCGCTGCGCGCGGCAAACACCGCCTCCGGCGCGGCCCATGCGGACGATACGGCGGGTGCGGAGCGCACCGGGAATCCCGGCTACTACCTGATCGCCGAGGGGCGTCGCACGCTTGAGCGCAAGATCGGGTTTCGGCAGCCGCTGCGGCTGCGGCTCAGCCGCTTCGGTGTCCATCTCGGGATTGGCGGCTATGTCGGCGCGATCCTGCTTGTCACAGCGCTGTTGCTGGGGCTTGCGCTGTGGGCGCTTTCAGCGCCCGGTCTCGCTGTCGGATGGCTCGTTCTGGGCGCCGTGATCGGGTTTTTCCCGGCGGCCGAGATGGCTACCGCGCTCGTCAACCGTGCAATGTCGCACGGCTTCGGCGCAATGGCCTTGCCCGGTCTTGAGCTCGCGGACGGCGTTCCGCAATCGCTTCGCACGCTCGTCGCCGTGCCGACGCTGCTAACCAGCGAAGCCGACCTTCTGGAGCAAATTGAACGGCTGGAGGTGCATTACCTTGCAGGCAGGGGTGGCGATATTTCCTTCGCCCTATTGTCGGATGGCCTCGATGCGGACCATGAGGTCGTGGACGGCGACGCACGCCTGCTGCGGGTCGCCACCGAAGCGATCGAACAACTGAATCTCCGGCACGGGCCGGGCCCCGGCGGCAGCCGCTTCTTCCTGCTGCATCGACGCCGCGTCTTCAATGCCAGCGAGAATAAATGGATGGGCTGGGAGCGTAAAAGAGGCAAGCTGCATGAACTCAACCGGCTTCTGCGCGGCGCCACCGATACGAGCTTCATGGCGGTCGGTGAGCACTCGCCCCGCTTGCCTGCCGATGTACGTTATGTGATTACCCTCGATGCCGATACGAGGCTGCCAAGAGATGCGGCGCTGGCGCTGATCGGCAAGATGGCCCATCCGCTGAATCGACCGAAATTCAGCGATGCCCTACAGAGGGTCATCTGCGGTTATGCCATCCTTCAGCCGCGCGTCACGCCTTCGCTGCCGCTCGGACGCGAAGGCTCTTTTTTTCAGCGGGTGTTCTCCAGCCCCGGCGGCATCGATCCTTATGCAGCGGCCGTTTCCGACGTTTACCAGGATCTCTTCGGCGAGGGTTCCTATACCGGTAAAGGTATCTATGACGTCGACGCATTCGAGGCGGCGCTGGCGGGTCGCGTGCCGGAAAATGCGCTGCTCAGTCATGATCTGTTCGAGGGAGTTTTTGCGCGCGCCGGGCTTGCCTCCGACGTCGAGGTCATCGAGGAATTTCCATCGCGATACGATGTGGCCGGCAAGCGCCAGCATCGCTGGACCCGTGGTGACTGGCAGCTCCTTTCCTGGATATTCAGGCGCCGGATCGGGAGTCAGGCGGTGCCAATGATCGGCCGCTGGAAGATGCTGGACAACCTGAGGCGATCGCTAACAGCGCCATTCATACTGATGGCGCTCGGCTTGTGCTGGCTGCTGCCGTCGCCTGGCGGCATGACGGGCGCCCTGCTAATCCTGGCCGCCGTCGCGTTTCCCGCATTCCTTCCGACCCTGTTTTCGGTGCTGCCGCGTCGCTCCGGCATTCATCTTCGCAATCACATGGACATGCTTGCCGCGGACCTGCGGCTGGCGTCCGCGCAAACACTTCTTTCGATCGCGTTCCTGCCGGACCAGGCATGGCGCATGGGCGATGCCATCGCTAGAACGCTGACGCGGCTGTTCGCAAGCCGACGCCATCTCCTGGAATGGACCACGGCGGCACAGTCGACGGGAAGTCCGCGGCTGGACCTGCAAGGCTTCTATCGGCAGATGGCCGGCGGCACGGCGCTGGCGCTGGCCATGATGGCCGGCGTGCTCGCATGGGTACCGTCGTCCTGGCCCCTTGCCCTGCCGCTTGTGCTGCTATGGCTTGCAGCGCCGGCTCTTGCGTTGTGGACCAGCCGTTCGCCGGCAGTTGCGCCGCGGCTTGCCTTATCCGAGCTGGATGCGGACGATTTCCGCCTCACCGCACGCCGCACCTGGCGGTTCTTCGAGACGTTCGTGACGCCGTCGGAGAACATGCTGCCGCCGGATAATTTTCAGGAGGACCCGAAGCCGGTCGTTGCGCACCGGACTTCGCCCACCAATATGGGCCTCTATCTGCTTTCCGCCATCGCGGCCCGCGATTTCGGCTGGGCGGGGACAACGCAAACCGTCGAGCGGCTGGAAGCCACCTTCGATTCCATGCACAAACTCGCTCGGTTCAAAGGCCATTTCTTTAACTGGTACGGGACACAAGACCTGCAGGCGCTGGCTCCCGCCTACGTCTCTTCCGTCGATAGCGGAAATCTTGCCGGTCATCTGATCGTGGTTGCCAACACCTGCGAAGAGTGGGAAAGCGCTCTGCTTGCGCCGAATGCGCGGACCGGCATGGCTGACAATCTCCGGCTGGCGCGCGAGGCGCTCGGCGCATTGCCCGCCGCGAGCGGCGTGCGCGGCCGGCAGCTTGCCTTGCTTCTTGGAGAGATCGACACGCAGTTAAATGGCGCGCAAGCAATAGCGACGGTTTCCCCGGCGTTGAAGCGGCTTACCGATAAAGCCGCTGAAGTGGCGCGTGATATCGACCCCGCGGTGAAAGACGACGACGTGTCGGATTTGCTATTCTGGATCGAGACACTTTCGAAGACAATACTCGAACATGGGCGCGACCGGCTTCAGATTACCGACGCATCGCATGGTTTGAAGGCCCGCCTGATTGCGCTCGCCGAGGCGGCGCGCAAAATGGCGCTCGCGATGGATTTCGCATTTCTGTTCGATCCGGAGCGCAAGCTGCTGTCGATCGGCTATTCCGTTGTCGACAATCGCCTTGACCCCAGTTGCTACGACCTGCTGGCTTCGGAAGCACGGCTTGCCAGCCTGTTTGCGATAGCGAAGGGGGATGTTACAACACGCCACTGGTTTCATCTCGGCCGGGCCGCGACGCCGATCGGGAACGGGTCGGCGCTGATTTCCTGGTCCGGCTCCATGTTCGAATATCTGATGCCGTCCCTTGTGATGCGAGCGCCGATCGGAAGCCTGCTTGAGCAGACCAACCGTCTTGCGGTGGAGCGCCAGCAATCCTATGGCCGGTCGCTGGATATCCCATGGGGTATTTCGGAATCCGCCTATAACGCGCGCGACATGGAGTTCACCTACCAGTACTCCAACTTTGGCGTTCCCGGTCTCGGCCTGAAGCGCGGACTCGCCGATAACCTGGTGATTGCGCCCTACGCAACCGGTCTTGCGACCATGGTGGACCCGCAGGGCGCGCGCCTGAACTTCGCCCGCCTTGCCGCGATGGGTGCGCAAGGCCGGTACGGCTTCTACGAAGCCCTCGACTTCACCCGCTCGCGACTTCCCGATGGCGAGAAAGTCGCGATCGTGCGCAACTTCATGGCGCATCACCAGGGAATGACCATCGTTGCGATCGCGAATACCCTGCAAGACGGCCGGATGCGCGCCCGCTTCCATTGCGAGCCGATGATCCAGGCGTGCGAACTCCTGCTCCAGGAGCGCATGCCACGCGACGTCGCCATTGCGCACCCGCGGGCCGAAGAGGTCAGGGCGTCCGCGGACGATGCCATTACCTCAGCGCCGACCGTACGCCGCCTCAGGGCCTCGGCCGGCGGCGCGCCGGTGACGCACTTGTTGTCGAACGGGCGCTACGCGGTGATGCTGAGCGCGACAGGGGCCGGCTATAGCCGCTGGCGCGATATCAACGTGACGCGATGGCGGGAAGACGCTACGCGCGACGCCTGGGGCTCATTCATCTTCCTGCGCGATACGCAGAGTGGAAACGTCTGGTCCGCCGGCGCGCAATCGGTCGGAAACGAAGTGCGGGACGATGAGGTAATTTTCCGCGAAGATCATGCCGAATTTGTACGCCGCGACGGCACGCTGACGACCACCATGGACGTCCTGGTTTCGGGCGAGGCTGACGGCGAAGTCCGCCGGATATCGCTGGTCAACAGCGGACGCCGGCCGCGCGAGATCGAGCTGACCTCCTATGCCGAAGTGGTGTTGACGACGTCGGCCGCCGACAGCGCGCATCCTGCTTTCGCCAAGATGTTCGTGGAAACCGCGCATCTTGCCGAATTCGGTGCGCTCCTTGCGACACGCCGTCCGCGGTCGCACGACGAGCCGCAGGTATGGGCCGCGCATTTCGCGGTCGTCGAAGGAGAGATCGCCGCCGATCCGCAATACGAGTCCGATCGCGCACGCTTTCTGGGCCGGAGCCGCGCCGTCGGCGAGGCCGCCGTTATCGCGGAAGGCCGGCCGCTTTCGAACACGGTGGGGACTGTTCTCGACCCGGTCTTTGCGCTCAGGCATCGCGTAACGATAGCGCCTGGCACAGTCGCGCGGGTCGCCTTCTGGACTGTCGTCGCCGCGTCGCAGGAGGCCCTTCTGGATCTGATCGATAAACACCATGACCGCAACGCTTTCGAGCGCGCAAAAATCCTGGCGTGGACCCAGGCCCAGGTGCAGCTTCGCCATCTCGACGTCAAGGCGGAAGAGGCGGCTGATTTCCAGCGCCTGGCCGCGCCCATCCTGTACGCCGATCCACGCTTCAGGTCGACGTCCGATACGATCATCCGCGGCGCCGGTTCCCAGTCAGGCTTGTGGGTGCATGCCATTTCCGGCGACTTGCCGATCGTCCTCCTTCGTATCGATGACATAGGGGACATCGCGCAGGTCCGCCAATTGTTGCGCGCTCATGAATATTGGCGCATGAAGCGGCTCGCGGTTGACCTTGTCATCATCAATGAACGCGCGTCGTCCTATGTGCAGGATTTGCAGATCGCGATCGAGACCGCGGTGCGCAGCAGTCAGGCGCGGCGGCGATTCGGAGAAATGCTGGCTCAGGGGTCGGTCCATGTGTTGCGCGCGGATCTGATGAGTGTCGATGCCAGAGCCTTGCTTGAATCGATCGCCCGTGTCGCGCTGTTTGCGCGCCGTGGGCCCATCGCTGACCAGCTTGCCCGTCTGTCGCCGTCGCTGTCGCGGCGCCCGCCGGAGCGCGGTTACAAGGCTGCGCCGGCGGCGCCGCAGACGTTGCCGATGCCACGAAATCTCGAGTTTTTCAACGGCCTGGGCGGCTTTGACAAGGATGGCCGGGAATATGTGACCGTCCTCAATGCCGGCAACACGACGCCCGCGCCGTGGATCAACGTCATCGCCAATCCCGGCTTCGGCTTCCAGGTGTCGGCGGAGGGGAGCGGCTATACCTGGGCTGAAAACAGTCGCGAGAACCAGCTCACGCCGTGGTCAAACGATCCGGTGCAGGACCCGATCGCCGAGGCGATCTACGTTCGCGACGAAGTGAGCGGCGATCTCTGGAGCGCCACCGCGCAGCCGATCCGCGATGGCGGGACCTACATTGCCCGCCATGGTTTCGGCTATACGCACTTCGAACACCGGGCGCATGACATCGAGCTTGAATTGCTGCAATATGTGCCGCTTGCCGATCCGATCAAGATTTCCCGCCTGACCCTTCGAAATCTTTCCGAAGAGACGCGCCGGCTGTCGGTCACGGCTTACGTGGAGTGGGTGCTTGGCACGTCCCGGGGCCGTTCGGGGCCGTTCATCACGACGGAGATCGATGGCGCCACCGGCGCGATGCTGGCTTGTAATCCCTGGAGCATGGGGTTTGAAGGACGTGTCGCCTTTGCCGACCTCGGCGGCCGGCAGACGTCGTGGACGGCCGATCGCACGGAATTTTTGGGTCGCTACGGCGGACCTGCGGCACCTGCAGCACTGGTTGGAAAGACGCCTCTGTCGGGGACGACCGGCGCCGGCATCGATCCCTGCGCCGCCTTGCAGCGCGTCGTCGAGCTTGGGGCGGGCGAATCAATCGAAATTGTTTCGTTTGTCGGACAATGCGGGTCGGCCGACGAGGCTCGGGCACTGATTGTCCGCTATCGCGAGGCTGATCTCGACGCCGTTTTAAATGAGGTGACCAACCACTGGGCCGGATTGCTGGGGGCGGTCCGCGTCAGGACGCCCGACCGTGCAATGGACATCATGCTCAACGGCTGGCTGCTGTATCAGACGCTTGCGTGCCGCACCTGGGCACGGTCCGCCTTCTACCAGGCAAGTGGCGCTTACGGCTTTCGCGACCAGCTTCAGGATGGCATGGCGTTGACATTCGCCAGGCCGGACGAGACGCGGCGTCATCTCCTGCGCGCCGCCGCCCGGCAGTTCGTCGAAGGCGATGTTCAGCATTGGTGGCTGCCGCATTCCGGACAGGGGGTACGAACGCGGATTTCGGATGACCGCGTCTGGCTCGCATTCGCGACCGCTACGTATATTGCTACTGCGGATGACGCCGCGATCCTGGACGAGATTGTGCCGTTTCTTAAAGGACCTCTGTTGCAAGCCGGCGAGCATGACGCCTTTTTCCAACCGATGGTCGCGGACGAATCGGCCTCGCTGTTCGAACATTGTGCGCGCGGACTTGACCAGTGTCTTGAACTCACCGGCGAACATGGCCTGCCGCTGATTGGCACCGGCGACTGGAACGACGGTATGAATCGGGTCGGCGCAGATGGCAAGGGCGAAAGCGTGTGGCTCGGCTGGCTGCTGGTGCGGACCATCGCGCTTTTCGCGCCACTGGCAAAAGGACGCGGAACGAGCGCCGACGGCGAGCGCGCCGAACGCTGGTGCGCGCATTCCGCCTCGGTGCGCGAAGCGCTTGAGCGGGAAGCCTGGGATGGCGAGTGGTATCGCCGCGCGACTTTCGATGATGGAACCTGGCTGGGTTCGAAGGAGAGCGAGGCGTGCCGGATCGACTCCATCGCGCAATCCTGGGCGGTGTTGTCAGGCGCAGCGGAACCGGCGCGCGCAGCGCTCGCGATGGCGTCCCTGGAAAAAGAGCTTATCCGCCGCGACGACGGCCTGGCGCTCCTGTTCTGGCCGCCCTTCGACAAGACGCCGCGCGATCCCGGTTACATCGCCGGCTATCCACCGGGCCTGCGCGAAAATGGCGGGCAATACAGCCACGCAGCCATGTGGGCAATCCTTGCATTTGCAAAGTTGGGAGCGGGCGACAAGGCTGGCGAGCTGTTCGCGCTGCTCAATCCGGTCAACCATGCGCGCACCCCGGAGGAAGTCGAACGCTACAAGGTCGAACCGTATGTCGTTGCCGCCGATGTCTATTCGGTCCCGCCTCATGCGGGCCGCGGGGGATGGACCTGGTACACGGGCGCAGCCGGCTGGATGTATCGCGCCGGCGCCGAGGGCATTCTCGGCATTCGCCGTGAGGGCGCTTTCCTGATCGTCGATCCGTGTATTCCGGGCACATGGCCGGGATTTGACGCTACCGTAAAAGTGGCGTCGACCCACTACGATATTCGCGTGGACAATCCGTCGCATTGCTGTCGCGGCGTGTCGCATGCGGTCCTGGATGGCGCGCGTATTAACTGTGCCGAAGGATCGGTCCGCGTTCCGCTGGATGGGCGGACGCACAGTCTGCTGATATCCATTGGATCCGGGTGATGCCGTTCCGGCGAATCAGGGCCGCCAGTGCACATGCACATGTATCGCCGCATAGCCTGGTTGCCGCACTAACGATTTCCACATAGACTGGTCACTTTAGGCGTTCCCCTTGATCAGCCGATTCCCTAGGATTGGCCTGCATTCAATGCAGTAACAAGGGCCGTACTATTTGTCCAGTAGGCTCGTTCCGACACTTACCGCTTGATCAGGCCACCATGCGCAGACGAACAGCGTTTTTACTTTTCATGTCACTGATCGCTTCGTCAGGCTGGGCGACCGGTTCGACCTTAACGTTACCGAAGCAAATCGAAAACGTTATCGGCATGAAGTTCGTTTTGATACCCGCCGGCGAATTTATGATGGGCAGTGCGGAGGGTCCTGATTCCCTCGCCGGATCCTATCCGCAATATGAGCGCGAGCGCTTTCAGAAACTTGACGACGAAGCCCCGGTGCACAAAGTGCGCGTCACCCGGGCGTTCTATCTTGGACAACACGAGGTCACGGTCGGCCAGTTCCGAAGATTCCTGGAAGCGTCCGGCTACCAGCCGGAATCGGAAGCCGACGGTACCGGTGCCTATGGTTACAACCCCGACCATGATCCGGCAAAGTCAGTGCGAGGTGATGCATTCGAGGGGCGGAATCCGAAATATTCATGGCGCAATCCCGGCTTTCGGCAACGCGATGATCATCCGGTCGTGAACGTCACCTGGAACGATGCGGTAGCCATGTGCAAATGGCTCAGCGAGATGGAAGGGAAGACCTATCGTCTTCCGACTGAAGCGGAATGGGAGTACGCCGGGCGGGCCGGCACGAGAACGCGTTATTTCAGCGGCGATGATCCGCAATCTCTCCTGAAAGCCGCCAACGTATTCGATGCCGATGCGGCGAGTCACTGGGAAAGATGGGCGGACTATGCCGTTTCCGGACACGATGGTTTTGCATTCACGTCGCCAGTAGGCAGCTTTGCGCCGAATGCGTTCGGGCTTTACGATATCCACGGCAACGCATGGGAATGGACAGCAGACTGGCACGATGAGCATTATTATGCCAACTCGCCGCTCGACGATCCGAAGGGCCCGGCGACAGGAACCGTGCGCGTGCGGCGTGGCGGCTCATGGCACACCTGGTCGTTCTACGCGCGGTCGTCCTATCGCAACTGGAATACGCCGGACACGCGGTATACGCTCGTAGGCATGCGGCTGGTGCGTGAAGCCGACTAGCAGTAAAGG